>NZ_JALXVH010000058.1 GCF_025149945.1 Kocuria sp. p3-SID1428 | reverse complement strand
GGTCGCGTTCCTGGTCGTCGGTCATGGCGCCGACGCCCTCATCGGCGGGCTCCTGGGCCTCGTCCATCTCCTGGATGTTGCGGGCCTCCTCGACGGCGTCGTCGGCGCCGCCGGTCAGTGCCGGGTCGGAATCCTGGTTGCGAGGGGACATCGTCGGCCTCCCTTTCGGGTCGTGGGGCAGTTCGGGATCAGCATAGGACTGCCGACCCGTCTCGAGTGCGGTTGCTCGGCGGATTCTCAGGCATTCTCCGGGGCGAGCACGATGTCGAACCGTGCCCGGGCCCAGGTCTGATCGCCCAGGTCGCGGCCGTCCGGAGCAGGCGTGCCCGCCGGCTGCTCCACGAAGTCCTTGTGCGGGATGGGATAGGGCGTGGGGGTCAGGCCCCAGAAGGCGTAGCGGCCGTCGTCGTCGCTGCGCAGGTGGGCGCGTCCGGCAACGCGGCCGTCGGTGTACTGGACGTCGTAGAAGCCGTCGTCATCGGCCTCCCAGACCTCGATCCGTGCCCCGGGCACCGGTTTGCCCGCTGTGTCCGTGACCGTTCCCTCGACCCAGCAGGGCTGGCCCGACGCACCGCCGGCGATGTCGCCGCCGATGGGGATCTCGGGGGCGTCCTCGACGAAGAACGGGCCGAAGACCGTGGCCTCGGTGGCATTCTCGTAGGCCTCGTTGTTCACCGCGATGGTCTGCATGGAGGCTCCCAGGACGTCCGAGAGCAGCACGAACTCCTGACGCCGGTCATCGGTGATGTGACCGACGGCGGTGAGAAACTCGATCGCCGCGTTCCACTCGTCCTCGGTGAGGCGCACGTCGCGGATGAACGCGTGCAGGTGCCGGGTCAGCGACTCCATCACGGGCTTCAGGCGCGAATCCTGCGTCTGGGCGAAGGAGGCCAGGACGCGCTCGATCAGGTCCTCCTCGACCGCGGTCTGCTCGGGGCTGATCTCGGGCTGGGTGCTCATGACGGGTCCCCTTCGGTTGCGCCGGTCGCGGAGACCAGCGTGTGCGGGTCGTCGCCGTTCAGGGCGGCGGTGAGCAGCTCGCTCAGGTTCTCCCGCGTGACCGGGCGGGGATTGTCGGTGGGGATGGCTGCCAGGGCGATCTCGACGGCCTCGGGAATCCCCTCGGCCGTGAAGCCCAGATCCGAGAGCCGCTGCGGGGCATCGAGCACCCGTCGCAGCTGCTGCAGGCCCTCGAGCGCGGTGGAGCTGCCGAAGGCCGCCGCGATCCTGCCGGCGGCTTCCGGGGCATGGGACATGTTGAAGGCCAGCACGTACGGCAGCACCGTCGCGTGCGTGGGGGCGTGCGGCAGATCGAAGGTCCCGCCCAGGACGTGGCAGATCTTGTGGTGCATGGCGGATCCGGCCGAGGCGAAGGAGACCGCCGCCAGGTAGGCGCCGTAGAGGGTGCGGTCGCGCCCGTCGATGTCCTCCGCGTGGGAGGCCACGGTGGGCAGTCCCTGCCCCAGCGCGCGGATCGCCTCGCCTGCCAGGGCCGCGTTGATCGGATCGGCACGCCGCTGGTCAGCGCGATGGCCTTGGCCAGCCCGGTGGTGGACCCGCCGCCCACACTGACCAGCAGGTCGGTCCCGTGCTCGGCGGCCGCGGCGCGCCGGCGCTCGGCCACTTCGACGGGCACGTGCATCACGACCTCGTCGTGCCACAGGGCCACGTCGATCCGAGAGGCGATCCCGCGGGCCATCTCGAGCTCGCGCTGCCCGGCGATGACCATGACGCGGCGAGCGCCTAGGCGCTGGACCTCGGCCTCCTGGTGCTCGGCGCCGCGGCCGGAGCCGAAGAGCACGCGCTGGGGCAGTGTGGTGTGGGTGAACTCGAGGCTCGTGTGCAGGCTCCTTGAGAGGGTGCGAACGGGATCGAGGCGGAGACGGTCATCGCCTCACCACGCGCGAGCCGCCCCTCCGCCTCCGCGCACGGTCTCCGCGGCCGCCACGAGTCCTTGCGGCTCCCGGCTGATGCCCGAGGCGTTGCCGAGCCAGTCCTTCTCCTCGCGCGGGACCAGGTGGTGGCCCAGTCCGGTGAGACCGCGCCCGGCGGGGGATTCGACCAGGCCCAGATCGGTCTCCTCGCCGTCCTCGTCGTTGCGCGAGCTCAGCCGTGCTGCGGCGATCGCCTCCACGAGCGGCAGCCCCCGCTCGAAATGCCCCGCGATGATCTGGGCCACCGAGGTGATGATCGTGGCCCCGCCGGGAGTCCCCACACACAGGCGCAGCCCGGTGGCGTCGGTGAGGATCGTGGGTGCCATGGAAGAGCGAGGCCGCTTGCCGGGACCCGGGAGGTTGGGATCAGGCACATCGGCAGTCACCGGCACGAAGCTGAAGTCGGTGAGCTCGTTGTTCAGCAGAAACCCGTGGCCCGGCACGGTGATGCCGGAGCCGCCGGTCTGCTCGATCGTCAGTGTGTAGGACACCGCATTGCCCCACTGATCCACGACGTTGAGATGCGTGGTCGACTGCCCCTCGTACGGCTCCGCCTGCGCGGCGCCGGCCGGGGGAGCGCTCGTGTAGTCACCGTCGGGCCAGCCGAACGGGATCGGACGGGGCCGGGCCGACGACGGCCGCATGATCTCGGCGCGCTCGGCCGCGAAGCCTTCACTGAGCAGCTCGGCGTGCGGCACATCCGGGACATCGCCCACCCAGCGGTTGCGATCGGCGAAGGCCGTGGCGCAGGCCTCCGAGAAGCGGTGCAGGTAGTCGGTCTCCCCGAGCTGGGCGAGCCCGACCCCGGTGCGGGATTCGTAGTGCTCCAGGAGGTTGAGGATCTCGCCCACGGCCACCCCTCCCGAGCTCGGCGCAGGCATCCCGAACACGAGCATCCCGCGGTACTGGCTGACCGTGGGCGCTCGCAGGACGGGGGAGTAGGAGGCCAGATCCGCCGCCGTCATGGGGCTGCCCTGGACCTGTCTGCCTGCGACCGTCGAGGGAGCATTGGCCTCGGCGAGCACTGCGGCCCCGATATCACCGCGGTAGAAGACATCGACGCCCTCGGTGCGCAGACGCCGGTAGACATCGGCCAGATCCGGGTTGGCGAACGCGGTGCCGACCTCCGGCGCTCTGCCCTCGCGCAGGAAGACGCGCGCGGTCTCCGGGAAGCGGGAGAAGCGCTCGGCGTTGTCCTGCGTCTGGTCGTAGAAATGCTGATCCACCACGAAGCCGCGCCGGGCCAGCTGCTCAGCAGGCTCCAGCAGCTCGCTCAGCGGCAGGGTGCCGAAGCGCTGCGCGGCCAGCTCCCACATGGCCGGGGTGCCCGGCACGCCGATGGACAGCCCCGAATTCACGACTTCGTCGAAGTCGAGCTCGGCCCCGGAATCGTCGGTGTACTGGGTCTCGGTGAAGGACTGAGGGGCCGTCTCGCGGCCATCGATCGCGTGCACCAGCCCGCTGGCGGCATCGCGATGCAGCAGGAAGCCGCCGCCGCCGATCCCGCAGGAGTACGGCTCGGTGACCCCGAGGGCTGCGGCCATGGCCAGAGCGGCGTCCATGGCGTTGCCGCCGCGGCGCAGCACGCTCAGGCCGATCTCGCTGGCATAGGGGTCCACGCAGGACACGGCAGCGGTGGCGCCGATCGCCTCGTTGAGCTTCAGCGGCTCGGGGACCGGCCCCTGACCAGGCTCGCCCGGGGCAGGGGAGCCCGGTCCAGCGAAGCCCGGCCCTGGGGCTCCCGCCAGAGCCGGGGCAACGCCCAGTGCTCCTGCACCCAGGGCCGCACCTGCGGCCAGGGCGGCTCGTCGGGTCGGTTCCGAGGTGCTCCTGGGGGACATGTCGGCCTCCGCGCTCGCGGCGATGATGTGATGCACGACACGATACGCCGCAGGTGCGACACGTCACGAGCGGCGAGGCAGACGGGACAGCGCGAGCGCGCAGGCCAGGCCGAGGGCCAGCCACAGCCCCATCATCGCCAGCACCCCGGCCCAGCCTGCACTGCTCCAGATGAGGGTCGACAGCGTCCCGGAGACCGAGCTGCCCGCGTAGTAGAAGATCAGGTACAGGCTCGAGGCGCGCGCGGTGTCCAGGCCTGCGCGGTGCGCCCCGTCCACCGCCCATCCGCTGGCCACGGAGTGGGCGGCGAAGAAGGCGAAGGTCAGCAGGCCCAGGCCCAGCAGGATGGGCAGGACCGCATCCGGGGTCGTGAGCGCGGCACCTGCGGCCATGGCCGCGATGCCGAGCATGACCGCCATGGGCCGCCCCGTGCGCTCGGCCAGCCGCCGGGAGAAGGCCGGTGCCAGCAGACCGGCCGGGTAGGCCAGGTACAGCACCGCCGCCTGCTCAGGGCTCATGGCGAACGGCTCGGCCTCCAGCCGCAGCGACACCGCGTTGTAGACCCCCACGAACACGGCCATGGTGGAGAATCCCAGTCCGCACACCAGGGCGATCCGTCCGCTGCGCAGCAGGCCGAATGTGCCCGTGGCGATGTCGAGCACCGAGAACGGGAACCGTGTGGGGCGATCGCCGGGCAGCAGGGCCACGACGGCCACCCCGACGACCACCGAGAACACCCCCAGCACCAGGCTCACCAGCTGCCAGCCGCCGACTCCGGCCAGCGGTCCCGGCAGCAGACGCCCTGCCGCCCCGCCCAGGCCGGTGCCCATGATGTAGATCGCGTTGGCCTGCGCGTGGGCGGAGGCGGCCACCTTCTCGCGCAGATAGGCCAGCGCGATCGCGGGCAGGCCCGCCAGGGCGACGCCCGCGGCGGCGCGCAGGATCAGGAAGACCTCCCAGCTCGGGGCCACCGCGCACAGGGCGCTGAGCGCCCCCGAGAGGATCAGCGACCCGGCCATCACCCAGATGCGTCCCAGATGATCGGCCAGCGGCCCTGCCAGCAGCAGGCCCAGGATCATGGCCAGGGTGGTCGCGGACAGCGCGGCGCCGGTGGCGCCTTCCTTGACGGCGAACACGCGCGCGAACTCGGGAAGCAGCGGCTGCACGAAGTAGATCAGCGCGAAGTTCGCCAGTCCGCCCAGAGCGAGCACCGCCAGAACGCGGCGGTACCCTGACGACCCCGCCGCGAACCCCTCCTCGGGTCGGCTCACCGACATGCAGGCTCCCTTCCCGGCGCGCTGTGCTCTGCTCGGGTCCGAGCGCGGATCACGACGTTCGGACGCATCAGTTCTGGCGACTGTTCAACCGCCTGCTCTGAGTGTGACGCTGGGCATGGACAGGCATAAGGTGAGCCTCAGACCCGTTGCTCGGCCCGCGGCCACGACCCGCTCGCCCCAGCACTCACAGCACCGTACGCCTCTTCACGGCGAGATCAGGATGACCCGCAGCGATGACCGAATCGACCCCCGGAGCAGACCCCCACGGCTCGGCGCAGGACCACGCGCTGGCCACCGCCCGTCGGCAGGTCGCTCTGGTCCGGGATGAGAAGCGCGCCCTGGATCGCCAGCTGGCCACGGCGGGCGATCAGAACCAGAAGCTGCGCACCGCCCTGGAGTCCGCCCGCGGCCAGATCGAGCAGCTGAAGAAGTTCCTGGCCAATGAGGTCGAGGTCCCGCTGACGATCGCCACTCTGGTGCGCGTGGTCCCGCCCTCCACCACGGTGGGCTCGGCGACCCTGACCGCAGACGTCCACATCTCCGGACGGCTCGTGCGCTGCCCCGTCTCGCCGCTGATCACCACGGCAGGCCAGCTGGAGCCCGGGCGCCAGGTGCTCATGAACGAGAACTCCACCGTCGTGGCGGTGCTGGGCTACGAGCAGTCGGGCGAGCTGGCACCGGTCCAGGAGGTACTGGACGCCACTCGGCTGGTCGTGGGCGGGCGCACCGGCGACGACCGCGTCCTGCGCATGTCCGGCGCCCTGCGCAAGGCCAAGCCGCGCCCGGGCCAGATGGTCTCGATCGACTCCCGCAACGGGATGGCCCTGGAGCTCGTCGAGCGCCAGGAGATGGAGCAGCTGGTCCTGGAGGAGGTCCCGAACGTCCGCTACACGGATATCGGCGGCCTGGGTCCGCAGATCGAGGCGATCCAGGACGCCGTCGAGCTGCCGTTCCTGCACCCCGAGCTCTACCGCCAGCATCAGCTCACCCCGCCCAAGGGCATCTTGCTCTACGGGCCTCCCGGCAACGGCAAGACCATGATCGCCAAGGCCGTGGCCCGGTCCCTGGCCGAGCGCGCCGCGGAGCAGTCGGGGCGCAAGGAGGCCAAGGGCTACTTCCTGAACATCAAGGGCCCGGAGCTGCTGGACAAGTACGTGGGCGAGACCGAGCGCCAGATCCGCCAGATCTTCTCCCGCGCCCGCGAGCAGGCCGCTTCCGGCGTGCCGGTCGTGGTGTTCTTCGACGAGATGGAGTCGCTGTTCCGCACGCGCGGCTCGGGCGTGTCCTCGGATGTGGAGACCACGATCGTCCCGCAGCTGCTCACCGAGATGGACGGGGTGGAGAAGCTCGACAACGTGATCATCGTGGGCGCCACGAACCGCGAGGACATGATCGACCCGGCCGTGCTGCGTCCCGGCCGTCTCGACGCCAAGATCCGCATCGACCGCCCCACCGCCGAAGGCGCCCGGGAGATCTTCGGGCTCTACCTGACCGAGACGCTGCCGCTGCGCCAGGAGGAGGTCATCGCCGCCGGCTCTCGGGAGACCGCCCTGGAGCAGCTCATCGAGGTGGGCGTGACGGCCATGTACGCCCAGGACGACTCCACGCGGTTCCTGGAGATCACCTACCGCGACGGCTCGCACGAGACCCTGTGGTTCTCGGACTTCACCTCGGGTGCGGTGATCCGCAACGTCGTGGACCGGGCCAAGAAGATGGCGATCAAGGACCTGCTCACCGACCAGGTGCGCGGACTGTCCCAGGAGCACCTGCGCCGTGCGGTGGCCGAGGAGTTCCTGGAGCAGCAGGACCTGCCGGACACCTCGGACCCGGAGGAGTGGGCGCGGATCTCCGGACGCCGCAAGGACACCATCGCGGACCTGCGCTTCGTGCTGCACCGCGGTTCGCGCGCCGCCTCCGCATCCGCCGACAGGGCGGGAGAGCAGTCATGACCGTGCGCCGCATCATGGGGGCCGAGACCGAGTTCGGGATCCTGGCCCCGGGCAATCCCCGGGCCAACTCGACCGTGCTCTCCACACGGGCCGTGACCGCCTACGCCGCCCTGGTGGCCCGCGAGCTCGGCTCGCGCGGGCAGCGGGCCGTGGACTTCGACTACAGCTCGGAGACCCCGCTGCGCGATGCCCGCGGCTTCGAGATGGATCGAGCCCAGGCCCATCCCACGCAGCTCACGGACGTGGCCCCGGTGCTGACCTCGGAGGAGATCGCCGCCGAGGCCCTCACGGAGTCCGGGCTGTGGTCCGAGCAGACCCCGCAGGTCGTGATGAACACCGTCCTGCCCAATGGCGCCCGGCTCTACGTGGACCACTCGCACCCCGAGTACTCCTCGCCCGAGGTCCTCACCCCGCGCGATGCCGCGCTCTACGACCTCGCCGGCGACCGCGTGGCCGCCGAGATCGTGGCCACGCTCAACGCCACCGCGGAGGCCTCCGATCAGGAGCAGGTGCTGCTGCACAAGAACAACACCGACGGGAAGTCGTCGTCGTACGGAACGCACGAGAACTACACGGTGCCCCGCGACATCGACGACGACGCCCTGACCGCCGCCCTGCTGCCCTTCTTCGCCTCCCGCCAGGTCATGTGCGGCGCCGGGCGCGTGGGGCTGGGCCCCGGCAGCGAGCGGGCGGGCTTCCAGATCAGCCAGCGCGCGGACTTCTTCGAGCGGATGGTGGGCCTGGAGACCACGGTGCGCCGGCCCATCGTCAACACCCGCGACGAGCCGCACGCCGATCAGAAGCTGTATCGCCGGCTGCACGTGATCATCGGCGACGCCAACCTCTCCCACTGGGCGCAGGTGCTCAAGTTCGGCACCACCTCGCTCGTGCTGCGCCTGGTGGAGCAGGGACTGCAGCCCAGGATCGAGCTCACCGAGCCCGTGCTCGCGCTGCACCGGATCAGCCACGATCCGTCGCTGCAGGTGGCGGTGGGCCGTCGTGACGGCGGGCCGCTGACCGGCCTCCAGATCCAGCGGATGTACCTGGAGGCCGCCGAGTCCATGGAGACCGCCGGGGGTGCCAGCCCCGATCCGGAGACCGCCGAGATCCTGCAGATGTGGCGCGAGACCCTCGATACGCTCGAGACCGACCCTATGGCCATGGCGGATCGCCTGGACTGGCTGGCCAAGCTCAAGCTGCTGCTGGGCTACCGCGAGCGCGGCGGCCTGGGCTGGGACGACCCCAAGCTGGCCATGATCGATCTGCAGTACCACGACGTCCGCCCGGACAAGAGCCTGTACGGCAAGCTCGAGGCGGCCGGGCGCATGCGTCGGCTCTTCGACGAGCAGGAGATCCGCGCGGCCATGTGGACGCCTCCCGCGGACACCCGTGCGGACTTCCGGGGCCGGCTGGTGGCGCGCTTCCCGGACGACGTCATCGCAGCCGGCTGGGAGACCATCGCCGTCGAGCTGCCCGGGCTGCGCCGCGGCGCGCGGATCACCATGCCGGAGCCGGCCGAGCTGACCCGGGAGCAGACGCAGGACTGGTGGGCCGCCGCCGACATCGAGGAGTTCATCGAGCGGCTGCGCCGGGAGCGACCCGATCTGGTGGAAGTCTCCGCCCGGATCGGCTGAGCCGCCGTCGGCCGCGCACGATACCGAACATCGACTATCGACCATCGAAGGAGCAGGAACATGGCAGAGCGCATCCAGCACAACGAGCCGCAGCGTCGCGACGAGGACGTCGAGCCCACGGGCCCGGCTCCCAGCGGCGGCGGGGCGCCGTCGGAGGCAGCCCAGGCGCGCAGCAGCCAGGCAGACGACTTCCTGGCGGACATCGACTCGGTCCTCGAGGCCAATGCCGAGGAGTTCGTGAAGGGCTTCGTGCAGAAGGGCGGTCAGTGATCCGATGGATCAGCGGATCATCGGGGTCGAGACCGAGTTCGGGATCATCCACACGCAGCGCGGCGACACCGTCTCCGGGGAGCCCGCGCGCACGCTGAGCCCGGACGACGCCGCCCGGCTGCTCTTCCAGCCGATCGTGGAGTGGGGACGGTCCTCGAACCTGTTCCTGCCCAACGGGGCCCGGCTCTACCTGGACGTCGGCGCTCACCCCGAGTACGCCAGCGCCGAGTGCGCCAATCTCCAGGACATCGTGGCGCAGGATCGCGCCGGCGAGCTGATCGTCGACCGGCTGCGCCAGGCCCTTGAGGCCAAGCTGGCCGCCGACGGCATCGGGGGATCGGTCTACCTGTTCAAGACCAATGTGGACAGCTCGGGCAACTCGTTCGGCTCCCACGAGAACTACATGATCGGGCGCGACACCCGCTTCGCCCGTCTCGTGGCCAGCCTGATCCCGTTCCTGGTCACTCGCCAGCTCTACTCGGGCACCGGGCGCATCCACCCGAACGGACCGGTTGGCTTCGGCGAGGGCCAGAGCTTCGGCGGAGGCTCCGGGGAGGCGTCGTACTCGTTCTCGCAGCGCGCCGATCACATCTGGGAGGACGCGTCGTCGTCGACCACGCGCGCCCGGCCGCTGATCAACACCCGCGACGAGCCGCACGGGGATTCCGAGCGCTTCCGCCGCCTGCACGTGATCGTGGGGGACTCGACCATGTCCACGACCACAACGGCGCTGCGCCTGGGCGTGACGGATCTGATGCTGCGGATGATCGAGTCCGGTCAGCCGCTGCACGACCGCACCCTGAACTCCCCGGCCATGGCCCTTCGCCAGATCTCGCACGATCTGACCGGCACCTTCCAGGTGGCCATGCGCGACGGCGGCACCCGCTCGGCGCTGGATCTGCAGCGCGAGTACTGGGAGGAGGTCTCCCGCTTCGTGCAGGCCAACGGCGCGCACCACGACCGCGTGGACTGGCTGCTGGATCTGTGGGCGCGGTCCCTGGAGGCCGTCGAGAGCGGGGATCACTCGAGCATCGACACCGAGATCGACTGGGCCATCAAGAAGAAGCTCATCGACTCGTGGGTCGAGCGCGCCGGCGCGGACTACAGCCACCCGCGGGCCGCTCAGCTGGATCTGACCTACCACGACATCGCCCCCGGCCGCGGCCTGTTCCGCATGCTCGAGGAGCGCGGCATGGCGGCCCGGCTCCCGGGCACCGACGGCTCCGAGGCGGTCGCGGCCGTCGACCAGCCCCCGGCCACGCGCGCCGCCCTGCGAGGGGCGCTCGTGCAGGCGGGCATGGAGGCCGGCGTCCACTTCACCGCCGACTGGGTCAACATGAAGGTCAACGGCCCGGCCCAGCGCGTCGTGACCCTGCGGGACCCCTTCGCCACGCACGACGACGCCGCCGAGCAGCTGCTCGAGCAGCTGAGCGCCGAGCGCACCAAGCAGATCTCGTCCTCGCCGCTGCCGCCGGTGGTCTGAGCCGAGCCGGATCGGTCAGCGCCCGGGCTGGACACCCCATCCGGCCCGGGCGGACGATGGCCTCAGGTCCCTCACGTCCCTCGAACCCCTCAGGAGCTCTCTGTGAACACCCCGAACCCCTCGACCACGCCCGCCGGTTCGGCAGGCACGGCGCACGACGAGGCCGTCGAGATCTGCCGGAACCTGATCCGGATCGACACCTCCAACTACGGACGCGGCGAGTCCAAGGGGGAGCGTCGCGCCGCCGAGTACGTGGCCGGTCTGCTCGAGGAGGTCGGCCTGCCGGCCACCATGGTCGAGTCCGCGCCGGGGCGCACGAGCGTCTTCGCGCGCCTGGAGGGCGCGGATCCGTCGGCCGACGCGCTGCTGGTGCACGGCCACCTGGATGTGGTGCCCGCCGTCGCCGAGGACTGGAGCGTGGACCCCTTCGCCGCCGAGATCCGCGACGGCATGATCTGGGGCCGCGGTGCGGTGGACATGAAGGACATGGACGCCATGATCCTCTCGGTCGTGCGGCACTTGGTGCGCACGGGGCAGAAGCCCAAGCGGGACATCGTGCTGGGCTTCTTCGCCGATGAGGAGGCGGGGATGGAGTACGGCTCCAAGTGGGTCGTGCGCAACCATCCGGAGCTCTTCGAGGGCGTGACGGATGCGATCTCGGAGGTCGGGGGCTACTCGGCGAACATCGGCGGGCAGCGCGCCTACCTGCTGCAGACCGCGGAGAAGGGGCTCATGTGGATGCGCTTGTTCGCCGACGGCACCGCCGGGCACGGCTCCCAGGTCAACAACGACAACCCCGTCACGCGGCTGTCCCGGGCCATGGCGAACATCGGCGAGTACCAGTGGCCGATCGAGCTGACCAAGACCACGCGGCAGTTCCTGGACTCGGTGACGGAGCTGACCGGTGTGGAGTTCGATCCGCAGAATCCCCAGCGGATGCTCGACGAGCTCGGCTCGGTGGCCCGGTTCGTGGGCGCCACCCTGCAGAACACCACCAACCCCTCCATGCTCAGCTCCGGCTACAAGGTCAACGTCATCCCCGGCACCGCAGAGGCCGGGCTCGACGTCCGCTTCCTGCCGGAGCAGCGCGAGATCGTGCTGGAGAAGCTGCGCGAGCTGGCGGGGGAGGGCATCCGCTTCGAGTTCGAGTCCGACGACATCGGGCTCGAGGTCCCGTTCTCCGGCAACGTGGTCGATGCCATGGTGGCCTCGCTCAAGCAGCACGACCCCGAGGCCGTCGTCCTGCCCTACATGCTCTCGGCCGGCACGGACAACAAGGCGCTGGATCCGCTGGGGATCACCGGCTACGGCTTCGTGCCGCTGCGCCTGCCCGAGGAGCTCGACTTCCCGGCCATGTTCCACGGGGTCGACGAGCGCGTGCCGATCGATTCGCTCGAGTTCGGCGCCGACGTCCTGCACACCCTGCTCACCGGCTACTGAGCCGCTCCCTCGAGCGGCCGAATCCGGCCCGTCCAGCCATCGAGCGGCCGAGTGAGTTGTCACCGGTCCATGGCTGAGACGGCGGCGAATCGGCCACTCGATGGAGATGGGGTGGGAATGGGGCTGATGCTGTGTCGTCGACGCGCTGGCTGACTGCTCTCAGAGGGTGCGCTCGACGCGCATCACCCGGCGGCGCAGCCAGTGCTTGCGGACGCCGCCGTAGAGGTGCACGACCCGGTGCAGCTCCCACTTGCCGTACTCGGCGTGCTCGCTGACCCGTGCGCGGGCGTCGGAGAGGCGCTCACCGGGGCCCACGGTCAGCAGCAGGTACTCGAAGCGCGGGTCCAGGAACGGCTCGTCCAGCTCGGGGCCGCGAGGGGAACTCTGGATGACTTGCTCTCTCATCGCTCCCATTCTGCCCCTCGGGGCGGTAACGTCGAGTCCATGAGCAACGATCCGCGCGTCGCACTCCAGTCCCTCGTCTCCGCTCTCGAAGAGCATCTGGCCGCCCTGTCCAATCGTCGCGGGGAGGACGACCCCTCGGTCGACTCCGCGTACGTGGCGATCGCCGATGCCTTCGACGCTTACGAGGAGGCCCTCTACGAGAACTACGACGAGGTCACGCCCCTCACTGTCTTCGCCGACGACGAGGACGACGATGACTTCGACGACGACGATGATGAGGACGAGGACGACGACCTCGAGGACTTCGACGACGACTCGGACGACGAGGATGAGGACGAGCGCGGAGCCTGATCCCGCCGCCGGATGACTCCCGGCATCTGCGGCCCCCGGTGATCTCGATCACCGGGGGCCGCTTCGTCGTCGAAGCGTTGTCGGCCCATGTGTGCCGGGAATCGCACGGCGTCTCTCGGGCCCGGTGCCAGGACGGTGCCATAGGGTGAACGGCGTGAATTGGCTTGAATCGATCATCCTCGGCCTGGTCCAGGGCCTGACGGAGTTCCTCCCCGTGTCCTCGTCCGCCCACCTGCGCATCGTGGGGGAGTTCCTCCCCGGCTCGGCGGACCCCGGCGCCGCCTTCACGGCGATCACGCAGCTGGGCACCGAGTCGGCCGTGATCATCTACTTCTGGCGCGACATCGTGCGGATCATCAAGCACTGGGCGCTGTCGCTGGCGGGCAAGGTGGATCGCTCCGATCCGGATGCCCGCATGGGCTGGCTGATCATCGTCGGCTCGCTGCCCATTGGCATCCTGGGGCTGCTGTTCGAGGAGCAGATCGACACCACGCTGCGCAGCCTGTGGATCACAGCCACCATGCTGATCCTCTTCGGCGTGATCCTGGGCATCGCCGATCACATCGGCAAGCAGGTCCGCGAGCTCGAGGACCTCAACGTCAAGCACGGCGTGCTCTACGGCTTCGCGCAGGCCATGGCCCTGATCCCGGGCGTCTCGCGCTCCGGCGGCACGATCACCGCCGGTCTGCTCATGGGCTACAAGCGCGAGGCCGCCGCGCGCTACGCCTTCCTGCTGGCCATCCCGGCCGTGTTCGCCTCGGGGCTGTACAAGCTCGCCTCGGAGATCGTCGATCCGTCGCCGCAGCCGTATTCGATGGGCCAGACCGCCCTGGCCACGATCGTCGCGTTCGTGGTGGGCTACGTGATCATCGGCTGGTTCATGCACTACATCTCGAACCGCTCCTACTCGCTGTTCGTGTGGTACCGGATCATCCTGGGCATCGTGCTGTTCGTCCTGCTGGGCACCGGCGTGATCTCCGCAGTGCCGGAGCTGTCCGCCGCGGGCTGATCCGCCGCACCACGACCCTGTCGCGGACCCCGTCGAACCGATCCCGCTGCCCGTAGAGGCGGCCGCGACGGGCGGGGTCCGTCGTCGTCCTCGCCCCGTGGGAGACTGTGCTCAGCCGCACGCACGATCTGCCCGCGCGGGCAGCATCGTCCGCCCTATCCTCAGCACGACCGTCCACAGAGGTGACAATGCAGTCCTGGTCCGCACGTCCCGTTCCCGAGCTCCCCGGTCAGGCCGCCCCGCCCGCGGTCTTCGACTCCCGGACCCGGCAGATCGAGCAGCTGCCGCAGCAGGAGCGGGCCTCGCTGTACGTTTGCGGCGTCACCCCGTACGACGCCACCCATCTGGGTCACGCCAGCACCTATGTGGCCTTCGACCTGCTGCACCGGGCCTGGCTGGATGCCGGGATGCCGGTGGACTACGTCCAGAACGTCACCGACGTGGACGACCCCCTGCTGGAGCGCGCCGACCGAGACGGCGTGGACTGGCGCGATCTGGCCCGCGAGCAGACGGGCCTGTTCCGCGAGGACATGAATGCTCTGAACGTGATCCCGCCGCAGCACTACGTGGGCGCCACCGAGACCCTCGAGTGGATCGTCCCGGCCGTGGAGGGCCTGCTGGCCCAGGGGCTGGCCTACCGGGTCCAGGGCTCGAACGGAGAGCCCGACGGCGACGTCTACTTCGACGTCCGCGCGGTCGCCGAGGCCGGCGACAGCGTCCTGCCGGTGCTGGAGCCTGCCGGCCAGGGCGATGCGACCGGCGCACCCGGTCCCTGGAGCCTCGGGCAGATCTCTGGACTCACCCGCGAGGAGATGCTCGGGGTCTTCGGCGAGCGCGGCGGGGACCCTGAGCGGCCCGGAAAGCGCGACATCTTCGACCCGCTGCTGTGGCGCGTGCACCGCGAGGGGGAGCCGTCCTGGGACGGCGGTGAGCTGGGCCAGGGGCGCCCGGGCTGGCACATCGAGTGCTCGCTGATCTCCCTGAAGCTGCTGCCCGCCCCGTTCACGGTCCAGGGCGGCGGCTCGGATCTGGTCTTCCCGCATCACGAGATGGGCGCGGGCCACAGCTGGGCGCTGTCGGGCCGCCCCATGGCCCGCAACTTCGTGCACACCGGGATGGTCGGGCTCGACGGGCAGAAGATGTCCAAATCGCTGGGCAACCTCGAGCTCGTCTCGCGGCTCCGGGCGCGCGGCGTGGAGCCGGCCGCTGTCCGCCTGGCGATCCTGGGCCAGCACTACCGCGAGGACTGGTCCTGGAGCGAGGGCGTCCTCACCCGCGCCCAGGCTCGGCTCACGCGCTGGCGCATGGCCGCCGACGTCGGCGTGGAGGGCTCCTTCACTCAGACCCTGGAATCCGTGCGCGCTGCACTGACCGATGACCTGGACTCGCCCCGGGCGATCGAGGCGATCGATGTCTGGGCCGAGGGCGTGCTGGTCGGAGGTCAGCGCGGCAGCGGCGACCAGCTGGCCCGCCAGGCCATCGAGGCCCGGCTGGGTGTCGTCCTGTAGGGGGGGGTTC
>NZ_JALXVH010000057.1 GCF_025149945.1 Kocuria sp. p3-SID1428 | reverse complement strand
TGAGACAGGCCCCCCCCCCCGGCGCGCGGGGTGGCGGGGCCTGTGCGCTGGGCGCGAATGGGCTCAGTTCTGCTCGGCCTCGGCGGCGGAGTCGTAGTGCGAGGTCTCGAAGCGCTCCTGCGCCTCGCGGACCAGGCGCTCGGCCTCGTCCTTGCCGGACCAGCCCTCGCCCTTGACCCACTTGTTGGGCTCGAGATCCTTGTAGCGCTCGAAGAAGTGCTGGATCTCCTTCTGCTTGAAATCCATGATGTCGTCCAGGCCCTGGATGTGGTCGTAGCGCTTGTCCGTGGACACGCACAGGATCTTGGCGTCGCCGCCGGCCTCGTCGGTCATGTTGAACACGGCCACGGGACGGGCCTCGACGATGACGCCCGGCATGATGTCGACATCGAGCAGCACCATGGCATCCAGCGGATCGCCGTCCTCGCCCAGGGTGTCCTCGAAGTAGCCGTAGTGGGACGGGTAGCCCATCGAGGTGAACAGCACGCGGTCCAGGCGGATGCGCCCCGTCTCGTGGTCGATCTCGTACTTGACGCGGGATCCCTTGGGGATCTCGATGGTGACGTCCAGCTCCATGGCTGCTCCTCCGGCTCCGTCGGCTCTCTGTGACTCGTTCGCCTCTCAGGGTAGCCGCCGCCGGGCCCGCCACGCAGGTCGCCTGCGGCGGGGCGGGCGGCAACGGCACAATGGGGGCGTGAGCTCCGAGCATGATCCCCGCTTCCCCGACCTCTCCGAGGACTCGGACGACGCCCCGCGCACTCGACGCAGCCCCTTCGTGACGGTGATCGCCGTGCTCGTGGTGCTCGCGATCGCGGCCTCGCTGATCATCTCGGTCCCCGGGGCCTTCGCCGGGGCCCAGGAGGGCAGGATCCCCGAGGTCGCCTCGCCCGAGCAGGACCGGGCCGGCGGCGCGCTCGACGACGAGACCCGAGACGGCATCCGCGCCGCGATCGAGGACTCGACCGCCGGGGCCTCCGGGGTGATGGTGATCGATCCGGCCTCGGAGGAGGTCCTGTTCGCTCAGGGCCAGGGCGAGGACCTCGTCCCGGCGTCGAACCAGAAGATCCTGACCCTGTTCGCCCTGCTCAGCAGCACCGGACCGGACCAGCGCCTGGCCACCGCCGCGGTGGCCGGCGAGACCTCCAATGACGTGGTCCTCGTAGCCGGCGGCGACACTCTCCTGAGCCCGGGGGAGGGCGACCCTGGGGCTGTCATGGGCCGGGCCGGGATCGAGGACCTGGCGGTCTCGACCGCTGAGGCCATGGTCGAGGATGTCGATCCGCAGCAGCCGGTGCGCGTGGCCGTGGATACGAGCCTCTTCTCGGGGCCCGAGCTGAATCCGGCCTGGCAGGCCGGCGACATCGCCTCCGGGCAGATCGGGGCGATCGCGCCGCTGGCCTTCGACTCGCATCGGGTGCCCGGCAGGGGAGGGGGCTACGACGCCGATCCCGTCGCCTCGGTCTCCGAGGCCTTCGAGGAGAAGCTGGCCGCCCAGCTCGGCGAGCGCACGGGCCGGGACGTGGAGGTCGAATCCGCCGGAGAGCTCGACACCGGTGCAGATCCGATGCTGCCGGCCGATCAGCAGGAGGGCGTCACGGAGCTGGCCCGGGTGGAATCGGCTCCCGTGCAGGAGCAGGCCGGGGTGATGATGCGCGAGTCGGACAACCGCCTGGCCGAGACCCTGGGGCGGGTCGCCGCGGTCTCGGCCGGGCACGACGGCAGCGTCGAGGGTCTCCAGCAGACCCTTCGCGAGAGCGCGCGGGAGGCGCTGGGGCAGGAGGCGGTCGAGGGGCTGAGCGTGGTCGATGCCTCGGGGATGACCATGGACAACAGGGTCAGCGCCGAGGTCCTGGGCGGACTGCTGCGGATCGCCGCGGCCGATGAGACGGGCCGCTTCGCCCCGATGGCCGGGACCTTCCCGGTCGGCGGCGTCTCCGGCACGCTCGCCGAGCGCTTCGACGACCCCGACGAGGCCGCTGCCCGCTCCGTGACCCGGGCCAAGACCGGCACGCTGAACGTGGTCACCGCCCTGTCCGGGCAGACGATCCGTCCCGATGGCCGCCCGGTCGTGGTGGTCGTGGTCTTCGACGACGTGGAGGACACCGGCGCCGCCCGCGATGCCGCCGATCGGCTGTACGCGCTCGTGGCCGCCGACGGGGCCTGAGCGCAGCGACGACTGCGGGGATCGTTCGGGGCGAGCCGCCACGGGCCGCCCCAGCATCGCGTGGGCTGTCGCCGCCGTGTGTTCCCATGGGCGCATGAGCACCTCCGCCAGCACCTCGCCCGTCGAGCGCTCCGGGCTGATCCACTGGCCGAGCGCGGCCCGGATCGCGGCGCGCACCGCCCCTCCGGGGCCCACCCCGGAGCCCGAGCAGCTGCGGACCGCGGTGGCCTCGATCCGCGGGCACGCCGAGGCCTCGGTCGAGCACGTCCACGCCATCTCCGGGCTGGCGGCTGCGCGCGGGCTCCACGACGCCCCCGTGGTCGTCGTGGACCGCGCCGGCTGGTCCCGGGCGAACACGGCGACCTTCGAGCTGCTGCTCGAACCGGCGCTGGTCGAGCTGCGGCGGGCCCGGGCCGATCGGCTGGACCGCGGCATGAACGCCGAGTTGGTACGGAGCTTCGCCGGCCGTGCGGCCGCGGCCGAGGCCGGCGGGCTGATGGCGTATCTGTCCACCAAGGTCCTGGGCCAGTACGACCCCTACGCCGGGCTGGTCTCCCCGGAGGCCGCCGAGCGGTTCCCGGGCGGGCGGCTCATGGTCGTGGCTCCCAACGTGCTGCAGATCGAGCGGGAGCTGAACGTGGAGCCCCACGACTTCCGGCTGTGGGTGTGCCTGCACGAGCAGACCCACCGGGTCCAATTCGCGGCCGCTCCGTGGCTTCGCGAGCAGTTGATCCGGGACATGCGCGAGCTGACGGTCTCGCTGTCCGGGGATGCCGACGGGTTCGGGCGCAGGCTGTCGGCCGTCGGGTCCTCGGCCGGTGCCGCCGTGAAGCGCATGCGCCGGGGCAGGGCTCAGGAGCCGCGGGAGCAGGACTCGCTGCTCGGCCCGCTCGGCGCCGCTCTGGATGAGCGTGAACGGGAGATGCTCGAGCGGACCACCGCGGTCATGAGCCTGCTCGAGGGCCACGCCAACTGGGTCATGGACGGGGTGGACTCCTCGATCGTCTCGTCGGTGAAGACCATCCGCCGGCGCTTCGAGCGCCGGGCCGACCTGCGCGGGCCGCTGGATCGGGCCGTGCGCCGGCTGCTGGGGCTGGAGGCCAAGGCGGCGCAGTACGTGCAGGGCCAGCGCTTCGTGACGGAGGTCGTGGAGGCCGTGGGCCGCGAGGCCTTCAACCAGGTCTGGCTCGGCCCGCAGAACCTGCCCTCGGCCAGGGAGATCCGCCATCCGCAGGAGTGGGTCGAGCGGATGGCCTTCTGAGTGCGTTCGCGTGCGGTTCGTGACCTGACTGTGACACAATTGCAAAAGTGAGCACCGAGAACATCGATCAGCAGATCAAGCTGTACGGCCAGCCGCTCTCCGAGCGGTTCGGGGCGGTCGTCGGCGCCTACGGCATCACCCAGCGCCGCCTCGCAGAGGTCCTGGGGCTGTCTGCGCCCATGCTCTCGCAGCTGAACTCCGGCCGCCGCATCAAGATCGGCAACCCGGCGGTCTACGAGCGCCTGGTGATGCTCGAGCAGCGTGCCGGCACCTCGGAGATCGAGGAGGTGCTCAGCCAGGTCGAGAAGTCGCAGCCGGTGCTGACCACCACCCAGATCCAGTCCGGGATCCACGGCGAGTCCAACGCCGTGTCCGCGCTGGCCTCGGTGGTCCCGCGCTCCGAGCTCGAATCGGCGCTGGCCGCCCTCGGTGAGTCCACGCCCACGCTGTCCAAGGTGCTCGAACTCGCCCTGCGGGAGGCCCGTCACCACGAGTCGGCGACGGGGCTGAGCTGACCCAGAGGGGCCGGCGCGGCCGACTTTCGCAGGACGTCGCCCAGGCGCGCAGGGCCGTGCTGAGCACCCTCGAGCACGCCTTCCCGTCCGAGGCCGGAGCGCATGCGCCGGCTCGAGCTGCCTCGTCGACGCCCGCTCACGCGGTGGACCCCGGGCTGGTGCTCGTGGGCCTGTCCGGCGGACCCGACTCTCTGGCGCTGTCCGCCGCTGCCGCGCACTGGGCCCGGAAGGGACGTCTGCGCGTGGGGGCCGCGGTGATCGACCACCGCATGCAGGAAGGCTCGGCGCGGGTGGCCCAGCGCGCCGCCGAGCAGGCCCGGCAGCTGGGCCTCGATCCCGTCGAGATCCGCGCAGTCGACGTCTGCGACCGCGGCGAGGGCCCCGAGGCCGCCGCGCGTGCGGCCCGCTACACCGCCCTGCACGAGCTCGCCGCCGCCCACAGCGCCCGCGCGATCCTGCTGGGGCACACCCTCGACGACCAGGCCGAGTCGGTGCTGCTCGGACTGGCCCGCGGCTCGGGGACGCGCTCGCTGTCCGGCATGCCCCGCGTGCGCAGCGACGGCCCCGTCCCCGTCCTGCGGCCGCTGCTGGAGCTGCGCCGCAGCCAGACGGAGGCGATCTGCGCCGCCGAGCAGCTCGAGCCCTGGCACGACCCCGCCAACAGCGACCAGTCGATGCTGCGTGCCCGCGTCCGGGCCGCGGTGCTTCCCGAGCTCGAGCGCCAGCTGGGTCCCGGGGTGGCCGAGGCCCTGGCCCGCACCGCCGCGATCGTCGGACCGGACGCCGAGCTGCTCGAGACGCTGTCGGCGCAGGTGCTCGAGCGCGCCGTCGTCGCGGACCCAGGTCCGGACCATGGGCGGGTGGAGGCGCAGCAGCGCAGCCGGGCATCCGACGGCGGGGCGGCCGTCGTGCTGTCCCTCGAGGTGCTGCAGTCCGAGCCGCAGCCGCTGGTGCGTCGCGCGCTGGCGCGGGCCTGCGTGCGCGCCGGAGGGGAGCACCCCACGCACGAGCGGCTCGCCGCCCTGCACGAGCTCGCCTCGGGGCACGGGGAGGCCGGGCCCGTGCAGATGGCGGGTAGGGTGGCCGCGTACAGGCGCCGACCCCGCTGCGGCGGCGGCCGAGCAGGGACGCTCGAGCTGGTCCTCCAGACGCGCTGAGCGGCACGCAGCCGCAGGCTGTGCGGGTGTCCCCACCGGTCCTCACCGCATGACGGCCAGGCCACAGGCGTGTCGCCGCGCACCCCCACGGCGGTACGGAAGCGGACAAGGAGAGCCGTGAAGTCCGAGCATGCGCAGGGGGACCTCGCAGAGGTCCTGCACACCAAGGAGGAGATCGATCAGCGGGTGGCCGAGCTGGCCGCGCAGATCGATGCCGACTACGGCGACAGCGACGTCCTGCTCGTGGGCGTCCTCAAGGGCGCCGTGATGATCATGGCGGACCTGTCCCGGGCGCTGGCCGGGCAGTACCCCATGGACTGGATGGCCGTGTCGTCCTACGGCTCCGGGACCAAGTCCTCGGGCGTGGTGCGGATCCTCAAGGATCTCGACACCGATCTCACCGATCGCCACGTGCTGATCGTCGAGGACGTCATCGACTCCGGGCTGACCCTGTCGTGGCTGCTGGCCAACCTCAAGTCAAGGGGCGCCGCCTCGGTCGAAATCTGCACCCTGCTGCGCAAGCCGGAGGCCGCCAAGGTCGAGATCGACGTCCGCTACGTCGGGTGGGACATCCCCAACGAGTTCGTGGTCGGCTACGGCCTGGACTGGAACGAGAAGTACCGCAACCTGGACTGCATCGCGGTGCTCTCCCCGGACGTCTACTCCTGAGGCTGTCCGCCGACGGGTGAACGCCCGGTCCGCAGCACGGCGCTGAGCGGACCGGGCGATACCCTTGCACATCAGGCTCCGGCATGCCCGGCGGCCTCGCGACGCATCGCGGACGGGAAATGCGAAGAGAGGACCCACGGCCTTGGCCACTGCGAAGAAGAAGAAGAGCTTCCTGAGGGGACCCTTCATCTGGGTTCTGCTCGCTCTGCTCGTCCTGATCCCGGTCCTGTCCACCCTGACCTCCGGCGGAGGCAGCCGAGTGGACACCAATGTGGGGCTGCAGCTGCTGCAGGACGACAAGGCCACCGAGGCCAAGATCTACGACGGCGACCAGAAGGTCGAGCTGACCCTGGCGGAGGACTACTCTGCGGACGGGCGCGACTACGGGCGCAATGTGGAGTTCTTCTACGTCGAGCCGCGCGGCGAGCAGGTGGTCCAGGCCATCGATGACGCCGGTCTCGAGGGCTACACCGATCAGCCGGTGCAGACCAACTGGTTCCTGTCGCTGCTGCAGTTCATGCTGCCGTTCCTGATCATCCTGGCGATCTTCTGGTTCATCTTCTCCCGCATGCAGGGCGGTGGCTCCCAGGTCATGAAGTTCGGCCGCTCCAAGGCCAAGAAATTCGACATGGACAACCCGCAGGTCACGTTCAAGGACGTGGCCGGTGCGGATGAGGCCGTGCAGGAACTCGACGAGATCAAGCAGTTTCTGGTCGAACGCGACCGCTACACGTCCCTGGGCGCCAAGGTCCCCAAGGGCGTGCTGCTCTACGGGCCTCCCGGAACTGGCAAGACCCTGCTGGCCAAGGCCGTGGCCGGAGAGGCCAGCGTCCCGTTCTTCTCGATCTCCGGCTCGGACTTCGTGGAGATGTTCGTGGGTGTGGGCGCCTCCCGCGTGCGCGATCTCTTCCAGACCGCCAAGGAGTCGGCCCCGGCGATCATCTTCGTGGACGAGATCGACGCCGTGGGCCGTCAGCGCGGTGCCGGCATGGGCGGCGGCAACGACGAGCGCGAGCAGACCCTGAACCAGCTGCTCGTGGAGATGGACGGCTTCGAGGCCGACACCAACGTCATCCTGATCGCCGCGACCAACCGCCCGGACGTCCTGGATCCGGCGCTGCTGCGCCCGGGCCGCTTCGATCGCCAGATCGGCGTGGATGCCCCGGACATGAAGGGCCGCGAGCAGATCCTGCGCGTGCACTCGGAGGACAAGCCGCTGCACGAGTCGGTGGACCTGCGCTCGGTGGCCAAGCGCACCCCCGGCTTCACGGGCGCGGAGCTGGCCAACGTCATGAACGAGGCCGCGCTGCTCACCGCCCGCTCGCACGCCCAGCTGATCGACGACCGCGCGGTCGACGAGGCCATCGACCGTGTGATCGCGGGACCGCAGAAGCACTCGAGGCTCATGAAGGAGCACGAGCGCAAGGTCACCGCCTATCACGAGGGCGGCCACGCCCTGGTGGCCGCGGCACTGCGCAACACCGATCCGGTCACCAAGATCACGATCCTGCCGCGCGGCCGGGCGCTGGGCTACACCATGGTCATGCCGGCGGACGACAAGTACTCGACCACCCGACACGAGCTGCTCGATCAGATGGCCTACGCCATGGGCGGGCGCGCCGCGGAGGAGGTCGTGTTCAAGGACCCGTCCTCGGGTGCGGCCAACGACATCCAGAAGGCCACGGACACCGCCCGCAAGATGGTCACGCAGTACGGCATGAGCTCGCGCGTGGGCTCCATGAAGCTCGGCGGCGACGACAGTCAGCCGTTCATGGGCCGCGGCGGCTCGGAGGAGCGAGGCTACTCGGAGGCCACGGCGGCGATCGTCGACGCCGAGGTCCGCGAGCTGCTCGAGAACGCCCAGAACGAGGCACACCGGATCCTGGTGGACAACCGCGAGATCCTGGATCGCCTGGCCCTGGAGCTGCTTGAGCGCGAGACCCTCAACGAGGCCGAGATCGCCGAGATCTTCGCCGACCTGGTCCGCCAGCCCGAGCGCGAGCAGTGGATCTCGGCCGAGGGCCGCCCGCAGTCGGAGCTGCCCCCGGTGACCACCTCCCGCGAGAAGGAGGAGCTGGCCGAGGCTTCCCCGCAGGAGCGCGAGCGCTTCGAGGCCATGCCCGGCGAGGGCGAGGACCCCGAGCAGCGCGAGGCCGGGCAGCGCCACGACGCATCGGACAGGGACTCGACCGATGCGTCCGCGACGCACGACGGCTCCCGGGCAGACCGCGCCCGTCGCGACGGCTCGCACGCCGCCGGGGCGGAGGACGCCCCCTGGGGCGAGGACGCCCCCGACGACCGGGAGCGTGGCTGAGCGATGGAGAACCAGGACCACCTGGCGGTCGGCGGCGGGCCCGGCGACCTCGCCCCGGTCGATCAGCCGCGCATCCGGGCGGCGGTCCGGGAGATCCTGGCGGCGATCGGCGAGGACCCCGACCGCGAGGGCCTGCTCGAGACCCCGGATCGGGTGGCTCGCGCCTATGCGGAGATGTTCTCCGGGCTCGCCCAGGACCCGTCGGAGGTGCTCAGCGCCTCGTTCGCCATCGGTCACTCCGAGCTGGTGCTGGTCAAGGACATCTCGTTCTACTCGACCTGCGAGCATCACCTGGTGCCCTTCCACGGCAGCGCCCACGTGGGCTACATCCCGGGGCCCTCGGGTCGGGTCACGGGGCTGTCCAAGATCGCCCGGCTCGTGGAGGTCTACGCCCGTCGACCGCAGGTCCAGGAGCGGCTGACCACCCAGATCGCCGACGCCCTGATGCACGAGCTGCAGGCAGCAGGTGCGATCGTCGTGGTGCAGTGCGAGCACCTGTGCATGTCCATGCGAGGGGTGCGCAAGCCCGGCGCCTCCACCGTGACCTCGGCGGTGCGCGGCCAGCTGCGCGAGCCCGCCACCCGTGCAGAAGCCATGAGCCTGATCCTGGGAGGCTGAGATGACCACGACGCCCACATCTGCACAGACCGCCGCCCAGCCCGGAGCCGTCCGCGGCGAGCTGGGCTGGGGGGACTGGGCGGGGCTGCCCACCGGACGCACGCTCGTGATGGGCATCCTCAACGTCACCCCGGACTCCTTCTCCGACGGTGGCCGGCATGACTCGCACCAGGCCGCGATCGCCCACGGCCGGCTGCTGGCCTCCCAGGGTGCGGATCTCATCGATGTGGGCGGCGAGTCCACTCGGCCCGGATCCCAGCGCGTGGACCCGCAGGAGGAGCGTCGCCGCATCCTGCCGGTGATCCGGGAGCTCTCGGATGCGGGGATCGTGCTCTCCGTGGACACCTTCAACCCTTCGACCGCCGAGGCCGCACTGGACGCCGGGGCGCACTGCGTCAACGACGTCTCCGGTGTGGCCGTGCGCGAGGCCATGATCCCGCTGGTCGCCGAGCGGCAGGCCCCCTACATCTGCATGCACTCCCGCGGGACCCCCGGGACCATGGACTCCCTGGCCGTCTACGACGACCTCGTGGGAGACGTCCTGCGCGAGATCGAGGAGGTCGCCCAGCGCTTCCTCGACGCCGGGCTGGATCCCTCGAAGCTCGTGCTCGATCCGGGGCTCGGCTTCGCCAAGGGCGGGCGCCAGGACTGGCAGCTGCTGGAGGCCCTGCCGCGGTTCGTGGACACCGGCTACCCGATCCTGGTGGCGGCTTCGCGCAAGCGCTTCATCGGCAATCTGCTCGGCGACGGCACTGCGCCGCGCCCGGCGGATCAGCGCGACGTCGCCACCGCGGCCATCTCCGCGCTGTCGGCCGATCGCGGCGCGTGGGGCGTGCGCGTGCACGACGTCGCCTCGAGCGTCGATGCCGTCGCGGTGGCCGGGGCATGGAACCGCCCGGTCGGCAAGGAGGGGATCGCGTGAGCGCAGATCGGATCGCGCTGAGCGGGCTCACCGCGGTGGGTCATCACGGGGTCTTCGACCACGAGCGCCGCGACGGCCAGGAGTTCTCGGTCGACCTGGTGCTGCATCTGGATCTGCGCCCTGCGGGCAGCTCGGACGAGCTCAGTCGCACGGTGCACTACGGCGAGGTCGCAGAGGCCGTCCACCAGGAGATCGTCGGCCCGCCGGTGGATCTCATCGAGGCGCTGGCCGAGCGGATCGCGGCCCGGCTGCTGGGCGAGCAGGCGCTGCTGGAGGCCGTCGAGGTCACGGTGCACAAGCCGCAGGCGCCCATCGCGGTGGACTTCCGGGACGTGGCCGTGACGGTGCTGAGGGAGCGGTCCTGATGCCGCGGGCGCTGATCGCCCTGGGCTCCAACCTGGGGGACCGCGGGCAGCTGCTGCGCTCGGCGGTCGAGAGCCTGCGCGCCGAGCCGGGGGTGGTCGTGGAGGCCGTCTCCCCGATCGCGATCACCGATCCGGTGGGCGGTCCGCCCGGTCAGTCGCAGTTCCTCAACGGCGTGCTGCGCCTGAGCACGGAGCTCTCTCCCCGGGAGCTGCTGGCGCTGTGCCAGCGCATCGAGTCCGAGCACGACCGCGTGCGCGTGCAGCGGTGGGGCCCGCGCACCCTGGACCTGGACATCATCGACTACGACGGCGTGGTGCTGGATGACCCCGAGCTGAGCATCCCGCATCCGCGGGCGCATGAGCGGGCCTTCGTGCTCTTCCCCTGGGCGCTGCTCGAGCCCCAGGCCGAGCTCGCCGGGCGCAGCGTCGCCGAGCTGGCGGGACAGGCCCAGGACGCCCAGGGCATCCGCGCGCAGACCTTCCGCCTGGAAGAGGCTCCGGGCGAGGATGAGACCGCGCAGGACTGAGTCTGCACACGACCGAGATGACGCCGCACGGGGCGCACGCACGGCTGGGCCGGCGGCGGCCAGGACGAAGACGGAGGCAGGACCATGGTGAAGGGGCTGACGGTGCGGCTGCTCGCGGTGCTCGCGGCCGCCGCCTTCATGGCCGGCTGGATCGCCCAGATGATCTCCGGCGCTGTGCACGGCCCGCTGCTCGCCCTGCCCGTGGCCTCCGGGATCGCGCTGCTGGTCTTCGCGGCGATCCTGCTGATCGCCGGTCTGCGGGTGCGACGGCTGCGCGACGGCGACCGCGAGGTCCGCATGGATCGCACCTGGGGGACCGTGGTCGCGGCGCTGGCGCAGGCGGTGGCCGTGCTGGGCGCCCTGTGCCTGGGCTGGCACGCCATGCTCGCGGTGGATCAGGCCGCACTGATCTCCCTGCGCACCGAGCAGGGGCCGCTGTGGCGCTGCCTGTTCCAGGTGGGCGTGGGCGCGGCGCTGGCCGTGATCGGGTGGACCGTCGAGCGCTTCTGCCGCATCCCGCCGGAGGACCCGGAGGCGGAGGCCGACGGCGCGACCGAGCGCGGTCCGGGCCGCACGGCTGAGGAGGGCGGGCTCGCTCGCGGGAGGGACTGAAGGCCGCGCGCAGGATCCTTCGCGCGGATGATGCGTCAGGCGGCAGCCAGCTCCTACGGTGTGGCCTGACCTTCGCTTCGAGTGCGCTCATACCCCGAGCCGCACCAGGCAGCGACCCCGACCAGGAGAACCGCGACCATGAGCCATGACCCCGGCAGCGCGCCGCGACTGCGCGGCGAGGATCCCGCCACCCTCCCGGCCCCCGGACCGCAGGACGGGGGCTGGAAGGGGCTGGACCCCCGGTACATCCGGGTGCGCGTGGTCTCCGAGCTGATCGGCTATCTGATCCTCGTGGCGGCGGTGGGCTGGCCGCTCGTGCTCAAGCTCGTGGGCGTGTGGGCCGAGGCCCCCTGGTGGGCCGTGCTGCCGTGGCCCCTGGCGGCCGTCGTGCTGTGTTTCGTGCAGCTGCTGCTCACCCCGCGGCGCGTGCGCGCCTACGGCTACCGCGAGGACCCGGACGACTTCCTGGTCCGCAAGGGCCTGCTCATTCGCACGCTGGTCGTGGTGCCCTACGGCCGCATGCAGTACGTGGATGTCAGCAGCGGACCGATCCTGCGGATGTTCGGGCTGTCGTCGATCACGCTGCACACCGCCTCGGCGCAGACCGACACGGAGCTGCCGGGGATCACCGCCGAGGAGGCCAGGAGACTGCGCGAGAGGCTCACCGAGCGGGGCGAAGCCCGCCTGATCGAGCTGTGAGGGCCGAGCAGATGTCCGAGCACACCCGCGCGCAGCACTCGCCGGCCCAGGCCGTGGAGGCGCAGCGCTCGGAGGTCGAGCCGACGGGTTCGTCCCGAGACGCAGAGGCACATCAGCCGGACTCGGCCGAGGACTGGCACCGCCTCCACCCGCTCTCGCCGCTGATCCGCGGCTGGATCGTGGTGCTGGCTGTCCTGGGCGTGCTGCTGTCCAACGTGATGGACGACTTCTTCCGCGGCGACGGCCCCGGTCTCAACGACTCCGCCGAGGGACTGCCCGGTTGGGCCTCGATGCTCGAGGGCACCGTCGTGTGGGTCGTGATGCTCCTGGCCGGTCTGGCCGTCGTGGTGGTCCTGCTGGTGATCGTGGCCCTGTTCTCGCTGGTGGCCTGGTGGTTCACCAGGTACCAGATCACTGAGACGCATGTGCGCCTGCGCCAGGGCGCCCTGACCCGACAGGAGCGCCAGACCCGCCTGGACCGGGTCCAGGCCCTCGACATCCAGCGGCCCCTGGGCGCACGGATCTTCGGCCTGGCCGAGCTGAGCTTCGAGGTCGCCGATGCGGGCGAGTCCGCCGTCGTGCTGCGCTACCTCACTCACGCCCAGGCCCGACGGCTGCGCTCGCAGCTGCTTTCGCGCAGCCGTCCGCAGCCGGAGGACTCCGCCGAGGCCGAGGGCGCCGAGATCCCGCTGCCCTGGGCAAAGCCGGCCGTCCCGGCGGCCGCCCAGGACGACGACGGCGAGCAGCTGCTGCTGCGCGTGCCCGTGTCCCGGGTCCTGCTGTCCTGGGCGCTGAGCCCGTCCATGGTGATGCTCGTGCTCGTGGGGGGCTCCGCGCTCGCGGCGGCGATCTTCGTCCCGGAGTTCATGGGCGCCGCCTTCGCGGGCTGGATCCCTGCTGTGGTGGGCCTGGTGGTCTCGCTGTTCCAGCGCCTCGAGAAGACCTGGGGCTTCAGCGCCTACCGCACTGACAGCGGGCTGCGGCTGCGCTACGGACTGCTCAACACGGTCTCGCAGACCGTGCCCACCGGCCGGATCCAGGCGCTGATGGTGAACCGCCCCGTGCTGTGGCGTCGACCGGGATGGAGCCGCGTGGCGATCAACGTGGCCGGCTACGGCGATCCGTCCGAGGAGATGAACGGCTCGGGGCGCACCACGCTGATCCCCGTGGCCACCGACGAGCACCTGGCGATCATGCTGGCCGAGGCGCTGGGTGCCGACGAATCGCGCGATGCCTTCGAGACGGTGCGCCATGGGCTCAGGGGTGATCTGGTCAACGACCCCGAGTCCCGCTTCACGGTCTCGCCGCGCCGAGCAGTGCGGATCTCCTGGATCGTGCGCCGTCGTCGGGGCTTCGCGGTGACCGCGCGGGAGGTCGTCACGATCGACGGCAGGCTCTCACGCACCGCCTGCCTGGTCCCGCACGGGAAGATCCAGTCGATGGAGATCTCGCGGGGGCCGCTGGCGCGCTGGCTGGACCTCTCCGAGGTCAGCCTGCACTCGATCCAGGGCCCGGTCAGCCCCACGATCACGGCCATGGACCGGGAGACCGCCGAGCGCTTCGTGGCCGAGCAGTCGCAGCGCGCCCGTCAGGCCCACACCCTCGTGGGTGCCGGGCGCTGATGCGTCCGCGCAGCGCCATCGACCGTCATAGGGTGGTGGCGCTGCGCAGGAGCGCCGCAGCGGCACCGCTGCAGGGCCGGTCGGAGGCGTCGCAGCGATCGTGCGCCCCGACCGCCGCAGAACCGAGAGCATGCAGGAGAAGACCGTGAGCGAAGCCGCCAACCGCCCCGGGCGCCTGGGAGTCGGGGTCATCGGGGCAGGCCGCGTGGGAGCCGTGCTGGGGGCCGCTCTGCGTGCCGCCGGGCACGGTGTCGTGGGGGTCGCCGCCGTCTCGGAGGCCTCTCGGGAGCGCGCCGAGCTGCTGCTGCCCGAGGTCCCCATCCTGTCCCCGCAGCAGATCGTGGAGCGCGCCGAGCTCGTGCTGCTGGCCGTTCCCGACGACCAGCTGGCCGATCTGGTGAGCGGGCTGGCCGCGACCGGGCACTGGCAGGCCGGGCAGCTCGTGGCCCACACCGCCGGGCGATGGGGAGTGGAGGTCCTGGAGCCGGCGCGGCAGGCCGGGGCGATCGGGCTGGCGATCCACCCGTCCATGACCTTCACCGGACTGAGTCTGGACCTGCCGCGACTGAGCGGCTGCGCCTTCGGCGTCACGGCCCCTGCTGCGGTGCTGCCGATCGCGCAGGCGCTGGTCATGGAGATGGGCGGCGAGCCCGTGGTCATCGCCGAGGCCGACCGTCCGATCTACCACGCGGCGCTGGCCCACGGCGCGAACCACCTCACCACGATCACCGGCCAGGCCCTGCAGCTGCTGGGGGAGCTGGGCCTCGAGCAGCCCGAGCGGGTGCTCGGCCCCCTGGCCCGGGCCGCGCTGGACAACGCGCTGTCGGTGGGGGAGTCGGCGCTGACCGGGCCGGTGGCCCGAGGCGACGCCGGCACCGTCCGCGAGCATGAGCAGACCCTGGTCGAGCACGCGCTGGGCACCGGTCAGCAGGACATCGCCCGGGCCTACAGGGCGCTGGCGGCTCTGACAGCCGAGCGCGCCCGGGATCGCGGCATGCTCACCCAGACCCAGCACGATCAGGTCCTCGAGGCGCTCGGGCGCAGCCGGGGCGAGGATCGCGGCAGCGGCACTGCCGGCTCGGACGTCGGGCACAGCCCCGCTGATCTCGAGGGCGGCCCTGCGACCGAGGCGCCGACGCAGCGCGCAGCCGCGGGAGCGTCGGGCCCCGTCGTGCTGCGCGAGCCGGGGCAGCTGCGCGCCGCGGTGCGACGGGAGGTCGCCCAGCGGGGTCCGCAGCTGTCCATCGGCTTCGTGCCGACCATGGGCGCGCTGCACGAGGGCCACGCGCATCTGGTGCGCCGGGCCCGCGAGGAGAACGATCTGGTGATCGTCTCGATCTTCGTGAACCCGCTGCAGTTCGGCCCGAACGAGGACTTCGAGCGCTATCCGTCGGATCTGCCCGGCGACCTGGAGCTGCTCGGCGGGCTGGGCGTCGATCTGGTCTTCGCCCCCGGTCTCGAGGACATGTACCCGGGCGGGGACCCGCTGGTGACCGTGAGCTCGGGGCGGCTCGGCACGGTGCTGGACGGCGCTTCGCGCCCCGGGCACTTCGACGGCGTCGTCACGGTCGTGAACAAGCTGCTGACCCTGGCCTCCGGGCGCACGGATTGGCCGCTGCGGGCGTACTTCGGGCAGAAGGACGCCCAGCAGCTGCTGATCGTGCAGCGGATGGTCCGCGACACGAACCTCGACGTCGAGATACGCCCGGTCCCGATCGTGCGGGCGCCGGACGGGCTCGCGCTGTCCTCGCGCAACGCGTACCTGGACGACGACGAGCGCCGGGCCGGGCTCGTGCTCTCGCGCACGCTGGGCGAGCTGGCCCGCGGGGAGATCGAGCTGCTGGAGGCCCGCCGTCGGATCGACGAGGAGCCGATCGCCGACGGGCGCACGGTCGAGCTCGACTACCTCGTGGTCGTGGACCCCCAGACGCTGGCCGAGATCCCGCCGCGCCCCGGGGCGCTGTCCCTGGTCGCCGCGCGCGTGGGGACCACGCGGCTGATCGACAACCGGGAGATCGAGGCCGCGCACCGTCCGTGAGGCGGCTCTCACCACAGGGGGAGGCCCGGGGG
>NZ_JALXVH010000056.1 GCF_025149945.1 Kocuria sp. p3-SID1428 | reverse complement strand
CTGTGTATGGCTCAGGCATGTCCAGGACTCTCTTGGCCGTGATCGCCCGTCCCCGACGGCGACCTGCGCGCGATGCCGTCGCCCTGCGGGTTGGTGGCAGCTCTGCACCTGATCAGTGCTGATGGGGTGCGCATCTGTCACCCATCGGAACCGCGCAGGTTCAGCGGCCTGCGGCGGTCTCCCGGTGCAGGACTTGCCCGCCCCGCGCGCGACGGGGCCCGCTCGCCGATGGAGCGGCAGGACGGGCCCCGTTGCCGGCTGCGCCTTGCGCGGATCAGCCGATGTCCCTGATCAGCTGCCGCCGAGCAGGCTGATGCCCAGAGCGGCCGGCATGATCGTGAGCACGGCGATCAGCACGAGTGCCAGAGCCACGATGTTCAGCACGAAGCCCACCCGCACCATCTCGGTGATCGTCACCTTGCCCGTGCCGAAGAGCACGGCGTTGGGCGGTGTGCCGACCGGCAGCATGAACGCGCAGTTGGCCGCCATGGCGGCGGGCACCATGAGGGCGAACGGGTGGAGGCTCATGGCCGCGGCGAAGGCGGCCATGACGGGCAGGATCATGGTGGCGGTCGCGGTGTTCGAGGTGATCTCGGTCAGGAAGAGCACCAGTGCCGTGGCGATGATGATCACCAGGATCACGTTCATGCCCTCAAGCCCGAGCAGCAGCCCGCCGATCCACTCGGAGAGCCCGGTGTCCACGAAGCCTGCGGCGATGGCCAGGCCGCCGCCGAACAGGAGCAGGATGCCCCACGGGATCTTCGTGGAGTCGCTCCACTCCAGCAGGCGCGTGCTCTGCTCGGTCCTGGCCGGGATGGCGAACAGCGCCATGGTGGCGCTCACGGCGATGATGCCGTCCGAGATGCCGGGCAGGAGATCGCTCCACAGGAAGCTGCGGGTGATCCACATGAACGCGGTGCACAGGAACACGATGCCGACAGCGATCTCCTGGCGGGACATCGCACCCAGGCCGCGCTTCTGCTCGCGGATGACCCCGGCGCCGCCGGGCAGCTCCTTGAAGGTGATCTTGAAGGAGACGCGGGTCATGTAGAGCCAGGCCAGTGCCAGCAGCACGACGACGACGGGCACGCCGATGACCATCCACTGCGCGAAGCCGATGGTCTCGCCCGCCAGGTCTGCGGAGGTGGCCGCGAGGATCGCCAGCGGCGGCGTTCCGATCAGCGTGCCGAGGCCTCCGATGGTGCCGGCATAGGCGACGCCGAAGAGGATGGCCTTCTCGAAGTGGTGCAGATCCCGCTGGTGCTCCGGGCCGCGAAGGGACTGTGCGGCCTGATGGACCACGGCCAGGCCCACCGGGATCATCATCATGGTGGCCGCGGTGTTGGAGACCCACATGGACAGGAAGGCCGTGGCCACCATGAAGCCCAGGATGATGCGCATGGGGCTGACGCCGATCGCGCTGACGATGTTCAGCGCGATGCGCTGATGCAGGTTCCACTTCTCGAGCGCGATCGCCAGGGTGAAGCCGCCGAGGAAGAGGAAGATCGTGTCATTGCCGTAGGCCGAGACCACGTCCGAGCCCTCCATGGCGCCGGTCAGCGGCAGCAGCACGATGGGCAGCAGGGAGGTGGCAGGGATCGGGATGGCCTCGGTGATCCACCAGGTGGCGACCCACAGTGTGGTGGCCAGGACCGAGCGGCCCTCGGGGGACAGGTCCGGCGGAGCCACGATGAACTGGAAGATGATGAACAGCAGCGGTCCGAGGATCAGTCCCACCAGCTTCCCCGGCGGGTAGCTGCGGGCGCGGTCCGGATCGTTGTCCGGTTCGCCGCCGGGGGCGGTGGAGGAGGTGTTCTCCGCTTGGCCGGCGCTTGAGGCGGTGCTGGTGGAGGCACTGTCGGACGGGGCCGCGGAGTCTCGGCGCAGGACCTTGAGGCTCAGGATGTCCTTGGTCTGCTGGTGCGAGGACCATAGGCCGCTCCAGGCGGCTGCTGGGGTCAATGAAGTCACGGGATTACCTTCCGGACGTGATGGCAGACGGGTGGTGGTGGGCCCCGAGCCTATCCGAGGGTGTGACGCCCGCCTCATTCAGCAGCGTCCGCGAGATCGTTGAGCTCGAGAGAGTCCTTCCCATCCAGGGTCTCGCGCAGGAGGTCGGCGTGGCCGGCATGGCGCGCGTTCTCCGTGCGCAGGTGCGCCAGGCACCAGCGGACCTCCCAAGCGCGCACCTCCTCCGGGACCCACGGCGAATCCGGCACCGGCACGGGGGCGCTGAGGTCCACGAGCCCGCGCACGGTGCTCTCGGTGCAGGAGACGGCTCGGTCGAAGTCCTCGAGCAGCTCGGCCAGCGGCCTGCGATCCGAGACGAGCTCGTCCAGCGACGGGTTGCGCTCGAACCCGTGGGGCGGCTGCGGATTCTGCTTCTCCGGCTGGGCTGCGGCCGTGCAGGTGCTCCAGTGGACGGCGACCGAAGCGGTGTGCAGCGCCAGTCCGCTGAGGTTCAGCGACAAGGCCAAGGTCTCCTCCCATCGGATCGTGGGTGCATAGGCGGCCGCGTGCGGCGGTCGGGAAACGATCTGCAGTCTTCTCAGCGCCTCCGGCATCACAAGGCCGCGAGCAGCTCCGCCGGGCGGCAGGTGGCAAGGGCCCGCGGGTGCTGCGAGAACAGCAGCTCGGAGCACGTCGCGATGCCGAGGCCCTACGGCAGCGGCAGCAGGACCGATGGACGCTGGGCGCCCACGAACGGCAGGGGGTGCACGTAGTCGTCGTGCATGCGCACGCCCCAGTGCACGCAGGCTCGCACGGTGGTGAGGCAGTGATTGCGCCCGGAGAGCACGCCGATGACCTGGCCCTTGCGCACACGATCGCCCTTCTTCAGATCAGACTCGACCGGCTCGAAGCTCGAGCGCAGCCCATCGCCGTGATCGATGGTGAGGGTCGCCCGGTCCACGACGACGCCCACATGGCTCACGCGGCCGTCCGCAGGGGCCAGGATCTCGCCGGTGAGCCCGACGGTCAGATCCGCGCCTCGATGCCCCGCCAGCCAGCGCTCGGACGGCGGATCGAAGTCGCGGACCACGGTGGGGTCGATGGTCACCGGCCACTGCCAGGTGCCGTGCACGGAGGCCAGCAGCTGCTGATCGGAGGCATCGAGGACCCCAGGGGTCAGCGGCAGCGCGGTGGAGATGGCCGCACCGGGGGCGGGCGTCCCGGAGGCAGCCTGCGCCGTCGGTGCAGTCGCCGAAGCGGACAGCGTCCAGCTCAGCAGGACGGCGATCGCGGCCAGCAGGGCGTGGTGGGATCGTCGGGCTTCAGCGGAGTGCGACGATCGATCGGTACGGGTGGGGTCGGTTCCGGAGGAGGTGAGTGCGTTCATGTCGGAAGGATGGCGCGCGCTGCGGCGGCGCAGCCCGGGCCGTGGACGGGGCCGAGCCTGGCGTCCCGCTCCGGTTCGGGATGCCAGGCTGTGGAGCCGCCGCTCACGGCCCGTGTTGACGCGGCTCATGTAGTACTCTTATGCCCGCAGTGTCACCAGCTGTGCCGTCCGCATGCCTGCTTCAGGCTCCGGCGGCGGCGCGCAGGGCACTGACTTCGCGCGCATCGTCGTCGGGATCCGGAAGCTCCGTCTTCCGCAGACCCGACTCGCTCGCCACGGTCCTCGATCTCCCGATCGCAGGCGGCGGGCGGAGGGCACGCCCCGGACTCCGGGGACGCTCCACGCGGTGCGCCAGGGACGATCCGCCGACCTGGCGGACACGTCGACCAACCGCAGACCGCGCTCCGCATGCCCGGACCAGGGGTGCGCGAGCGCAGATAGAAGGAGCACGACATGTCTGTCGTCACCATGCGCCAGCTGCTCGACAACGGCGTCCATTTCGGCCACCAGACCCGTCGCTGGAACCCGAAGATGAAGCGCTTCATCCTCACCGAGCGCAACGGCATCTACATCATCGACCTCCAGGGCTCGCTGGCCTACATCGACCGCGCGTTCGAGGCCGTCAAGACCACGGTCGCCCACGGCGGCACCATCCTGTTCGTCGGCACCAAGAAGCAGGCGCAGGAGACCATCGCCGAGCAGGCCACCCGCGTGAACATGCCCTACGTGAACCACCGCTGGCTCGGCGGCATGCTCACCAACTTCGCCACGGTCTCCAAGCGGATCGAGCGCATGAAGGAGCTCGAGCAGATCGACTTCGACGACGTCGCCGGCTCGCAGTACACCAAGAAGGAGCTCCTGCTCATGAGCCGCGAGGCCGAGAAGCTGGAGCGCACGCTGGGCGGCATCCGCAACCTGTCCAAGACCCCCTCCATGGTCTGGGTCGTGGACACCAAGAAGGAGCACCTCGCCATCGACGAGGCGCAGAAGCTCGGCATCCCGGTCGTCGCCATCCTGGACACCAACTGCGATCCGGATGAGGTCACGTTCCCGATCCCGGGCAACGACGACGCCATCCGCTCCGTGAACCTCCTGACCCGCGTCGTCGCCGACGCCGTGGCCGAGGGCCTGCTGGCCCGCGGCGGCGCCAAGGGCGGCTCCGAGGCTCCGGAGGAGCCCATGGCCGAGTGGGAGCGCGAGCTGCTCGAGCAGCACAACGCCGCTGCTGCCGCCGAGAAGTCCTCGGAGTCGGCCGCCGAGTCGGCCAAGGTCGCCGCCGCCGGCGAGCAGGCCGAGGCTCCGGCCACTGAGACCCCGGCCGCCGAGGCCGAGTCCACCGAGAGCTGATCGGCTTCCCCTCCCGGCGACGCTCGCGTCCGGCCGGGCGGGGCCCTTCGGGAGGGCCTGCGCCCACCCGCTGTTCACCTGACATTCGCTCCGCTCCCGCATCATCGGCAGCGGAGCACGCCCGGCAGAGACCGCCGACGGTCCGCACCGGGCGACGATCGATCAAGGAGCTCACATGGCGAACTACACCGCCAAGGACATCAAAGAACTGCGCGAGCGCACCGGCGCCGGCATGCTGGACGTCAAGAAGGCCCTCGACGAGGCTGACGGCGATCAGCAGAAGGCCCTCGAGATCATCCGCGTGAAGGGCCTCAAGGGCGTTTCCAAGCGCGAGGGCCGCGCGACCGCCGAGGGCATCGTCGTCGGCCGCGTCGAGGGCCAGAAGGGCTACCTCGTCGAGGTCAACTCGGAGACCGACTTCGTGGCCAAGGCCGAGCCGTTCGTGGCCTTCGGCGAGAAGGTCATGGATGCCGCCGTCGCCACCGACGCCGAGGATCTGGACACGCTGCTGGCAGCCGAGGTCGACGGCCAGAAGGTCTCCGACCTGGTGACCGAGACCGGTGCGCTGCTCGGCGAGAAGGTCGTCGTGCGCCGCATCGCCCGCGTCGAGGCCCCGCTGGTGGAGCTGTACCTGCACCGCACCTCCAAGGACCTCCCGGCTCAGGTCGGCGTGCTGCTGGCCGTCGACGGCCAGGGCGCTGAGGCAGAGGCCGCCGCCCACGACGTCGCCGTGCACATCGCCGCGCTCTCCCCGAACTTCCTCACCCGCGAGGACGTCCCGGCCGAGACCGTCGACAACGAGCGCCGCGTGGCGGAGGAGACCGCCAAGGCCGAGGGCAAGCCGGAGCAGATCCTCCCCAAGATCGTCGAGGGCCGCCTCAACGGCTTCTACAAGGAGAACGTCCTGCTGGACCAGGACTTCGCCAAGGATGCCAAGCAGTCCGTCGGCGCCGTGCTGAACTCCGCCGGGGTCACCCCCAAGGCGTTCGCCCGCTTCCGCGTCGGCGCCTGATCCCAGGCGCCCCAGCGCATACAGCGCATCAGCGCCCCCGTTCCGAGCCCCTCACCGGGCCGGGCGGGGGCGCTCGTGCATCTGCCCTCCGCGTCGGTGCCGGCCGCTATGCTGGTCCGTGCCCAGCGGCCGCGATCCGGCTGCGGGACCCGCGGCCCGGCCCATCGCCGCGGCGCACGTCCGCTACTGCCAGGAGGCACCATGCCCACCACCACCCCCTCGGAGATCCGCGACGGAGCGCTGCGCGCAGGGCGAGAGACCGACCGCTCGGCCACGAACCCGGGGGAGCGCGGGCATCGTCGCCGTATCCTGCTCAAGCTCTCCGGGGAGGTCTTCGGCGGCGGCCGCGTGGGTGTGGACACCGCGGTGGTGCGCAACATCGCCGAGCAGATCGCTGCCACCGTCGGCCAGGTCGAGACCTCGATCGTTGTGGGCGGAGGCAACTTCTTCCGCGGCGCGGAGCTCTCCCAGGCGGGCATGGACCGCTCCCGCGCCGACTACATGGGCATGCTCGGCACCGTGATGAACTGCCTGGCGCTGCAGGACTTCCTGGAGCAGTGCGGCGTGGACACCCGAGTGCAGTCGGCCATCTCCATGGAGCAGGTCGCCGAGGCCTACATCCCGCGGCGAGCCATCCGGCACATGGAGAAGGACCGCGTGGTGATCTTCGGGGCCGGAGCCGGCCTGCCCTACTTCTCCACGGACACCGTGGCCGCCCAGCGCGCTCTGGAGATCGAGGCCGACGAGGTCCTGATGGGCAAGAACGGGGTGGACGGCGTCTACACCGCCGACCCCAACGTGGACCCCACGGCTCAGCGCCTGGAGGCGCTGACCTACGACGAGGCCATCACTCGCAACATCCGCGTGATGGATCAGACCGCGTTCTCGCTGTGCCGCGACAACAACGTGTCCATGCGCGTGTTCGGCATGCAGGGAGAGGGCAGCGTCACCCGCGCCATCCTGGGCGAGGACATGGGCACGCTCATCACCGTCTGAGCCGCCGTCCCGCGGCGCGGCCACTCGCCTCGCTAGACTGGCCCCGAATGCCCGCAGCCGCGCTGCCCATCTGATCGGTGCGGACCACGCGCCGATTCCGCAGACCACGCAAGGAGCCCGAAGTGATCGACGAGATCCACAACGAAGCCAAGACCGGCATGGACAAGGCCGTCGCGCATGCCGCCGACGAGTTCGCCGCCATCCGCACCGGGCGGGCGAACCCCTCCCTCTTCTCGAGCCTGACGGTCGAGTATTACGGCGCCCCCACGCCGCTGAACCAGTTGGCCTCCTTCCAGAACCCCGAGGCCCGCACTCTGCTCATCACGCCCTACGACCGCTCCGCCCTGGGCGAGATCGAGAAGGCGCTGCGCAACTCGGACGTCGGAGCGAACCCTGCCAACGACGGCAACGTGATCCGCGTGGTCATGCCGGAGCTGACGGAGGAGCGCCGCCGCGACTACGTCAAGATCGTGCACACCAAGGCGGAGGACGGCCGCATCTCGGTGCGCAGCATCCGACGCACGGCCAAGGAGGCCATCGAGAAGCTCGTCAAGGACGGCGAGATCGGCGAGGACGAGGGCAAGCGCGCCGAGAAGGAGCTCGATGCCCTGACCAAGAAGGCCACGGAGCAGATCGACACCGCGGCCAAGAACAAGGAAGCAGAGCTGCTGAAGGTCTGATGCCCACCGTCGTCGAGGAGCCGTCACCGGCCCCCGCCCAGAAGACCTCCCGCGCAGGCCGTGATCTGCCTGCTGCGATCGGGGTGGGCGCGGGGCTGATCATCGTGCTCCTCGTCGGGCTGTTCCTCGCACCGCCCGTGGTCGCCGCGCTGGCTGCGGCGGCTGCGGGCGTCGGCGTGTGGGAGGTCTGCGGCTCCCTGGCCCGCGGCGGCATCAAGGTGCCTCGTGCCCCGGCTGCCGCGGGTGCCGCCGTGTTGCCGCTGGCCGCCTTCATGGGCGGATCCGAGGCGCTGATCATCGCCCTGATCCTGGTGTGCACCGTCGTGATCCTCTGCCGAGTCTTCGGGCGCCGCGAGGGGATGGTGCTGTCCGTGATGTCGTCGCTGTTCGCGGTGACCTGGGCCGGTCTGCTGATCTCTCTGGCGGTGCTGCTGTTCCAGACTCCGGAGGGCCCGTCCAAGGTCCTGCTCGTGATCCTCATGGCTGTCGGCAACGACACCTTCGGCTACATCGCCGGTGTGCTGTGGGGCAAGCACCCCATGGCGCCGCGGATCAGCCCCAAGAAGACCTGGGAGGGCTTCGCCGGGTCCATGCTCGGCTCGCTCGTGCTGGGCACGGCGCTGGGCGCCCTCATGCTCCAGACTCCCTGGTGGCACAGCACCGTCCTGGCCTTCTTCCTGGTGATCGTCTCCGCGCTCGGCGATTTCTCGGAGTCCATGGTCAAGCGCGAGCTCGGCGTGAAGGACATGGGCGACCTCCTCCCTGGCCACGGCGGGGTCATGGACCGCATCGACTCGATCCTCTTCGCGATCCCGGTGGGCTATGTGGTCTTCGAACTGCTCAGCGGGATCAGCCGCCTCGGCCAGGGGGCCTGAGTCGTCATGAGCACTGCCTCCCAGGAGCCCAGCCCCGAAGGACCCCGGCGCGACCCCGCGCCGCAGGAGGGTCAGAGCCTGGTGCTGGGGCGGGTCGCCTCACGCGCATGGGGCTACCGGGTCGAGGACGTCGAGACTCTGCTGCTTCCGCTGCTGCGTCCTGACCGGGCCGATGATCGGCACCACGACGCCGAGCTTCCCGGGCCCGAGCGGCTGCGCACCGCGACGTTCCGGCGCCAGCGCGGCGGCTACGACCCCACCGAGGTCGACGCCGCGATCGATCGGCTCGAGGACCGCGCCGCTGTGGCCCATGCCAGACGCCGCCTGGAGGAGGACGGGGTCCAGGCCTGGGATGAGCGGATGGACCGCCAGCTCGAGCAGATCTACGGGCGGCTGCGCCGTCCGAGCGGTCGGCGCTTCCGGGCCCCTTCGTCGCGCTCGACGCGCGGCTACAGCGCCGCGCAGGTCGACGCCCTGTGCGAGACCGTGCTGGAGGACATCGATCGCCAGCAGGCACCGGACGTGGCCATGATCCGTGGTGCGGTCTTCGATCCGGCCTCCGGCGAGGACGTGTACGAGGAGCACCAGGTCGATGCCTTCTTGGATGCTCTCGTCGACCTGGTGCTCATTCTGGACTGAAGCCCGCGCCCTTCCGGAGCGTGCTGTGCGGCGTCGGGCGCGACTCGCGCCACGTTGCGGGGCGAAGCAGAAACCTTGAGGGAATCTGGGTATGGTGTGCGTCACACCTGTGAGTGAGAGATCTCATGTCGACTTTTTCTGAGAGGATCCCCGTGACCGAACAGCCCCGCATCGCGGAGCCCACGGCAGAGGACTTCATGGCGGCCCAGGCATCGCCGCAGTTCCAGTCTCTGCGCAGCACGCACCGCCGCTTCGTCTTCCCCATGACCGTGTTCTTCCTCGTCTGGTTCTTCCTCTACGTCCTGCTGTCCATCTACGCGCCGTCGTTCATGGGCCGCGAGGTGCTGGGCAATGTGAACCTGGGGGTGATCCTGGGCCTTCTGCAGTTCGTGACGACCTTCGGCATCACCGCCCTGTACGTCGTCTTCGCCAACAAGAACCTCGACAACCAGGCGCAGGACATCCGCGCCGACCTCGAGGCCGGCGACTTCGCAGCCCGTGCCCGCACCGCAGGACAGGAGGCCTGAGGCCGTGAACCCCGTGATTCCCCTGGCCGAGACCTCTGCGAGCACGGTCGGCACCCCCTGGATCAACATGGCGATCTTCCTGGCCTTCGTGGCAGTCACGCTGGTCGTCGTCATCCGGGCCTCGAAGTCCACGCAGAGCGCGGCCGACTACTTCGCCGGAGGACGTTCCTTCACCGGCACCCAGAACGGCCTGGCCATCGCCGGCGACTACCTCTCCGCCGCTTCCTTCCTGGGCATCGTGGGCGCCATCGCCGTGCAGGGCTACGACGGCTTCTTGTACTCGATCGGCTTCTTCGTGGCCTGGCTGGTGGCGCTGCTGCTGATCGCCGAGCCGCTTCGCAACACCGGCAAGTTCACGATGGCCGATGTGCTCTCGTTCCGTCTGCGCCAGACCCCGGTGCGCATGGCGGCATCGATCACCACCCTGAGCGTGACGTTCTTCTACCTCCTGGCTCAGATGGCCGGCGCCGGTGCACTGGTCTCGCTGCTGCTGGGCGTGACCTCGAGCACCGGGCAGTCGGTGGTGATCCTGGCCGTGGGCGCGCTGATGATCGCCTACGTGCTGATCGGCGGCATGAAGGGCACCACCTGGGTGCAGATCATCAAGGCCTGCCTCCTGGTGGCCGGCGTGGCTGTCATGACCGTGTGGGCGCTGGCCATGTTCGGCTTCAGCTTCTCCGGGCTGCTCGGCGGCGCGGTGGATACCGCGGGTGACCACGCGATCCTGGAGCCAGGACTGCGCTACGGCCTGAACGAGATCACCAAGCTGGACTTCGTCTCGCTCGGCCTGGCTCTGGTGCTGGGTGCCGCCGGCCTGCCGCACGTGCTGATGCGCTTCTACACGGTGCCCACCGCCAAGGAGGCCCGCAAGTCAGTGGTCTGGGCCATCGTGCTGATCGGCACCTTCTACCTCTTCACGCTGGTGCTCGGCTATGCGGCTGCGGCGCTGATCGGTGCCGATCGCATCGCGGAGGCGCCGGGCGGTGTGAACTCTGCGGCTCCGCTGCTGGCCTATGAGCTCGGCGGGTCGCTGCTGCTCGGCTTCATCGCAGCCGTCGCCTTTGCCACGATTCTTGCCGTTGTGGCGGGTCTGGCCATCACCGCCTCGGCATCGTTCGCCCATGACATCTACGGCAACGTGATCAAGAAGGGCAAGGCCACCGGCAAGGAGGAGCTGCGCGTCGGCAAGATCACCGTGGTCGTGATCGGCGTCGTGGCCGTACTGGGCGGTATCGGCGCCCAGGGGCAGAACGTCGCATTCCTGGTGGCACTGGCCTTCGCCGTGGCCGCCTCCGCGAACCTGCCCACGATCCTGTTCTCCCTGTACTGGAAGCGCTTCACCACCCGCGGTGCCGTGTGGTCCATGTATGGAGGCCTGATCACCGCGATCGTGCTGATCATCTTCTCCCCGGTGATGTCCGGGGCGGAGACCTCCATGATCGCCCGGGCCGACTTCTCCTGGTTCCCGCTGAGCAACCCGGGCATCGTCTCGATCCCGGTCGGGTTCCTGCTGGCGATCGTGGGCTCGCTCACCGAGGGCCGCAAGGAGAACCGCGAGAAGCAGGCCGAGATGGAGGTGCGCTCCATGACCGGTGTGGGCGCGGAGCCGCCGGTCGAGCACTGACCGGACGCCGCAGCGCCGCCGATCGCGCATCGAGCTGATCGGCCGTGCTGGGAATGGGGCCGGGTCCGGCGCGCATCGCGTGCGGGGCCCGGCCCCTGGCATTCGGTGAGAGGGGTCGCCGAGATCACAGCCGCGACACACCATCATTCAGGATACTGATCTTTGCGTTCGACTGTATCGAGGCTACGCTCAGGCTGATGCTCAGCAGTCTGAGCACACCCCCAGCTCAAGGGCGCCGCAACGGTGCCCCGAAAGAGGAGAACACCATGATCGGTTCCATCATCGCCTGGCTGGTCCTCGGCATCATCGCCGGCGCCCTCGCCAAGCTCATCATGCCCGGCAAGCAGGGCGGCGGCATCGTCATGACCATCATCCTGGGCATCGTCGGCGCCTTCGTCGGCGGCCTGATCGCCATGGTCATCCCGGGCCTGCACTCTGCCGGCAGCACGCTGTCCATCGGCTCGATCGTGCTCGCCGTCATCGGCGCGCTCGTCGTGCTGTTCATCTACGGCGCCCTGACCAAGGGCGGCCGCGGTGTTGAGCGCTGAGCCGACGCACACCGAAGCATCGAAGCGCCCCGCCCCTCCACCACGGAGGGGACGGGGCGCTTCGCGTTTGCCGGCCTGCGACGCACGCAGACGACGAGCGCGGTTCCGCAGCGCTGCGCTCGGCTCGGCATACTTGGGGCCATGACCGAGATCTCCCGCCACCAGCGCCCTGCCCCCGACGCCCCGCTGTGGGCCCAGCCCGAGCGCCGGATCTCGATCCTCGGCTCGACCGGGTCGATCGGCACGCAGGCGCTCGACGTCGTGCGCACCGCCGCCGCATCGGCTGAGCAGTCGCCGCCCTTCCAGGTGGTGGCGCTGGCAGCCGGCTCCTCGAATCTGGAACTGCTCTCGGAGCAAGCAGTCGAGACCCGCGCCGAGACCGTGGCCACCTCGGGCGACGCACAGGACGCGGCGCTGCTCGAGCGCCTCATCGCCTCGCGCATGGAATCGCTCGAGGGTCGCTACGCCCCGCAGATCCTCTCCGGGCGTGAGGCGGCCGTTCGCGCCGCTCAAGTGCCGGAGGCCGATCTGGTCCTCAACGGCATCACCGGCTCGATCGGACTGGCGCCCACCCTTGCCGCCCTGGAGGCGGGGAAGCTGCTGGCCCTGGCCAACAAGGAGTCGCTGATCGCCGGAGGCGAGCTCGTGCGGCGGGCAGCTCAGGCCTCCCCGCACGAGGACCCCCTGATCCCGGTGGACTCCGAGCACTCAGCGCTGGCGCAGGCGCTGCGCAGCGGTGCCCCCCGTGAGGTCGACCGGCTCGTGCTCACGGCCTCAGGGGGCCCCTTCCGAGGGCGCTCGCGCGAATCCCTGCAGGACGTGCGCCCGCAGGATGCGCTGGCCCACCCCACCTGGGACATGGGGCTGATGGTCACCACGAACTCCTCGACCATGGTGAACAAGGCCCTGGAGGTCCTGGAAGCCCACCTGCTGTTCGACATCCCGCTGGAGCGCATCGACGTGGTGGTCCATCCGCAGTCGGTGGTGCATTCGATGGTGCAGTTCGTCGACGGCTCCACGATCGCCCAGGCCTCCCCTCCGGACATGCGGCTGCCGATCGCCCTGGGCCTGGGCTGGCCGCACAGGGTCCCGGGCGCTGCTTCGCCGTGCGATTGGACCCAGGCCGCCACGTGGAGCTTCGAGCCGCTGGACGAGGAGGCCTTCCCCGCGGTGCGGCTGCTCAAGGAGGCTGCGGCCTCCGGGGCTGCCGGGCCGGCCGTGTTCAATGCCGCCAACGAGCAGGCGGTCCTGGCATTCCACGCAGGGCGACTTGGCTTCCTGGAGATCGTGGAGCTGGTGGCCGAGGTGGTGGGGGAGCACGAGCCGGCCGGTGAGCTGAGCCTCGAATCGGTGCTGGCGGCCGAGGCATGGGCCCGATGCCGTGCCGATGAGCTGGTGAGGCGCCGTCGGGCCTGAGGGCGATGCTCGCTCGGCGGCGGGCACGGGTGCTAGACTCTGCGGCCAGGATGACGAGATCCGGCGCGAAGCTCTGGCTGGCCGGACGGCAACCCTCTCACCGTGGTGGGGTGCCCCAGATGACCATCCGGCTCCGGTTCCGCACCGCGGCAAGCACGGAAGGGATCCTGCGCAGCATCGAGGCGCACGCCTGACCTTCAGCGCCGCCGGTCACCCCGAACGGGATCGGACAGCTCGCTGAACGAAAGGCAATCCCTCCCATGCGCGCACACCGTCTCTCTGCCCTCGCCGTGACCACCGTCCTCGGTCTGACGCTCGCCGGCTGCGGCGGCGGCGACTCCGATGAGGCCCCGTACGACGACGGCGTCATCAAGATCGGCGTCGTCGGCACCACTCCCGTGAACGAAGCCCTCGTGGAGAAGGCCGAGGAGGAGGGCATCACCGTCGAGCTGGTCGAGCTCTCCGAGTACAGCCAGGTCAACCCGGCCACCGCCTCCGGCGATGTGGACATGAACTGGTTCCAGCACTCGGCCTACCTGGCCGACTACAACAACAACTCCGGCGATTCGATCACCCCGATCGCCTCCACCTCGATCTACCCGCTGGGCCTGTACTCCAACCAGTACGAGTCGATCGACGACATCCAGGACGGCGACGAGATCGCCATCCCCAACGACTCGATCAACCAGTCGCGCGCCCTGCTGCTGCTGCAGGCCAATGGCCTGGTGGAGTTCACCTCGGACACCACGGCCCCGACCGAGTCGGACATCGACACCGAGGCCTCGAAGGTCACCGTCACCCCGGTCTCGGCCGAGCAGACCGTGCTGTCCATGGACTCCGTGGCCGGCTCCGTCATCAACAACGACTTCCTGGCCCGCGGGGACATCGACCCGAACTCCGCGCTGGCCTCGGACGGCGCCGAGAACGAGAACGCACGTCCCTACGTCAACCTGTTCGCCACCACCGAGGCCAACAAGGACGACGAGACGCTGCACGAGGTGGCTGAGCTGTTCCACACCCCCGAGGTCCTCGAGGCCGAGGAGCAGGACACCAAGGGCACCGCCGTGACCATGGATCTCTCGCAGGAAGAGCTCGAGCAGGTCCTGGCCGACTACCAGGAGGACCTCAAGAAGTGACCCCGGCCCAGGAGTTCCACCCTGACACCGAGCCGGTGGCCGACGCCGCTGCGGGGCAGCGGCGTCGACCGGGTCCGCAGACCGAGGCGATCGTGCGCTTCGAAGGCGTCACCAAGTCCTTCACCACGGGCAAGGGCAAGCTCAAGCGCGAGGTCACCGCGGTCGATGACGTCACCCTGGAGATCCGCCGCGGCGAGATCTTCGGCGTGATCGGGTACTCGGGTGCGGGCAAGTCCACGCTCGTGCGCCTGATCAACGGCCTGGAGCCGGTGACCTCCGGCGTGGTCGAGGTCGACGGCCGCCGGGTCGACGGACGCACCGAGAACCAGCTCGCCCCGATCCGCCGCGACATCGGCATGATCTTCCAGCAGTTCAACCTGTTCACGTCGCGGTCTGTGGCCGGCAACGTCGAATACCCGCTGAAGCAGGCGGGCTGGTCGGCAGCCGATCGCAAGGCGCGGGTGAAGGAGCTGCTGGAGTTCGTCGGGCTGAGCGAGCGGGCGGGCAACTACCCGGAGCAGCTCTCGGGCGGGCAGAAGCAGCGCGTGGGCATCGCCCGGGCGCTGGCGGCCAACCCCAAGATCCTGCTGGCCGACGAGTCCACCTCCGCGCTGGATCCCGAGACCACCCAGGAGGTGCTGGCGCTGCTGCGCCGGGCCAACCGGGAGTTCGGGATCACGGTGGTGCTGATCACCCACGAGATGGATGTGGTGCGCGCGATCGCCGACCGTGTGGCGGTCATGGACAACGGGCGCGTGGTCGAGATGGGCCCCACGGCCCAGATCTTCTCGGCGGGGCAGTCGCCCACGACTCGTCGCTTCGTGTCCACCGTCGTGCACGCCGAGCCGGATGCCGAGGAGCTCGTCCACTTGCGCTCCCGCCACGACGGCCGCCTGGTGGTGCTGGAGATCCGCGAGGGCGTCGACGTGGGATCCGTGCTCAGCCGCGCCGCTGCCGAGCAGGGCGTGGGCTTCCGCATCGTGTTCGGCGGGGTCTCGGTGCTGCAGGAGCAGTCCTTCGGCTCGCTGACCGTCGAGCTGCTGGGAGATGCGCAGGCCGTGGAGGACACGATCGCCCGTCTTGGGCAGGCCACGGCTGTCAAGGAGGTCTCGGCATGACGAACTGGTCCGTTCTCGGCCCTCAGCTGCTGACGTCCATCGGCGAGACGCTCTACATGGTCGCGGTGACCATGATCATCGCGGGCTTCCTGGGCCTGGTCTTCGGTGTCGCGCTGTACGTCACCCGCCCCGGGGGCATCTATGCGAACCGCCCGCTGAACACGGCGATCAACCTGATCGTGAACTTCGTGCGGCCCATCCCGTTCATCATCCTGCTGGCGGCCCTGGGGCCGCTGACGGAGACGGTGATCGGCACCCGGCTCGGGCAGAACGCGGCGATCTTCGCCATGACGATCGCCGCCCTGTTCGCGGTCGCGCGCATCGTCGAGCAGAACCTCATGTCGGTGGATCCCGGCGTGATCGAGGCAGCCCGCTCCATGGGCGTCTCGCGCTTCCGGATCATCACCACGGTGATCCTGCCGGAGGCCCTGGGGCCGCTGGTGCTCGGCTACACGTTCCTGGTCATCGGCGTCACGGACATGTCCGCCATGGCCGGTGCGATCGGCGCCGGCGGTCTGGGCGACTTCGCGCTGCGGCTGGGCTACCAGCGCTTCAACGACGAGGTCACCTGGGCTGCGGTCGCGGTCATCATCGTCCTGGTGCAGACCGTGCAGTTCGTCGGCAACGCCATGGCGCGCAGGATCATGCGCCGCTGATCCTCCGGCCTCACCGCTGCACGGACGCG
>NZ_JALXVH010000055.1 GCF_025149945.1 Kocuria sp. p3-SID1428 | reverse complement strand
CCCCCCCGGCCCCCTTCCCGTTCGCAGACCGGTCCGCGGACTCAGTTCTGGTCGCGGCGGCGCAGGAAGCGCTCGAACTCCTGGGCGATGGCGTCTCCGCTGGCCTCGGGGAGGTCCGCGGTGTCCTTGGCCTCCTCGAGCTTGGCCACGTAGGCAGCGATCTCCGGGTCCTCCTCGGCCAGATCGTCGACCCCGCGCTCCCAGGCCTCGGCGTCCTCGACCAGGGCGTCCATGGGCACCGTGATCCGCAGCAGGTCCTCGAGCCGGCGCAGCACGGCCAGCTGCGCCTTGGGGGAGGGCGATTGGGCCACATAGTGCGGAACCGCGGCCCACAGGCTCAGCGACGGGATCCCGGACACGGCGGCCAGATGGCCGAGCACGCCGACCATGCCGGTGGGGCCGTCGTAGTCCGAGCCGGTGATCTCCAGCTCCTGCTGCAGCTCCTCGATCTCGGAGGTGACGGTCAGCGGGATCGGACGGGAGTGCGGCACATCTGCCAGCAGGGCTCCGACCATGACCACGAAGTCCACCTCCAGGCGCGCGGCATGCTCCAGGATCTCCGCGGCGAAGCTGGACCACCGATACGACGGCTCCCAGCCATGCAGCAGGATCAGGTCCAGGTTGGTGCCGGGCACCGAGGCTCTCAGCATCCGGGTGGTGGGCCACACGATCTTGGACTCGCCGGCGGCCGAACGGACGATGCGCGGGCGCGAGTACTGGTAGTCGTAGTAGTCATCCGGGCTGATCTCGAAGTCCTCGACCGCTCCGAAGGCCTCGGCCAGCAGCTTCACGGCATCGGTGGCGGCATCGCCGGCGTCGTTCCAGCCCTCGAAGGCACCGATCAGCACGCGCACGCGCTCGCTCGATCCGGCCTCCTGCACGACGCCGAACGGGCCCGCCTCGGGCTGGGGGAAGGTCTCGTCGAATCCACTCACCTGCGCCACTGTACGCGCGGGCCGAGCGGCGACGCGCGGTGTGGCGGCACTGCTCGCCCTGAGCGCACACGCGCAGTCCTGCTGGCGCGGGGGACCGGGCTGCAGACGGATCGAGTCGTTAGGATCCGACTATGCCTCCCACGAGCCACGATCCCTCGACCGCTGCCGCCGCGCGCCCGGATGCCGTCCTGTGGGACATGGACGGCACCCTGGTGGACACCGAGCCGCACTGGTTCGCCGCCGAGGCCGATCTCATGAGCGCCCACGGCCTCCCCTGGACGGACGAGGACTCGCTGAGCGTGGTGGGCGGAGACCTCGAGGAGACCGGGCGGATCATGGTCCGCGCCGGGATCCCGCTGAGCGTGCGCGGGGTCGTCGACGCCCTGTGCGAGCGGGTGGCTGCCGGTGTGCGCCGCGAGCTCGAGCTGCGGCCCGGGGCTCTCGAGCTGCTCGTGGCGCTGCGCCGCGAGGGCATCCCCACCGCGCTGGTGACCAACTCGGAGTCGCCGGTGGCCGATGTGGTCGTGGAGAAGCTCGGTGCGATCGCCGCTTCCGGGCAGGATCCGGCCACCAGCTGGTACGGGCCCCTGTTCGACCTGATCGTCACGGGCAACATCGGCCTGCCGGTCAAGCCGGACCCGGCGCCCTACGTCTTCGCCGCCCGTCGGCTGGCCGCCCTGGTCGCAGAGCGCGGTGACCAGGCCGAGCAGCTGAGCATCCGGCGGATGGTCGCCATCGAGGACTCGCTGACCGGCATCCGCTCGGCGATCGGCTCAGGAGCCTTCGTGCTGGGAGTGTCCAACCTGCTCGAGATCTCCGACGCGGGCCTGGACCGCGAGGCCGCTTCGCTGAGCGAAGTCACCCCCGAGGCGCTCGGAGCCTGGGTCCACGAGCGTGAACGGGGCCGCCCGTGACGGGCTCGCCCTCCCAGCGCAACGGCGGCACCGGCGCGGGGAGGCCCGGCCGTCGAGCCCCGCGCGGCTCCGTGCCGCTCGGACGGATCGCGGGGATGCCGCTGTACCTGCAGTCCTCCTGGCTGATCGTCTGCCTCCTGGTGGTGGTCCTCTACGGGCCGATCGTGCGCCGATCCATGCCGGAGCTGGGCATCGGCGCCTATGCGGTGGCCTTCGGCTTCTGCCTGCTGCTGGGGATCTCCGTGCTGCTGCATGAGCTCGCCCACGCCGGGGCCGCCCGGGCCTTCGGCTGGCCCGTGGACCGGATCGTGCTCTCGCTCATGGGCGGACACACCGCCTTCGGGCGCACGAGCCCGCGCTGGGGGGCCTCCGCCGTCGTCTCGATCGTGGGTCCCGTCGTGAATCTGCTGATCGCGGTGGTGGGCTTCGCCGTGCTGCCGGGACTGGGCGAGGCCGCGCAGGCCGAAGGCGCCCTGGCGGCCCGCATCGGCTGGTCGGTGCTGTCGCTGACCTCGACGGCCAACCTGCTGGTGGGGATGTTCAATCTCGTTCCGGGCCTTCCGCTGGACGGCGGTCGCGTGGTCGAAGCCCTCGTGTGGGGGCTGACCGGGCGGGAGCGGCTGGGCACGGTGGCCGCTGCGTGGACCGGGCGGCTGGCCGCCGTGGCGATCGTGACCGCGGTCCTGCTGCTGGGGCTGTGGCAGCGCCCGCTGAGCCTCATCGTGGCCGGTCTGCTCGTGTGGATGCTGATCTCGGGGGCTGCCGACGGCCTGCGCCGCTCGAAGGCCTCGGCGGCCATGGAGGGCCGCACCGCGCTGAGCCTGAGTCAGCCGGCCGTCGGCATCCCCGCAGGACTGAGCCTGCGCGCCGCCGAGCAGACGGCCATGCAGCTCGAGCCGGGCACCTCGATCGTCGGGATGGACGACGGCCTCCCCGTGGGCGTGCTCGACGGCGCCCGGCTGGGCGCGGTGCCGGCCCAGGACCGTGCGGCCTCCCCTCTGAGCAGCGCCCTGCTGCCGATCGGCCCGGCCGCGATCCTTCCCGAGGAGCTCTCCGGACACGACCTGCTCGAGGCCGCCGTGCGCTGCGCCAGCCCCGTGATGGTCATCGTCGATGCGGAGGGCACCGTCACGGGGACCCTGGCGGCCTCCCGCCTGAACACGCTGCTCGAGCGCGCCGGGCTGATCGGCCCCGACGGCTCGAGCCGCTGAGCCGCGGGGCTGCGGCGCACCACCGCACGCCGGGAGTCGTCGGGGTCGGCGAGTGCGCGGCGGTGATGCGACAATGTCCGTCGCCGAAGCCGCCAGCAGGGCCTCGGCCCAGAATCCTCGGCGCCGTCCCGGCGCATCCGTCCTGCGCGCTCATGCAGCGAGCGCACCATTCCGTCGTGAAAGGCAATCCATGACCGAGGCCAGCACCCCCACCAGCGCCACGGAGGTCTCCGGCGAGCGCGCGCACGGACCCTCCGGAGCGATCAACCGCCGCGGGCCCATGCGCGAGGGCGAGCGGATCCAGATCATGGACGACCGCGGGAAGCTGACCACGATCACGCTCACCGCCGGGCAGGAGTACCAGACCCACAAGGGGGTGCTCCCGCACGATCTGCTGATCGGGCAGCCCGAGGGCATCGTGGTCGAGAACTCGGTGGGCATCGCCTATCAGGCGCTGCGCCCGCTGATGAAGGACTTCGTGCTGTCCATGCCGCGCGGCGCTGCGGTGGTCTATCCCAAGGACGCCGGACAGATCGTCACGATGGCCGACATCTTCCCCGGCGCCCGGGTGGTCGAGGCGGGCGTGGGCTCCGGCGCGCTGTCGATCGCGCTGCTGCGCGCGATCGGCGACGAGGGCAGCCTGCACTCCTTCGAGCGCCGCGAGGAGTTCGCCGAAGTCGCCCAGGGCAACATCGAGACCTTCTTCGGCGGCGCCCACCCCGCCTGGAAGCTGAGCATCGGCGACCTGGCCGAGGAGCTCGGCGAGCGCGAGGAGCCCGGCAGTGTGGACCGGGTCGTGCTGGACATGCTGGCGCCCTGGGAGTGCCTGGATGCCGTGGCCGGCGTGCTGGCGCCGGGCGGCGTGGTCATCTGCTACGTCGCCACCGTCACCCAGCTCTCGCGCGTGGCCGAGGCCATGCGCGCCGACGGCCGCTACACCGAGCCGGACGCCCACGAGACCATGGTCCGCGGCTGGCACGTGGAGGGGCTGGCCGTTCGCCCGGACCACCGGATGGTCGCCCACACCGGCTTCCTGATCACGGCCCGGCGCCTGGCCGACGGCGCTCGCCGCCTGGCGCCCAAGCGGCGGGCGTCGAAATCCGACTACACGCAGGAGGACCTGCAGGCCTGGACCCCGCTGACGCTGGGGGAGCGGGAGGTCACGGACAAGAAGGCCCGCCGTGCCAGCCGCGACGCCCGCCACCTCGCAGATCGCGCCGCGCAGGCCGATGCCGAGGCTCGCCAGCCCCCGCAGGAGCCCGAGTCCCCGCAAGCCTGAGCGCGACCGCCTGTGCCGGGGCCTGTCGGCACAGGCGGCATTCAGCCCCGCCCGATAGCCTGCCCGCCGAGAACCGGTCCGTCCCGCAGGATCCACTGTGCTCCGGGACGACCCCGTCGAGATGCCGCACCTGCTCGCGGCCTGGAGGAACACGTGCGCAAGCCCCTGCTCGTCACCGGTACCGCGATGTCCGCAGCCCTGCTTCTGGTGGGCTGCTCGGGCGGCGGAGGACTGCGCTCCGTCGAGATCTCGGACGACGAACGCACCGCCGGCGAGGCTCCCTCGATCGACTTCGAGACCCCCATCAAGGTCGAGGGCAATGAGACCAAGGTTCTCGAGGAGGGCGACGGCGAGGAGATCGACCCCGGGGACACCCTGATGGTCCAGATGTCGATCTACGGCGGCGGCGACAAGTCCGAGCTGGGGGAGTCCTACTCCCAGCGCGCCGGTCAGGTCCTCAGCTTCGATGACGACCTCAAGGAGCGGGTCCCCGAGCTCTACGAGGCCATGGAGGGCATGAAGGTCGGCGGCGTGGTGGCCTACTCCTCGGATGCCACCGCCGGGCAGAGCGGCACCGAGGGAGATGACTCCACCGCAGTGGAGGTCTACGAGATCGTCGACGAGATCCCCAGCGGCATCGACGGCGAGATGAAGGACTCCCCGGACGGGCTGCCGACGGTCACCGAGGACGACAACGGCGATCCCACGATCGCCGCGCCCGAGGGCGAGGCCCCGGAGGAGGTCACCTCCGAGTACCTCATCGAGGGCGACGGCGAGGAGGTCGGCGAGGGCGACACCGTCGTGGCCGATTACGTGGGCGTGCGCTGGGACGACGGCGAGGTCTTCGACTCGTCCTACGAGTCCGGCTCTCCGGCGGCCCTGCCGCTGGACACCATGATCCCGGGCTGGGCCGAGGCGCTCGAGGGCAAGAAGACCGGCTCGCGGGTCATCATGTCGATCCCCGCCGAGAAGGCCTACGGCACCGCCGAGGAGCTCGGCGAGGACTCCGAGTATCCGGCCGGCGACCTCGTGTTCGTGGTCGATCTCCTGGCCTCCTACGACACTCCCGAGCCCGAGCCGCTGCCCGATCCCACCGCCGATGTGGTCAACGAGGGCGACGGCGAGGAGGTCGAGGACGGCGACACCCTGCTGGTGCGCACCGGTCCGGTGGCAGACGGAGAGCCGCAGCAGGAGCAGGACCAGGTCATGCGCGTCGACGACGACCTGGCCGAGTCCGACCAGTTCGTCCACGACCAGCTGGCTCAGGCCAGGGTCGGGACGTCCGTGGACATCACCTCCAGCACCGATGACGGCACCGGCCAGGTGCAGGAGACCACGGTGCGCTACACGGTCCAGGAGATCCTGCCGGAGACGCCCGACGGCGAGATGGCCGCCAGCACCGATGGCCTGCCGCAGGTCACCGAGGGCGAGGACGGCACGCCGCAGATCGAGACGCCGTCGGGCGATGCCCCTGACGAGGTCGTCACCCAGACGCTGATCGCCGGCGACGGCGCCGAGGTCCAGGCCGATGACACCGTGGCCGTGGACTACGTCGGCGTGCGCTGGGAGGACGGCGAGGTCTTCGACTCCTCCTACGAGCGCGGCGTCCCCACCGCCTTCCCGCTCTCGGCCGTGATCTCCGGGTGGTCGGAGGGCCTCGAGGGCCAGAAGGTCGGCTCGCGCGTTCTCATCTCGATCCCCGCCGACAAGGCCTACGGCACCCAGGAGGAGGTCGAGGCCGAAGGCAGCGGCAGCCCCGCCGGAGATCTGCTGTTCGTCGTGGACATCCTGGGCGCCGCCGAATCGCCCCAGCCGTCCGAGGCGCCGACCGACGACGGCGCGTCGGATTCCGCGACCGCAGACGATCAGGCGTCCGCCGAGGGCTGATCCGCAGGCCCCTGATGGTCCGCTGCGGCTATCCTGTTCGCACCATGTGCGTCGCATCGGCCCAGGCCGTGCGATCCTCGATCTCCCACCGAGGAGATCTCCATCCGAACCCCCAGGAGGAACCGTGTCCTTCGGACAGCGCAATCTCGACCGCTCCAAGCCCGAGGTCGACTTCCCCGAGGGCGATGCCCCCACCGAGCTTGTGTCGATCGATCTCGTGGAGGGCAAGGGCGCTCTGGCGGAGCCCGGCAAGCAGGTCTCCTGCCACTACGTCGGCGTGGCGCATTCGACCGGCGAGGAGTTCGACGCCTCGTGGAACCGCGGCCAGCCGCTGGACTTCACGGTCGGCATCGGCCAGGTCATCCAGGGCTGGGACCAGGGCCTGCTGGGCATGCGGGTCGGCGGGCGCCGTCGTCTCGAGATCCCGTCGTCCATGGCCTACGGCGAGCGCGGCGCCGGCGGTGCCATCGGCCCGAACGAGGCCCTGATCTTCATCGTCGACCTCGTCGACGTGCGCTGACCCAGCAGTGCCTGCCGACCAGCGCCGACGCGCTACGGAGCGTCGGCTGAATCTGATGCTCGCACTGCTGTATCGCGAGCGGGGCTACACCCGCGCGGAGCTGCGCGGGGTCGTGCCCGACTACCAGGAGGCCACGACCGACAGCGGCTTCGAGCGGATGTTCGAGCGCGATAAGCAGGAGCTGCGCGCTCTGGGCTTCCCCATCGAGGAGGTCCCGGAGTCGCTGCTCTTCGAGGACGACGCCACCTTCCGCTACCGGATCCCGCGCGGGTCCTTCACGCTGCCCCCGCTGCAGTTCACGGCGGAGGAGACGGCCGTGCTGGGCCTGGCGGCCAACGCCTGGACCGAGGCGTCGCTGGGCACCGTCGCCCGACGCGCTCTGCGCAAGCTCGAGCCCGTGCTGGAGGCCTCGGCCGTCCAGGACGAGCCCGCACCCATGATCCAGCCGACCGTCACGGTCCAGGAGCCCGCCTTCGCCCCGCTCATGGAAGCCGTGCTGCGCCACCGGCAGGTGCGCTTCGACTACCTCGCAGCCTCGACCGATGAGCAGACGCACCGGCGGCTCGAGCCGTGGGGCGTGGGCTCCCGGTTCGGATCGTGGTACGTGACCGGCTGGGATCTGGACCGGCAGGCCGAGCGGACCTTCCGGCTCTCGCGCATCGTCTCCGAGGTCCGGGCCACCGCCCATACCTTCGAGCCGCCGGCCGGATTCTCCATGAACGATCGGCTCGATGCTCTCGAGGCCTCCCCGGCGCTCGGCGCCGTCACGGTCGACGTCGCCCACGGTCGCGGGCAGATGCTGCGGCGCATGGCCTCGGCCGAGTCGCTGGGCGCCGGCGCCGACGGCCGCGATCGTCTGCTGGTGCCCGTGACCGAGCCGGAGCGGGTGGCCGACGAGGTCGCCGCCGTGGGACCGGATGCCTTCATGCCTCCGGCGGAGACCGCGGACCTGCCCGAGGCAGACCCGCTGGACGCCGAGCTGGGTGCTTCGGATCCGCTGGAGGCGCTGCTGCAGCCGGGGCAGCCCGAGCCGCGCCTGCAGTCGCGGGTGCGCGCCAGCGTGCTGCGCCGGCTGCGCGGTGCCGCCCAGTTCCAGCAGCGGTTGCGCGGAGCCGAGGTCGACTGGGACCGCCCGTCACGGCGTTCCCGGCGCACCTCCACGTCGTCCTCGGAGCACCTGGCGCGGCTGCTGGAGATCGTGCGCTACGTCTACGGCCACCAGGGCGTGGACATCGGCGAGGTCGCCGAGCATGTCGAGGTCGACGTCGATCAGGTCGTCGAGGACCTTGGCCTGCTGTTCGTGTGCGGGCGTCCCGGGCACACCCCGGATCAGCTCATCGAGGCCTCGTGGGACGGCGGCCCGGTCAACGTGTCGAATGCCGAGGAGATCTCGGACCCGGTGCGCCTGACCCAGCCGGAGGCCGCAGCGCTGATGATCGGCCTGCAGACCCTGCGCTCGCTGCCCGGGGAGCAGACCCCGGCGATCGACTCGGCTCTGCGCAAGGTCGCCGAGGCCGCGGGGGAGCCCGCCACTGTCGTCGATGCCGTCGGAGCGCGCGCGGACACGGCCCTGGCGGCCGCTTCCCTGGAGGCGGCCGGTCAGACCGAGGAGCCGGATCCGCTGCCGGAGATCACGGCCTGGAGTGCCGCGCAGGATCCGATCGACTCGCTGGTCGACCTCGTGCGCTGGGCGATCGACGACCGCCGTCGCGTGCGGATCCAGTACATCGTGGCCTCGCGCGACGAGGTCACCGAGCGCGAGATCGACCCGCTGCACCTGACGTCGTCCAACACGTACTGGTATGTGATCGCCTGGTGCACCAAGGCGCAGGCGCTGCGCGAGTTCCGCCTGGACCGCGTGCGCTCGGCCTTGGTGGGCGGCGAGGCGGAGGTCCACGAGGACCCGGCCTCGCGTCCGCGGGTGCGGCCCCGTGACCCGGCGCTGTCGGCCGAGACCGAGATCGCGCTGGTCACAGACCGGCGCAGCCGCTGGATCGCGGATCAGTACCGCGCCACGCGCACCGCGGTCGTCGAGCTGCCGCCCCTGGAGGGCGCGGATGCCGACGCGGCAGCAGAGGAAGCCCCCTCGACTCGGGCTCGGGGCGGGCGGCCTCCGGTCGAGTTCGAGGCCGCGCAGATCTCCTTCACCACGGCGGAGCAGGCCTTCTCGCTGGTCACCCGCTACGGCGGGCAGCTCGGCGCGCTGGCCCCTCCGCATGTCGTGCAGGCCGGGGAACAGTGGGTGAACACTGCCATGGCTCCCTACTTGGACACGGCCGACCATCAGGGACCGGGCCTAAGGTGAGCGAGGTGTCCTGGTGGATGTGGGTGCTGCTGTGGAGCGGGCTCGTGATCGTCGCGGCCCTGTTCCTGGCGGCTGCCCTGTGGTCCACCTGGCGGCGGCTCCTGGCAGCTCTGCGCGAGCTCGATCGTCTCGGGGATCTCGTGGATCGTGCGGACGCGCAAACTCCGGCCCAGTCCACCCGAGGCCACCAGCTCCTGGTCCAGCGGGGCGCGTCGGACGTGTTCACACCGACTCGCGAGGCCAGGCTGAAGTATCGTGAAGACAGTCACAGACGACGCTCCGAGCGCGTTGAGCGCCGTATCGCGCGGCGGACGCTGAGAGCTCAGCCGCAGCGGGTCCAGGACCTGCAGGCGGCACGAGGAAAGGAATCCCCGAATGGGTAAGCTCTTCGACAACCCGATGTTCATCGTCCTGATCCTGCTGGTGATCGTGCTGCTGTTCGGCGCGCCCAAGCTGCCCGGAATGGCCCGCAGCCTGGGTCAGTCCATGCGCATCTTCAAGTCCGAGGTCAAGGAGATGAAGGACGACGGCAAGGACTCCCAGGGCGAGAACGAGTCCACGATCGTCGACGGCGAGACCGTCCGCGAGAACGGGACCAGCAGCAGCACCAGCACGGGCACCAACGGCTCCACGGCGGCGGACAGCGCCTCAAACGCAGACGGCAACGCCCGATGACGCCGGGGCTCACCGCCCCGTCAGCTGACCTCCGGGCCGAAGTCCCCACGGACTCCGGCCCGGTTCGCCTGCCGTCGCGATTGCCTCGCGACGGCTCCCAGGGAGACCCACGATGACCGAGAAGCAGCCGGAGAAGTCGGCCGCAGCCGGAGCGGATCGGCGCGAGCAGCGCCGCATGCGCAGCCGCCGCCGCAACCCGCAGGCGCAGATGGCGCTCACCGAGCACCTGCGCGAGCTGCGCAACCGCCTGATCAAGTCCGCCATCGGCCTCGTGATCGGCATGGTCCTGGGCTTCGTGGTCTACAACCCGTTCATGGCCTACATCACCGAGCCTCTCACGGCGGTGGCGGAGGCCCAGGGCCAGGAAGCCGCCGTCAACTACAACTCGGTCGGCGGCCCGTTCAATCAGATGGTCCAGGTCGCCCTGACGCTCGGCGTGATCATCTCCAGCCCGGTCTGGCTGTACCAGATCTGGGCGTTCATCATGCCGGCGCTGCAGAAGAAGGAGAAGCGCTACGCCTACGGCTTCGTGCTGGCAGCCGTTCCGCTGTTCCTGATCGGCTGCGCGGTGGCCGTGCTGGTGCTGCCCACTGCGGTCATTGCGCTGACGTCGTTCACGCCCACCGGCGGCACCAACCTGATCGGCGCGGACGTCTACGTGACGTTCTTCATGCAGCTGATCCTCACCTTCGGCATCTCCTTTGTGCTGCCCGTGCTGCTGGTGGGGCTGAACATGATGGGGATCCTCAAGGGACGCACCATCCTGCGCTCGTGGCGCTGGGTGGTGATCGTCGTCCTGATCATCTCGGCCATGGCGGCGCCCGGTCCGGACATGATGACCATGTTCTACCTGGCGGTGCCGCTGCTGCTGCTGTTCTTCCTCGCGGTGGCGCTGTGCCTGATCCTGGATCGCCGCAAGGCCAAGCGGCGGGCTGCTCGCGAGGCCGAGCTCGGCCTGGGCGCCGACAGCGCGACCTCCGCAGAGGACCTCAGCGCCATGGGCCGCACCGACGACACGCGCTGATCCGCCCCTCCTGCTGGCCACTCGACAGGCGACAGCACATCAGGAGGCCCCTCGAGGGCATGCTGGGCTGTCGTCGTCGGGTCGTAGGGTGGAGGCATGCCCAGTCCAGCCGAGCGATACATGGCAGCCAAGGCCCGCGCCTCCGAGGCCAGAACTCACTACAGCCGGTTCGCGGCCAGCTTGGACTTCGAGCTCGACGAGTTCCAGATCGAAGGGTGCCGCGCGCTCGAGGAGGGCCGCGGCGTCCTGGTCGCAGCGCCCACCGGTGCCGGCAAGACGGTCGTGGGGGAGTTCGCCGTCGATCTGGCGCTGCAGCGCGGGCAGAAGGCGTTCTACACCACGCCCATCAAGGCGCTGAGCAATCAGAAGCACTCTGACTTCGTGCGCCGCTTCGGCGCCGATCGGGTGGGCCTGCTCACCGGGGACACCTCGATCAATCCCGAGGCGGACGTGGTCGTGATGACCACCGAGGTCCTGCGCAACATGCTCTACGCGGACTCGCCCACCCTGAGCAACCTCGGCTTCGTGGTGATGGACGAGGTCCACTACCTCGCCGATCGCTTCCGCGGGGCGGTGTGGGAGGAGGTCATCATCCACCTGCCGCCGCACGTGCAGATGGCCTGCCTGTCCGCCACGGTCTCCAACGCGGAGGAGTTCGGCGACTGGCTGGGCACCGTGCGCGGGGAGACCGACGTAGTGGTCTCCGAGGACCGCCCCGTCCCGCTGTGGCAGCACATGCAGGTCGGCACCGAGCTGATGGACCTGTTCGTCACGGACACGGTCGAGCAGGCCGCCGAGAAGGCCGAGCGGCTCGGGCGCGCCCGGGAGGCCGGCCTGGAAGCCAAGATCGAACCGCCCGCCGTGAACCCGGAGCTGCTGCACCTGGCCCGCTCGCAGTCCTCCGCACGACGCGGCCCGGGCGGACGCTCCCGCGATCGCATGGGCCGCAAGAACGGCCGTGGGCACGGCGGACACGGCCGGGACGAGCGCGGGCGCGACGACCGCAGCGGGTCCATCCCTCGCATCAGCCGCCCCCACCTGCTGCGTCGTCTGCACAGCGAGGGTCTGCTGCCGGCGATCACGTTCATCTTCTCCCGCGCGGGCTGCGATGACGCCGTCACCCAGTGCCTGGCCGCCGACCTGCAGCTGACCACCGAGGCGGAGCGGCGCACCATTCGTGCCGTGACCGCGGAGGCGGCCGCCTCGCTCAACGACGCCGACCTGGACGTCCTGGGCTTCCGGCAGTGGCGCGACGGCCTGCTGCACGGCGTGGCCGCCCACCACGCGGGACTGCTGCCGCTGTTCAAGGAGGTCGTCGAGGAGCTGTTCGCTCAGGGACTGATCAAGGCCGTGTTCGCCACCGAGACGCTGGCGCTGGGCATCAACATGCCGGCGCGCTCCGTGGTGCTCGAGCGCCTGGACAAGTTCAACGGCGAAGCCCGCGTGGACATCACGCCGGGGGAGTACACCCAGCTCACCGGGCGCGCGGGGCGCCGCGGCATCGACGTGGAGGGCCACGCCGTCGTCCTGTGGAGGCCCGGCTCCGACCCTCAGGCCGTGGCCGGCCTGGCCTCCAAGCGCACGTATCCGCTGAACTCGAGCTTCCGACCGACCTACAACATGTCGGTCAACCTCATCGCGCAGTTCGGCGCCCAGCGCACGCGCGGGATCCTGGAATCGTCGTTCGCGCAGTTCCAGGCCGACCGCTCGGTCGTGGGCATCGCCCGGGAGGTGCGCCGCAATCAGGAGGCGCTGGCCGGCTACGAGGAGTCCATGACCTGCCACCTGGGCGACTTCACGGAGTACGCCGCCCTGCGCAGGGAGCTCAAGGAGACCGAGAAGGCGGCCGAGAAGGCGCGTTCACACGCCCGGCGCACGGAGGCCGCGTCCTCGCTGCAGGATCTGCTGCCCGGCGACGTCGTGGACATCCCGAACGGCCGCAACCGGGGCTTCGCCGTGGTGATCGCCCCGGATCCGCACTCCCCGCAGCCGAGGCCCTCGGTCGTCACCCACGACGCCCATCTGCGCCGCATGGGCGCCCAGGACCTCGAAGGACCGCTCGAGCCGATCTCGCGGATCCGGCTGCCCAAGCGGATCGCGGTCGCCTCGCTCAAGGAGCGCAAGGTCATCTCCGGGGCCATGCGCACCGCGCTGAAGGAGGGGGTGCCGCCGCGCTCGGGCAGCCGCAGCGAGCAGCCGCGCTTCGCCCGCGGCGGCTCGGGCTCCGAGGCCCGCATCACCGAGCTGCGCCGCCGACTGCGCGAGCACCCCTGCCACGGCTGCAGCGACCGCGAGCAGCACGCCCGCTGGGCCGAGCGCTGGGAGCGGCTGCGCAAGGACACCGACCGCCTCATGCGACAGCTCGACGGCCGCACGAACGCCGTGGCCGCGCGCTTCGACCGCATCACCTCCGTGCTGCACGAGCTCGACTACCTCGAGCGCCGCGACGACGAGCTGCGTCTGACTCCGGCCGGGCAGAGCCTGCGGCGGATCTACGGCGACCGCGATCTCCTGCTGGCCATGGGCCTGCGCGACGGCATCCTGGACGGGCTGGACCCGGCCTCGATCGCCGCGGTGGCCACCGTCTTCACGTACCAGGCCAAGCGCCAGGATGCCGGCGCCCGCCCGCGGCTGCCCTCCGCCAAGATCGAGCAGGCCGTCGCGACCGCCGTGACGCATTGGACGCGGCTGACCGATCTGGAGGAGCAGCACCGGGTCGATCAGACTGCCGAGCCGGAGCTGGGCATGATCGGGCCCATGCACCGCTGGGCACGCGGCGGGTCGCTGCGCGCAACTCTCGAGGACACCGAGCTGGCCGCCGGCGACTTCGTGCGCTGGACCAAGCAGGTGATCGACCTGCTCGATCAGGTGGCCTCGATCCACAGCCTCGACGCCCGGACGCGCACCGGCTGCCAGCGCGCCGTGGATCTGATCCGTCGGGGCGTGGTCGTCCAGTCCGTGCTCGAGGACCCCGAGCCATGAGCTGCACCCATCTTTGAGCCGCACCGGCCCTGGTGGCCTCTGTCCGGGGGCAGCACCGCCCCTCATCCGATTCACCCCCCACCTCCCCGAGTCCTGAGAAGGAGCACCATGTCCCAGCCGAACCCCGAGCCGAGCCCCCTCGAGGGCCCCGTCCTCTACCGCAGGGGCTCCGTCTACACGACCGTGGACCCCGGGGCCTCGGCCATGATCGCCGAGGGGGATCAGGTGGTCTGGGTCGGCTCGGAGCAGGCCGCGGACTCGCTGCAGGATCAGCGGATGCAGGTCGTCGAGCTGGATGGGCGGCTGATCACCCCGGCCTTCGTCGACAGCTCCGCGGATCTCGGGCGCACTGCCGATCCGAGCGCGGCGGCGGACCTCGGGCTAGGTGCGGTGGTGCACACCGGGGCGCTGCGAGACACCGAGGCGCTGCAGGCCTGGGATCGGGCCGCCGAGCAGGGTCACGGCGCTCGGGTTCTGCTGTGGCCGAGCCTTGAGCCGCAGGACGAGATCGGCGAGCTCATCGAGCAGGTCCGTGAGCGCTTCGCCGCACCCCTGGTGGGCCTGCGTCTGCCGGTGGTCGGTGCCGAGGCCCAGGCGGTGGCCTCGTTCTGCACGGAGGTCTCGCAGGCCTCGCTGTCCCCGGCACTGGCTGTCGGCAGCCCCGATGAGCTGGCCATCGCCCTGGACGGGCTCGAGCTCGTGGCCGACAGCGCGGGGGAGCGCGCCACCCGCGCCATGGGCGTTCGCCTGGATCTCGTGGGCGCCGTGGAGCTGTCCCAGGCCGACCTGGAGCGCATCGCGGCCGGGTCCGTGACGCTGTGCCTCGATCCATCGGCCGAGGCACCGGTGGCCGAGCTCTACCGCCGGGGCATCCCGGTCGTCTGGGGCACGGGTGCCGACCTTCTCGACAGCTGGGAAGCCGTGCGGGATCTGCTGCACCACCCCGATCCGCAGCAGCGCATCTCGGCGCGGGCAGCCTTCGTGGCTGCGACCCGCGGCGCCTGGCGCGCCCTGGGCGGCGGGCATCCCATGGCGGGGCAGCTGGCCTCCGGGACGCCGGCCACCTATGCCCTCTGGGAGGTCGAGGCGCTGATGGTCCAGCAGGCCGAGGGCACCGCCGCCGCCTGGAGCACCGACCCCCGGGCGCGCACCCCGCTGCTGCCGGCGCTCGAGGACGAGGCCGCACCGCGCTGCACCCAGACCGTCGTGGAGGGGCGCACCCTGAGCCGGGCCTGAGCCTGGGAAGCCGCGTCAAGGACCCTGCCAAGATCCTCGGTGAACCTGTGCCGTGCCTGTCGATGCCCGAGCACTGCGCCCGCTCATGGCAGAGTCTGCACTTCAGCGGCCTGATTCCGGGCCTCGTCGGGCCCGTCGTCGTATTCGTGGCTCCGGTGCGGCACGATTAGACTGGTCGACCTGCACCGGCGCGTCCCATCCCTTGCCCGCACTGCACCCAGCGGGCCCCGAGGGTGTGCGCCACACCGTCGGTGCGGGGTCCGCCTCAAGGCGGGCCCCCGATGTCCTGCTCGGTGCATTTCGGCGAAAGGATGCGCGCAGCGTGCGTTCCCTCATCATCATCCCCACCTACAACGAGCGCGAGTCGCTGCCGACCGTCATGGATCGACTGCGTCGCGCCGTCCCGCAGGGCGATGTGCTCGTCGTGGACGACAACAGCCCCGACGGCACGGGCGAGATGGCGGATCGCATGGCGCAGGCCGATGCGCAGATCCACGTCCTGCACCGCACCGAGAAGAACGGCCTGGGCCAGGCCTACATCGCCGGGTTCACCTGGGGCCTGGCCGAGGGCTACGAGGTCCTCGTGGAGATGGACGCCGACTGCTCGCACCAGCCCGAGGAGCTGCCCAAGCTGCTGCAGGCGGTCGAGAACGGCGCCGACCTGGCGATCGGCTCGCGCTACGTGCCCGGCGGCTCGACCGTGAACTGGCCGTGGATCCGCAAGTTCATCTCCCGCGGCGGCGGCATCTACGCACGCTTCTTCCTGGGCTCGGCCATCAATGACATCACCGCCGGCTTCCGCGCCTTCCGCGCCGAGACCCTGCAGGCCATCGACTACACCTCGGTGACCTCGCGCGGCTACTGCTTCCAGATCGACCTGGGCTGGCGCACCGAGCTCGCCGGCCTGCACGTCGTCGAGGTCCCCATCACCTTCGTCGAGCGCGCCGAGGGCGATTCCAAGATGAGCGCTGACATCACCCGCGAGGCCATCGTCAATGTGGCCAGGTGGGGCGTGACCGCCCGCGCCAAGGTGCTGGGCGACAAGGCCCGGAGGCTGCTCGGGCGCTGAAGTCT
>NZ_JALXVH010000054.1 GCF_025149945.1 Kocuria sp. p3-SID1428 | reverse complement strand
CACCATCAGAGAAGCTCGCAGAGTTCCTTGCGCTCACCGCTTGAATCCGCCATCGAGTTCGCTCGGCGCAGCTCGCGCACTTCCTTCTCCAGCTCAGCGAGCCGCTGCGCATCGCTGGTCGTGGTCCCGGGCCGGTGGCCCTCCTCGATCTCAGCCTGCCGGACCCCTGTCCGCAACGTCTCCGGATCGATCCCGAGCCGCTCGCCCACACAGCGGAACGCACCCGACCTCGCCGGCTGGATCCAGCCGCGCGTCCACGGCCATCCTCGTGGCCCTCTCCCGAAGCTCGTCGGGGCACTTCTTCGGTGCTGCCATGGTGCTCATCCTCACGTGGGACCACAGCCTCCACCAGACCCGGGGCGATACAGCCTTCACATCCGGGTCATCGACGCCGCCACCGGAGAGATCCTCCGCGAACTCACCCTCAACCCGAACCGCGATTACCAGCCCACCGGCAAGCCCCACGGACCACAACGCACCAGACCCCAGAAAAACGAATAGCCGAACCTACGAAAACCGTAGGTTCGGCTATTCCGATGTCGTGCGACATCACAGTGTCGGGATGACAGGATTTGAACCTGCGACCCCCTGACCCCCAGTCAGGTGCGCTACCAAGCTGCGCCACATCCCGTGGACGTCGCCGTCCACTGCACCCGGATCGCTCCGAGCACTCGCAGTACTGTACCCCACCGCCGGGCCAAGTTCACATCGAGGCACCCGGCGACGTCGGGCGCAGGAAGTACTCGTACAGGCTGTCCTCCAGCGGCTCCTCGAGGTCCAGCTTCATCGTCACCACGTCCAGCATCTTTTCGGACCCCCCGGGCATCTGCGTCTGCTCTGCGTCCCGTGGCGCGGCCTGGCCCAGGTAGAAGAAGTCGGTGCCCTCGGCGTCGTCCTTCTTGGCGAACACGTGCAGCGGGACCTCTTCAGCGGCGATCCGCCGCTCGTCGACCGAGTTCAGTGTCTTCCGGCTGCGGGTGTACCAGCGCACCGTCGACGGATCGAGCAGCTCGTCTTCGTACTTGGTGGAGGCGGAGACGTCGTCGTCCTTGTGGTACGTGATGAAGATCGGGCAGGTCTGCGTGGCGGCGTCGATCTTGTACCCGAAGATCACGCCCTGCTGGTTCGACTCCCACCCCAGCAGCCGGCACACGTCCTTGCGCGAGTACCGCTGCCCCTGCTGCAGCTCGCTGCGCCAGCCGTGGCGATGCCGCGCCAGGTACAGCCCGGTCTCGATCGCATCGCGCACGTGGGCCCGGAACGTCTCGTCAACCTCCCATTCGGCCAGGAACGCCTCCGAGAGCCGGTACCGCTCCCCCGTCGTCTCGACGGCGCCCGCGCCGCCGTACTTCGTCGTCTCCTGCTGCGTGAAGAACCGGTAGGACAGCACGCGCTCGCTCGACAACACCGTGCGAGCGTCGTCGGCCAGGTTCTGGGAGCGCAGCAGGTCTCGGAACTCAGGACGAGTCAGGGACTGACCGTCGAGCAGCGCCTGCAGCAGCAGGAGCTCGTGCGGGCGCTTCCCTGGCAGCAGCTCGTGGTCCAGGAACGCCAGGAACCCGCGCTGCTGTGCGGTCGGCGCCGCGTCGACGGCTTTGGCCTTCACCAGGAAGTCCCAGTACGACGTCGCCCGGGCCGTCGCCAGCACCACCGGATCCACGGTCTCGAACCGGGCGAAGTCCATCAGCCACGGCTGCTGCCCCAGCCGCTGGTGCATCTCGCGGTATGCGGTCTTGAGGTTGGCCAGCGAATCGAGGTTGGTGTCGGAGATGGAGCGCAGGATGGCGTCGCGGGAGATCTCGTCGAAGTTCACGGACGACAAGCCCGAGATCGCCCCGGCTGTCTGCGCGCCCAGGACCTGACGCCGCAGCTGGTCCTTGCTCAGCGACGAATCCCCGAACAGCGCCATGGGGATCATGTAGTTATTGGTGTAGTTGCCGATGAAGTCGATGACCCGCAGATGGTCCTTGCCCTCGGCCAGCCGCAGCCCGCGCCCGAGCTGCTGGGTGAAGATGATCCGCGACTGCGTCTGTCGCATCATCACCACCTGATTCAGCGACGGGATGTCGATGCCCTCGTTGAAGATGTCGACCGTCAGGATGTAGTCGAGCTCCCCTGCTTCCAGGCGTTGGACGACGGCCGTCCTCTCCTGCTGGGACTGCGCACCGGTGAGCGCTTCCGTCCTCAGCCGCCGACCGTTGACCGCGGAGAGATTGAGCAGCTCGTTGAGCTCGCGTGCTTCCTCCACGCGGCTGCAGAAGATCAGCCCGCGCACCTCGCCCTTGTGCCCGTAGCGCTCGATCATTCGCAGCAGGTGGTGCACGCGCTCGGGGGCCACGAGCCGGGAGAGCTGTGCGGTCTCGTCGACGGTGGTGCCGTCCTCGTACTGGAAGTCCTGCACGCCGTAGTAGTGGAACGGCACGAGCATGTCGGCTTCCAGCGCTGCCTGCAGGCGGATCTCGTAGGCCACGTTGTGATCGAAGAGCTCGAAGACATCGACGGCGTCCGTGCGCTCCGGAGTGGCGGTGAGCCCTAGGAGGAAGTCCGGGGTGAGCCGATCGATCATCTCCCGATAGGTGCGCGAGCCGGAGCGGTGCACCTCATCGATCATCACGTAGTCGAAGCCGGCGGCCTCGATCTCCTCCAGCGCCCCGGGGCGGGAGATCGACTGGATCGTGGCGAAGACATATCGCCGGTCCAGTTCCCGCCGCTGCGCCACGAACTTGCCGAATTGATCGGCAGGCTCTTCGAGCACGCGCTGGAATTCGCTGAGCGCTTTGTCCACGATCTGCTCGCGGTGGACCACGAACAGCATCTTCCGCGGTTTCGCCTGGCGCACTTCCAGCGCGCCCAGGATCGTCTTGCCGGTGCCCGTGGCGGAGATGACCAGGGCCCGCCGCTCCCCCGCCTGGCGCAGTCGTTCGATCCGCTCGAGCGCCTCCTCCTGCATGGAGTTGGGCACGATCGTCGTCGGGATCCCCGACGACGCCGGCGGGAGGAAGCCGTCGACGGGTGCGGCCACGAGCTGCGGGCGCTGCGCGTACTCGATTGCGTAGGCGTCGATGAGCTCGTGGGTGAGCACGACGGCCTCGTCGATCTGTCGGTCCACGGCGGTGCGCAGCTGCTCGGCGATATCGCCCTCGGGCAGCGCGGAGAAGCGCAGGTTCCACTCGCGATTGCGCAGCAGCGCGTTCGACGTCAGGTTCGAGCTGCCGATGATCGCGGTGGTGCCCAGGTCCTGGTCGAAGACGTAGCCCTTGGAGTGGAAGCCGCGCTTGGGATCCAGGTGGGCGTAGACCTCGATGCCGGGCAGAGCGAGCAGCTCGCGCAGCGCGTCCGGGGCGTTGAAGTTGAGGTAGGTGGAGGTGACGATCCGCCCGGTGCCGCCGGCGGCCACGAAGTCGAGCAGCGGCTGCTTGAGCATCGCCAGGGCATCGGTGGTCACGAACGCGACGGAGAACAGGAAGCTGCGGGAGCGGCGCAGCTCGTCGAGGATGCCGCGCAGCATCGTGTTCTCGTCGTCGTTGGAGATCAGCACCGGGTGGTGCAGCTGCTCCGAGGCGGTCTGCCGGTCCAGGAAGCCGAAGACAGTGTCGGCGCGGAGCGCCTCGCGCTTCATGCGTGCAGGTCCTGGATCACGCGCTCGACAGCGGGGATGTCTGCCGGTGCCCAGTTCAGGTCGCGCAGCTTGGCCACCGGCAACCACCGGATCTCGGAGTGCTCGGTGAGCCGGGGCGTGCCCTCACGCAGGGTGCAGTAGTAGGTGGCCAGGGAGACGATGACGTTCTCGTACTCGTAGACCGTGGTCTCCACGTGCTCGCCGATCTCAGCGGTGCACTGCAGCTCCTCGACGAGCTCGCGCGCCAGCGCCTCCTCGGGCGTCTCCCCCGGCTCGATCTTCCCACCGGGGAACTCCCACATGCCGGGCAGGCTCATCTGCTCGCTGCGCCGGGCGGCGAGTACCGCCTGCCCGTCCACCAGCACCGCGCCCACGACCTCGACCTGCTTCTTCACCCTGGCTCCTGCTCCGTCGACTGCGCCCGGGCCAGCCCGGCCCTTTGTGGTGCAGCCTACGAGATGCTGAGGCCATAGAGGTCCATAGACACCGGGACTGAGAGCGCATCATGCCCACCCCCATAATGAATGTATGATGCGCATCCACACCGCGGACCGGCATACTCGCATAATGCCCGCAATACGTTCAGGTCTGTATATGCGCCCACTCCATCCCCGATGCAGCCCACGATTCGGCTCCGTGCACAGAAAGTGACTCTAAAGACAAACCATGACCAATACAATCGTCAATTTTTTGCAAATCATCCTGCCTACTCTAATCGCGCTATTTGTGGCATATATTACCGCGAAAGTTTCGCTAGTAAATGCAGAAATATCTAGAATTCGCGATAAATATTCCTCAATCCGGAGCGATATTGGAATACTTCAGAGCTCCCAGAATGTTATGGACATACAGGGGTATGGGGGTGAGATCGGAGAACTCATCGACTTCACGAAGCTCCGAACGGAGAACGCTGAAACGTTCTTCAAGAACTACTACAAAGTTACGATCAACGCACGCGCTGCTCTAGCGCGTTCCGGCATCAACTCTGGTTTGATTTGGGAGATCGTCACACGTGACCAGTCTCAGATTTTCAAAGACGAGTTCGAACAGATATGGAGAGAGCTTGACCACGCAGAGAAATCAGAACTCGAAGGACTCAAGAAGTGGTGGATCCCTTCCGTATAGGGGGGTATATCGAGTAAGGCTCACCTGCGGCGGCCCCTGGACGACCACGCGCTTGACGGTGCCGCCCACGGGAGTGGTGACCGAGGCCTCCATCTTCATGGCCTCGATCGTGGCGATCTTGTCGCCGGCCTCGACCGTGTCCCCCTCGGAGACCGTCGGCGTCACCGCACCGGCGAAGGGCGCAGCCACGTGGCCCGGGTTGGACTTGTCCGCCTTCTCGGCCTCCACGAAGTCCGTGGCCACCGAGGTGTCGCGGACCTCCAACATGCGCATCTGCCCGTTGAGCGTGACCATCACGGTGCGCATGCCCTTCTCGTCGGCCTCGGAGATGGCCTGCAGGGTGACCAGCAAGCGCACGCCGCGGCCCAGGGAGACGATGTGCTCCTTGTCCGGCAGCAGGCCGTAGAGGAAGTCGCGGGTGTGCAGCACGGACATGTCGCCGTACTCCGCCTGACGCGACTCGAACTCCTGGGTGGGGCCGGGGAACAGCAGCCGGTTCAGGGTCGAGCGGCGCACAGCGGCATCATCCGACTGCAGACCGGCGCGGTCCTCCTCCGACAGCGGAGTATCGCCCGGCGTCTCGTGCCGCCCCTCGAGCGCCTTGGAGCGGAACGGCTCGGGCCAGCCGGCCGGCGGGGTGCCGAGCTCGCCGTTGAGGAAGCCGATCACCGAATCGGGGATGTCGAAGCTCTGCGGGTTGGCCTCGAACTCGGCCGGGTCCACGTCCATGCCCACGAGCTGCAGGGCCAGATCGCCCACGACCTTGGACGACGGCGTCACCTTGACCAGGTGCCCCAGCATCCGGTCGGCCGCGGCGTACATGTCCTCGACCTTCTCGAACTTCTCTCCCAGCCCGAGCGCGATCGCCTGCTGGCGCAGGTTGGACAGCTGACCGCCCGGGATCTCGTGGCGGTACACGCGCCCGGTGGGCCCGGCCAGCCCGGACTCGAACGGCGAGTAGATCCCGCGCACGATCTCCCAGTACGGCTCCAGGTCGAAGACCGCGTCCAGGGACAGCTCACTCTCCCGCTCGGTGTGCTTCAGCGCGGCCACGAGAGCGGAGGCCGACGGCTGCGAGGTCGTCCCGGCCATCGAGGCGGCGGCGACGTCCACGGCATCCACCCCGGCCTCGACGGCGGCCAGCAGCGTGGCCACCTGCCCGCCGGCGGTGTCGTGGGTGTGCAGGTGCACGGGCAGGTCGAACTTCTCACGCAGCGCAGTGACCAGACGGCGTGCGGCCTCCGGGCGCAGCAGACCGGCCATGTCCTTGATCGCCAGGATGTGCGCCCCGGCGTCGACGCACTGCTGGGCCAGGTCCAGGTAGTAGTCCAGCGTGTAGACGGTCTCGTCCGGATCCAGCAGATCGGAGGTGTAGCACAGTGCCACCTCGGCCACGGCGGTCCCGGTCTCGCGCACGGCCTTGATCGCCGGCTCCATCTGGGACACGTCGTTGAGGGCATCGAAGATGCGGAAGATGTCCACGCCGGTGGCCGCGGCCTCCTTCACGAAGGCGTCGGTCACCTCCACCGGGTACGGGGTGTAGCCCACGGTGTTGCGCCCGCGCAGCAGCATCTGGATCGGGATGTTCGGCATGGCCGCGCGCAGGCGGGCCAGCCGGTCCCAGGGGTCCTCGCCCAGGAAGCGCAGCGCCACGTCGTAAGTGGCACCGCCCCAGGCCTCGACGGAGAACAGCTGCGGGACGGTGTGCGCGTAGGCGGGAGCGGCGGCCAGCAGGTCGCGGGTGCGGATGCGGGTGGCCAGCAGGGACTGGTGGGCGTCGCGGAACGTGGTGTCGGTGACGGCCACCGAGGTCTTGGAGCGCAGGTGTGCCGCGAACTCCTCCGGGCCGTGCTCGAGCAGGTAGTTGCGCCACCCTTCCGGGTACGGCGCCTCGGAGGGCCCGTCGAACGGCGAGCGATCCGGCTCCTCGGTCTTGTCGCCGGGGTGGCGCGGGAGCTTCTCGCGGGGATCGATGCCCTCCACGCGCGGGCCGTTGGGCTGGTTGACGGTGACGTCGGCCAGGTACTGCAGCGCCCGGGTGCCGCGGTCGGCGGAGCCTCGGGCCTCGAGCAGCTCCGGGTGGCGCTCGATGAAGTCGGTGGTGATCTGCCCGTCCAGGAACTCGGGATCCTGCAGCACCGACTGCAGGAACGGGATGTTCGTGGCCACGCCCCGGATGCGGAACTCGGCCAGCGCACGCGATGCGCGGTGCACCGCGGTCTGGTAGTCGCGCCCGCGGCAGGTCAGCTTGACCAGCATGGAATCGAAGTGCGGGGAGATCTCCGCACCGGCGTAGATCGTGCCGCCGTCCAGGCGCACTCCGGAACCGCCTGCGGAGCGGTAGGCCGAGACCTTCCCGACGTCCGGGCGGAACCCATTGGCCGGATCCTCCGTGGTGATGCGGCACTGCATGGCGAAGCCGCGGACGTACAGGTCCTTCTGGCGGATGCCGATCTGCTCCAGGGTCTCGCCGGCGGCGATGCGCATCTGGGCCTGGACCAGGTCGACGTCCGTGACCTCCTCAGTCACCGTGTGCTCCACCTGGATGCGCGGGTTCATCTCGATGAACACGTGCTGCCCGGCGCGCTCGCCCACGGTGTCCACCAGGAACTCGACGGTGCCGGCGTTGAGGTAGCCCAGCTCACGCGCGAAGGCGACGGCGTCCTTGTGCAGGGCCTGGCGGATGTCCTCGTCGAGGTTGGGCGCGGGGGCCATCTCGATGACCTTCTGGTGGCGGCGCTGCAGCGAGCAGTCGCGCTCGAACAGGTGCACGGTCTCGCCGGTGGCATCGGCCAGGACCTGGACCTCGATGTGCCGCGGCTTGAGCACGGCCTGCTCCAGGAACACGGTGGGATCGCCGAACGCGGTGCCGGCCTCGCGCATGGCGGCATCGAGTGCGTCCTCGAGCTTGTCCTCGGACTCCACGCGGCGCATGCCGCGCCCGCCGCCGCCGGCCACGGCCTTCACGAAGACCGGGAAGCCGATCTCCTTGCCCCACTCGAGCAGCTGCTGCTTGTCGTCCGAGGGCTCGGAGCTGGCCAGCGTGGGGATCCCGGCCTTCTTGGCGGCCTTGAGTGCTGCGACCTTGTCGCCGGCCAGGCTCAGGACGTCTGCTGCGGGGCCGATGAAGGTGATGCCGTTCTCGGCGCACTTCTGAGCCAGATCGGCATTCTCGGACAGGAAGCCGTAGCCGGGGTAGATCGCATCCGCGCCGCACTCCAGGGCCACGCGGATGATCTCGTCCACGTCCAGGTAGGCCTTGACCGGGTGGCCCTCCTCCCCGATCCGGTAGGCCTCATCGGCCTTCTGCCGATGGATCGAGTTGCGATCCTCGTAGGGGAACACGGCCACGGTCTTGGCCCCGAGTTCGTACGCCGCGCGGAAGGCGCGCACCGCGATCTCACCGCGGTTGGCCACCAGGATCTTCGAGAACACAGAGACTCCATCTCCGGGAGCGCGACGCGAGCCGCTGCCCCCTTTGGGGTACTAGCAGTTGTGGGCCAGCTTACGCACTCGATGTGGTCTGACCACATTTTTCGGGGGCGCGTCCGTCACCGAGCCCCGCGGCGGAGGCCCCGTGGACACTCACCGAGCGGCCGTTGCGGCCCCGGGCACGACGACGGCCCCGATCCCTGTCGCGCAGAAGGGATCGGGGCCGTCGGGGAGAGTTCGGGGCTCAGCGCTTGCGGGAGCGGCGCTCGCGCACGCGCATGGTCACCTCGATCGGGGTGCCCTCGAAGCCGAAGGTCTCGCGCAGTCGTCGGGCGATGAACCGTCGGTAGCCGGGATCCAGGAAGCCCGTGGTGAACAGCACGAACTTGGGCGGGCGCGTGGAGGCCTGCGTGCCGAACAGGATGCGCGGCTGCTTGCCGCCGCGCAGCGGGTGCGGGTGCGCGGCCACGAGCTCGCCCAGGAACGCGTTGAGTCGCCCGGTGGGGATGCGGGTGTCCCAGGACTCCAGTGCGGTCTCCAGGGCGGGGACGAGCTTGTCCTTGTGCCAGCCGGTCTTGGCCGAGACGTTCACGCGCGGGGCCCAGGCCACGTGCGCGAGGTCCTTCTCGATCTCGCGCTCGAGGTAGTACCGGCGCTCCTCGTCGAGCAGGTCCCACTTGTTGAAGGCCAGCACGATCGCACGGCCCGAGTCGATCGAGGTCTGGACGATCCGCACGTCCTGCTCGGCCAGCGGCTCATCGACCGCCAGCAGGATCAGCGCGACCTCGGCGCGTTCGATCGCCGACTGCGTGCGCAGCGAGGCGTAGTACTCCGCGCCCTTGGCCATGTGCTGACGACGACGGATGCCCGCCGTGTCCACGAACCGCCAGGTCTTCCCGCCGAGCTCGATGTTCTCGTCCACGGGATCGCGGGTGGTGCCGGCGAGCTCGTTGACGACCACGCGCTCGGAGCCGGCCAGCTTGTTCAGCATGGAGGACTTGCCCACGTTGGGCCGTCCCACGAGCGCCACGCGCCGGGGACCGCCCACCAGCTCGGGCTCGGCCACCTGGCTGAACTCCGGCAGGATCTCGAACAGGGCGTCCAGCAGATCCGCGGCACCCTTGCCGTGCAGGGCGGAGACCGGGTACGGCTCCCCCATGCCCAGCGACCACAGCGCGGTGGCCTCCAGCTCCATGGCCTGCGAATCCGCCTTGTTGGCCACCACGATCACGGGCTTATTGGCCCGGCGCAGCATGCCCACGATGGCCTCGTCGGTGGCGGTCACGCCCACGGTGGTGTCCAGGACCAGCAGCACGGCGTCGGCCTGCTCCACGGCCAGCTCGGCCTGCTCGGCCACGGAGTGATCGATGCCGGAGGCATCGGCTTCCCAGCCGCCCGTGTCGACCATGGTGAAGGGCCGGTCCATCCACTCGGCGGAATACCGCACACGGTCGCGGGTCACGCCTGGGACGTCCTCCACGACGGCCTCGCGGCGGCCGATCACGCGGTTGACCAGCGTGGACTTGCCGACGTTCGGGCGACCGACCACGGCGACCACCGGGGCCGGCTTGCGGTACAGGTCCGCGACGTCCTCGCCGGCCCACTCTGCGAGCAGCGCCAGGTCCTCCTCGTCGAGGTCGTAGTCCTCGAGGCCCTCGCGCAGGGCCTCGGCACGCAGCTCGGCCTCGTCGTCGTCGATCGCGGCCAGGCGCTCGGAGATGTCCTGATCGCCGCCGCCGAGGATCTTCTCCTCGTACTGATCCGCCGGGCGCTGAGGCGCTCCCTCAGGGCCGGGGCCGGACCACTCGAAGTCGTAGTTCGTGTTCTCGGGGGTCTCGGGCATCGGGCCCCTCCTTCTGATGTGGTGCGGAAAAGTGTGTGGGGAGCCTCAGGCGAGCTCGGGGACCGCGCGCAGGACCAGGTCCATCACGGCGGTGACGGTCTGCTCGATGCTCAGCTCCGAGGAGTCCAGGGGCGTGACGCCGTCGGCGGCGTCGGTGAAGTTCACCAGCTTGGAGTCCTTGGCATCGCGGCCGGTGACCTGCGCGGCCAGGGCCTCCTTGGACTGCGAGGAGCCCAGCTGCGCTCCGCGGCGGGAGAGCCTGGCTGCCTCGGAGGCGGTGAGCAGTACGCGGACGTCGGCGTCGGGGGCCACGACTGTGGTGATGTCGCGGCCCTCGGCCACGATCCGGCGACCGGAGGCCTCGATCATCTCGCGCTGGCGCTGGACCAGGATCTCGCGCGCGGCCGGGATGGTGGAGACTGAGGAGACCGCGCCGGTCACCTCGCTCGAGCGGATGGCCGCGGTGACGTCCTGGCCGTCCACGCGGACCTGCTGCTGATCGGGATCGGTCGAGACCTCGATCGGTGCGGTGCGGGCGGCTTCCACCACGGCGTCGCCGTCGCCCAGGTCGATGCCGCTGTGCACGGCCCACCAGGCCACCGCGCGGTACATGGCCCCGGTGTCCAGGTAGCCCAGGTCCAGCCGGCGGGCGATCTCCTTGGAGACCGTGGACTTGCCGGAGCCCGACGGCCCGTCGATGGCCACCACGGCCTGGGTGCTGTGCTCGGTCACTGGACCACCTTCCATCCGCGCTGCTCGAGCGCCTCCACCAATTCGTCCCGACGGTTCGGGTCCACGGAGATCTCCGCCAGGCCGACGCGCCGGCCTAGGGAGTGCTCCAGACGCAAGTCTTCCAGGTTGATCCCGGTCTCGCCGACCGCGCTGAACAGCTCACCCAGCTTGCCGGGCTTGTCATCCACCAGGACGGTGAGCTGGGCGAAGGCCTTGGGCGCTCCGCCGTGCTTGCCCGGGATCCGGGCCTGGCCGGCATTGCCCTCGGCGATCAGCTCGGCCATGTCCAGACGCGCGCCGGGGCCCGTGGGGTCCTCCAGCGTGTTGATCAGCCGGTCCAGGTCCTCGCGCACGCCGTGCAGCGACGGCACGATCGATTCCGCGTTGGCCGAGAGGATCTGCACCCACAGCCCCGGATCGGAGGCGGCGATGCGCGTGGTGTCGCGCAGCCCCTGCCCCGCCAGGGACAGATGGTGCAGCGGCGTGTCCTGCAGGCGCGAGGCCAGCAGCGAGGACATCACCTGGGGGACGTGCGAGATCAGGGCCACGGCGGCGTCGTGCTCATCCGCCTCCAGCTCCGTGACGTGCGCGCCCAACTCCTGGGCCAGCGAGCGCACGCGCTTCACGGCCGCATGACCGGTCTCCGGCGCTGCGCACAGCACCCACGGCATGGTCGTGAACAGCTCGCCGCGCGCGGCCACCGGCCCGGAGCGCTCGCGCCCGGCCATGGGGTGGGAGCCCACGTAGCGGCGCAGATCCGCACCGCATGCGCGCAGACCCTCCTGGATCGCGGACTTGACCGAGGCCAGGTCCGTGACGATCGCCTGCGGGTGCTCCGCCAGGGCCTGCGCCACGGTCTCCACGACGACGTCCGGAGGCGTGGCGACCACGATCAGGCTCGGCTCGGGGACGGTCTCCCCCGCAGCCAGGGCCAGACGCTCCGAGCTGCCGGCGCCGATGTCCGCGCCGATGGCCTCAGCGGTCGGGGAGGCATCCCGCAACCAGGTGGACACACCCAGATGCCGCAGGCCCAGACCCACCGAGGCGCCGAGCAGGCCCGCGCCGATGATCAGCACGGGGCCCTCGGCAGCGGTCTCAGCGGCCACCCTCAGCCTTCCAGGCCCACGGAGGCCAGCAGGTGCCCGACCTCGGTGTTCGACAGATCGCGCACCACACCCTGCTTCTGATCGCCGATGCGGATGGGGCCCACCTGGGTGCGCACCAGGCGCTCCACGGGGTAGCCCACGGCGTCGAAGAGGCGGCGGATGATGCGGTTGCGGCCCGAGTGCAGCACGACCTCGACCAGGATGTGCCCGGGCACGGAGTCGACCAGGCGGAACTCGTCCACCTTGGCCACGCCGTCCTCGAGCTCCACACCGGCCTTCATGATGTCGCCGATGCCCTTCTCCATGGGCCCGCGCACCTGCACCAGGTAGGTCTTGGGCACCTCGTAAGAGGGGTGGGTCAGGCGATTGGTGAGCTCGCCGTCGTTGGTCAGCAGCAGCAGGCCCTCGGTCTCCGAGTCCAGGCGGCCCACGTGGAAGACGCGGTGCTGGAGGTGCTTGGAGGAGGTGAGGAAGTCCGAGATGCACGGACGCCCCTCCTGGTCCTCCATCGAGGACACCACGCCCTCGGGCTTGTTGAAGGCGAAGTAGACGAGCTTGTCATCGAGCTGGATGGGCAGCCCGTCGACCGTGATCTCCACGGTCTTGGGGTCCACGCGCACGCCGAGCTCGGTGACCTTCTGGCCGTCGACCGTCACGCGGCCCTCGGCGATCATCTCCTCGCACACCCGCCGCGAGGCGACTCCGGCGTTGGCCAGCAGCTTCTGCAGGCGCACGCCCTCGGAGTCGTGGACCTCCAGGCGGTCCACCGGCGGGTTCTTGGGACGACGACGGCGGTGCGGTCCGTAGATCGCCACCTTGTCCGGCATCTTGCGCTCGTAGCGCTCCGACTTGGCGAAGGGCTTGGGGCCCTTCTGGCCCTTGGGAGCCTTGGGGCCGACGGCATTCGCCTTGGTGGCGGGCTTGCCGGGACGGCCCTTGGGGCCTCCGGCTGCTGCACCGCGGGGGCCGGCGCCCTTGGGGCCGCTCTTCGGGGCCTTGCCGGGGCCGCCGGAGCGTCCCGGTGCGCCGGAGCGGCCGCCCGAGCCCTTGCCGGGGCGGGACGGGCCGCTGCCGCGGCTCTGGGAGGGGCGCTTGCCCCGGGAGTTCGAATGGTTCTCAGCCATGTCGCACTGTCCTTTGCAGGTCTGTGGTGGTCTGTCGGTGCCGCCTGGCTCGGCGCTGGCTCGCATGCTGCGCATCGGCAGCGCCGGGATCGTTCGCGTGCCGGGCCTGACGTCCTGTGGGAGTCGGCTCAGCACGCACCGAGCCGCCGCGAGGGCGGGCGTCGGTCGGCGGTCGTCGTCGCTCGAACGGTGCGGACCCTCGTTCGAGTCCCGCTGCGCCGGTCGGCGTGATGCGCGGGGATTCCCGCGCGGACGACAGGCCATCCTATCCGCTGAGCACCCGCCGGCGCAGTACCCGGGATCACGCGCGGCGCAGGGAGCCCGGCGCTTGGCAACACCCCTCAGCCGCGAGTGCCAGCGACTCAGCCGTCGAAGTCGCCGACGTCCTCGACGCCGGGCAGGTACGGCGAGATCTGCGGCAGCTCGGAGATCGAGTCCAGGCCGAGCTTCTCCAGGAAGTACGGGGTGGTGCCGTAGAGCAGCGCGCCGGTCAGCGGATCGCGCTCCATCTCCTGCACCAGGCCGCGGGCCACCAGGGTGCGCACCACGCCGTCGACGTTCACGCCGCGGATCGCCGAGACGCGCGCCCGGCTGACCGGCTGGCGATAGGCGATCACGGCCAGGGTCTCCATGGCGGCCTGCGACAGCCGCGAGGTCTGCCCCTCGAGCACGAAGGCCTGCACCACCGGGGCGAACTCCGCGCGCGAGTAGAAGCGCCAGCCCCCGCCCACCTTCCGCAGCTCGAAGCCGCGCGGCACGGCCGGGTCGTCGTCATCGCCGGTGAGGCCGTCGTACTCGGCCCGCAGCGAATCCAGGGTCGCGCGGATCTCGTCGACGGGCTGGCCGAGGACCTCGGCCAGGTCGAACTCGGAGACGGGTCGCTCGGCGACCATGAGCACGGCTTCGATCGCGGCGGCCAGCCCCCCGGGCAGGGTGTCGACGTCGACGACGCCGGCGGAGATCTCCTGCGCCCGGGACGACGCGACCGCCTCGTCCGCGCTGCCGTCGGGGGCGGGCTCGTGCTGCTCAGTCATGGGGCCATGCCTTCTGCCGCGGGGCCCTCGGCGGCGGGATCGGTCGGGGCGGGGACGTCGTGCTCGTCGGAGAGCCGCTCGGGGCTCCAGTCCTCCGGGGCGGTCCAGGTGATCCAGACATCGGCCAGCGGCTCGTCCTGGCGGACGTCGATCGCGCGATCGCGGAACAGCTCCAGGACCGACAGGAAGCGCACGACGACCACCAGCACCGTCTCGGCGTCGGCGATCAGCTCGGCGAAGGTGTGCTCCTGGCCGTCGGCGAGCATCAGGCGCAGCTGATCGGCCTCCTCGCGCACGGTGACCTCGGAGCCGTGGAGGTGATCGACGCCGACCTCGGTGGGCGCGGCCTCCTTGGGCGTGAGCGCCCGGATCGCGATCTGCGCGAACTCCTCGGGGGTGGTGCGCCAGATGAGCTCGGGCATGAGCTTCGCGAACTGCGGCTCCAGCGGCACGGAGCGGGCCTGCCGGGCGGACTCGGTGCGCATGGTCTGGGCCATGAGCTGGGACATGTCCTTGAACGCCTTGTACTGCAGCAGCCGGGCGAAGAGCAGGTCGCGGGCCTCGAGCACGGCCAGGTCGGCCTCGTCGTCGACCTCGCCGCGCGGCAGCAGCCGGGCGGCCTTCAGATCCAGCAGCGTGGCGGCCACGACCAGGAACTCGCTGGCGGCATCCAGGGCCGCCAGCGAGTTCGTCTCGCGCAGGGCGCGCACGTAGTCCAGGAACTCGTCGGTGACCATCGACAGCGAGACCGTGGTGATGTCGAGCTCGTGCTTGCCGATCAGCCCCAGCAGGACCTCGAACGGCCCGGCGAAGTTCTCGAGCTCGACCGCGAAGCCGCCCTCGGACCCGGCCAGGCCCGAGGACTCGATCTCCGGGACGAGTGCGGTCATGCGCGGATCACGGAGCGCCGCCGCGCGAGATCAGCTCGCGGGCCAGCTGGCGGTAGGCATCCGCGCCCGCGTGGTTGGTCGCGAACGAGGTGATCGGCTCGGCGGCGACCGTGGCGTCCGGGAACTTCACGGTGCGCTTGATGACGGTGTCGAAGACCTTGTCGCCGAAGGCCTCCACGATCCGGTCCAGCACCTCGCGGGAGTGCAGGGTGCGGGAGTCGAACATGGTGGCCAGGACGCCGTCGATCTGCAGCTTGGGGTTCAGCCGGTCCTGGACCTTCTCGATCGAGTCCACCAGCAGGGCCACCGCTCGCAGGGCGAAGAACTCGCAGATCAGCGGAATGATCACGCCGTGGGCGGCGGTCAGCGCGTTGACGGTCAGCAGCCCGAGCGAGGGCTGGCAGTCGATGAGGATGACGTCGTAGTGGTCCTCGACCTTGCGCAGCGCCGAGGCCAGCACCTGCTCGCGGGCCACCTCCGAGACCAGCTGGACCTCGGCGGCCGAGAGGTCGATGTTGGCGGGCATGAGGTCGATGCCCTCGGTCTCGGTCTCCAGGATCACGTCCCAGGGGTCGACCCCGCGCTCCATCATCACGTTGTAGATGGTCTGGTCGAGCTCGTGCGGGTTCGCGCCGAAGCCCGCCGACAGCGCGCCCTGCGGATCGAAGTCCACCATGAGGACCTTGCGCCCGGTCTCGGCCAGGGCCGCGCCCAGGTTGATGGTCGACGTCGTCTTGCCCACGCCGCCCTTCTGGTTGACCATCGCGATGATCCGCGCCGGGCCGTGGGAGTCCAGCTCGGGCGGGTCCGGGAAGCGACGCAGCGGGCGCCCGGTGGGGCCGACCTTGCCGGTCTTGGCGTCGCCGAGCTCGGGGAACCGATCCTCGTTCTTGCTGCTCACTGTGGGAACCACTCCTGGTCTGGGGACGGCGTGCGAGCCGCGCCGACGCGCGCCCGCCTTCTCTGGCCAGTCACCCTACCGCCGCGGGGCGGGACCCGCATGGACGCGCCAGCCGCAGCCGGCGGCGCTGGGCATGCGCAGGGTCCACGACGACGGGCCCGTACTGCCCCTGCCCCTGCTCGACGACGTGCCGGTGAGCCCTGCCCGAGGTCGCCGAGGTGGCGGTGCTCGGACTTCCCGACGAGCGCGACGGGGCGAGGCCATCACGGCGGTGATCGTGGTGCATCCCGAGCAGCAGCTCACCGCGGAGACGATCTGCCTGTACGCCCGCGAGCACCTGGCCGACTACGCGGTGCCCAAGCGCGTGGAGTTCGTGGCCGAGCTGGCCGCGCAACCAGTCCGGCAAGCTGCTCAAGCGCGAGCTGCGCGCTCAGCGCACG
>NZ_JALXVH010000053.1 GCF_025149945.1 Kocuria sp. p3-SID1428 | reverse complement strand
GAACTCAGCTCTGCGGTGCCGAGGCCTCCGGGCCCGAGGACCCGGTCGTGTCCTCGGAGGCCGTGTCCGGCGTCCCCACCTTCTTGTAGTGGCGGTTGCGGATGCCCAGCAGCGCGCCGCCCAGCACGGCTGCGAGCACCGAGCCGGTGAGGATGCCGACCTTGGAGGTGGAGCCCAGATCCGACGACGTCCCGAAGGACAGCTCGCTGATCAGCAGCGAGACCGTGAATCCGATGCCCGCCAGGGCCGCCAGGCCCACGACATCGATCCACTGGATGTCCGGATCCAGGTTGAACCTGCGCAGGCGGGTGAGCAGCCACGTGGTGGCCGTGATGCCGGCGGTCTTGCCGACCAGCAGGCCGACGATCACGCCCAGCGCCGCGACCGAGGTCCAGGATTCGACCAGACCGCTCCAGCCCTCCACGAACACGCCGGCGGAGAAGAAGGCGAAGATCGGGACGCACAGCGCGGCCGAGAAGGGGCGGACCAGGTGCTCGAGGTGGGAGGCGAGGCCCACGGCCTCGGGATCCCGCTCGGCGGTGCGGCGGTCCGGGTGGACCGGGACCATGAAGGCCAGGACCACGCCGGCGATGGTGGCGTGGATGCCGGAGTTGTAGAACAGCGCCCAGGTGATCACGCCCAGCGGGAACAGGCCCAGCCAGGTCAGCCAGGTCTTCTCGGCGAACGTGGCCTGCCCCTTGTAGGCGATCAGCGCGAAGACGGCGATCGGGATGATCGCAGCCCCCAGGTGCCCCAGGCTGAGGTCCGAGGTGTAGAACAGCGCGATGATCGTGATCGCGAGCAGGTCATCGACGACGGCCAGGGTCAGCAGGAACGTGCGCATGGCCACCGGCAGGTGCGAGCCGACGATCGCCAGCACAGCGGTCGCGAAGGCGATGTCCGTGGCAGTGGGAATCGCCCAGCCGCTCATGATCTCCCCCTCGCCGCCGAGCGCGAAGGCCACGAAGATGAGGGCGGGAACCAGCACGCCGCCGAAGGCCGCAGCGATCGGCACGGCCGCCTTACCCGGGTTGCGCAGCTCGCCGTCGACGAACTCCTGCTTGAGCTCCAGGCCCACCAGGAAGAAGAACACCGCCAGCAGAGCGTCGGCCGCCCAGTGGCTCACGCTCAGATCCAGTGTGAGCAGCGGGTTCTCCGGATCGCCGAAGACCGGGCCGAAGTGGAAGTGGCTGACCGATTCGTAGAGCTCGCGCAGGCCGGGGGCGTTGGCCGCGATCAGGGCCAGGACCGTGGCGATCAGCAGCAAGACACCGGCGACGGTCTCCGAGCGCAGCAGCTGCCCGATCCGGCTCGTGGAAGGGGTGTCGGAGGCGCCGTAGACGGGGTCGTGGTGCGGCTCGGTGTCGTGATCCGGCTCGGCGGTGTTGTCCGCGGAGCTCTGGGGCGTGGTCATCGGTCTCCTGTGGGGTTCGGCCCGCAAGCGGCCGCAGCCGGCGAAGAGGAATCGGAACAGCGTTCGCTTCGGCGGAGCATGGGCCTGCATGCGGGCACGTTCATGTGCATACCGCTCTCGCGGGCCGACCAGACTTCCCGGCTCACCAGTTTCAACGGTAGCAAAGCGATCAGCATCCCCCCAGCGCCCGTCCTCTGCGATGCAGGGTGCGGATCTAGGATTTCGGCATGAGCGCGCACGAGCACAGAGGGAACGCGACGGGCCGGGTCCGCAGCCTCAACGTGGGCACCGAGCGGGAGAATCCGGCGCCCCGTCGGGTCTCGACCGGCATCTTCAAGCAGCCCGTCGACGGACCCGTGGCGATCGCCGACCCCGGCCCCAGGGACCCCGACGCCCCGGTCGCCTCGGGGGTCTCAGGCGACTTCGTGGGCGATCGGGCCCACCACGGCGGCAGGTTCCAGGCCGTCTACGCGTTCGACCGCGCCGAGCTGGACTGGTGGGAGGAGCAGCTGGGCCGTCCGCTGCACGACGGCATGTTCGGCGAGAACCTCACGCTCGAGTCCGTGGCGGTGGACGACGCCGTGATCGGCGAGCTCTGGCAGATCGGGACCGCGCGGCTGCGCGTCACCGAGCCCCGCATCCCGTGCGGCACGTTCGCCGGCGTAATGGAGGAGCAGGGCTGGATCAAGCGCTTCACGCAGCGAGCCCGCTCCGGGGCTTACCTGGCCGTCGACGCCCCAGGGGAGGTCCGGCGCGGCGACGAGGTGCGGGTGATCTCCCGGCCCGAGCACGGGATCACGGTGGCCGAGGCCTTCCGGGCGCGGACCCTGGAGCGCGACCTGGCGCCCCGAGTGCTCCAGGCGGGCGAGGACCTGAGTCCCAAGCTGCTGGATCGGCTGCAGGCGCTCATCGGCGGCGCCGACCCGAACCTGCCCAGCTGATCCGCCCGCCCGGGCCTGCGGATCAGCCGTTCAGGGCGGCTGCGCGGTAGAGGCGCTGGACGGCGTCGGGGCTGAGGCTGGCGTCGACAGCCGCCGTGGTCTCGGGGGAGCGCAGCAGGTAGCGCACCGGACCGTGCTGGCCGCGCTCCAGGCGCAGGGCATCGACGGTGGCGTATCGCTGGGAGAGCTCGGCCGTGAAGGGCTTGCCCCGCCCCGGAGTCACGGCCAGGGTCAGCTGGACCTCGACCGAGGAGAGGTCGTCGTCCTCGTCCTCCGACAGCTCGAACTCGTCGGCCGGGTCGGCATCGCGGATCGGGCCCGTGGTCGAGGAGCCATCCTCGGCGGGGCCGTCGGAGGTCTCGTCGGCCCCGGCGGCGTTCGGGGCCTCTTCAGCGGCGAGGTCCGCGGGGTCGTCGTCGACGCCGGCCGCGTCCCCGCCGATGCGCAGCTCGCGGATGATGCCGATCCCGTAGCCCACCGAGCCGGTGGCGGCCTGGCCCAGCACCTGGCGGGCCTGGCCCATGACCGCTCGCAGACGCCCGATCCACACGACGGCGGCCACGACCAGCACGCCGGCCAGGATCGCGAGCCAGACCCAGGAGCCGTCGCGCATCCACTGCAGCAGCAGGACGACGGCCGCGACCGCCGCCAGCAGCGGCACCAGGACGATCAGCACATTGCCCTTCACGCCGCCGATCTCCTGCAGCGCCTGCGGATCGGAGCGGATCTCGTCCATCATCTGGCGGTCGAACGTGCGTGCATCGGTGCCGTCCTGAGCGGACAGGGGCACAGGCCAGGTTCCCTGATCATCCATGGGCACCATCCTCGCAGAGCTGCGGGCGCGGGCGTCAGCTCATCTCGATCGAGCGCTTCGACAGCCCGATCTTGAACCCCTCGATCCGGGTGCGGACCTCGGCATCGGGGGAGGTCGCCGCCCCCAGGGTGATGAACAGCGGGGTGAAGTGCTCCACGGTGGGGTGGGCGTGCGGCATGCCCGGGGCCTGGCGGCGGAAGTCGGCCAGGGCGTCCACGCGGCCGGCGTCGAGCATCTCGGCGGCCCAGAGGTCGAAGTCCGAGGACCAGTTCTCGGCGGTGCCGTCGTCGGCGCGCATCAGCTGGACCGACGGCCGCCCGTGGGTCATGAACCCGGAGCCGACCACCAGGTACCCCTCCGCGCGCAGCTCGCGCAGGCGTCGTCCCAGGTCCATGAGGCGCTCGGGGTCGTGGGTGGGCATGGAGACCTGCAGGGCGGGGACATCGGCCAGGGGGTACATGGCGCGCAGCGGGACCCAGGCGCCGTGGTCCAGCCCGCGCATGCGGTGCTGGTAGAGGGGCTCGTCGTCCGGCATGGTCGCGGCGATGCGCCGACCCAGCTCGGTGGCATCCGGGGTGGCGTACTGCAGCTGGTAGAACCGATCCTCGAAGCCGCCGAAGTCGTAGACCAGCGGCGTGCCCGCGGCCGGGGCGGTGATCATGGTGGGCGCCTGCTCCCAGTGGGCGGAGACGATCACGATGCCCTTGGGCTTGGGCAGTGAGACCGCCCACTCGAAGAGCTCCGACATCCACAGACCGTCGTCGAGCAGTCCGGGGAAGCCGTGGCCGATGTAGAAGGTGGGCAGGGGGGCATCGCCCTCCTGCCAGCGCGGCTGCATGGCGCTGCGCGGCACGGCCGTGAGGTCGTGGCGATCCAGGGCGAGCATGCCCGGTGCGGTTCCTGCGGAGGTGGGCTGGGTGGTCATCGTGCGGCTCCTGTTCGAAGAGGCAAGCATCCTGCCTGTTGCGTCGGAAAGTATTTCTACGCCGATGTGCGTGATGCGTCAAGCAATTGAAATAGGCAGTATGGTTACGACCATGGTGGAACCGCAGTGGCTCAACGACGACGAGCGGGAGGCATGGCTTGCCCTCGTGGCGCTGATGTTCAAGATGCCCGGCACGATCGAGCGCCAGCTGGTCGAGGACGAGGACCTCAGCCTCGCCGAGTACCTGGTCCTGGCGATGCTCTCCGAAGCCCCCGACCGCAGCCATCGCATGTCCGATCTGGCCGCGGCCACCTTCACGGGCCAGTCCCGGCTCTCGCGCATCGTCGCGCGGCTGGAGCGCCATGACTACGTCCGGCGCAGCGCCAACACCCAGGACCGGCGAGTGGTCGTCGCCCGGCTGACCGAGATCGGCTACCGGAAAGTGCGCGAGGCGGCGCCGGGGCATGTCGCCCACGTCCGCCAGGAGATCTTCGATCGCCTCAGCGCCCATCAGGTCGAGCAGATCGCCAGGATCGGACCCGCGCTGACTGACGGCGTCGAGCCCCCGCGCGACTGACCGGCCCCGTATTCCCTGTTCGCTCGCTGAGGACCTCGCCGCCGGCGGGTCATCGGGCCGCCGCACGGGTCTAGCGTGGGTGCGATGAGCATGAACCCTTCCCCCTGGGCCCTGATGCGCTCCGCCACGCAGAGCGAGAGCCTGAAGGGCTCGCGCATCTCGCGGGAGACCGTCGGCCGCGTGCTGCGCTTCGCGAGCCCGCACTCCCGGCTGCTGCTGGCCTTCCTGCTGACCTCGGTGGTCGTGGCGGTGCTCGGCGTGCTCACTCCGGTGCTGGCCGGGCGGGTGGTCAATGCGATCACCGACAGCGGGTCCGTGGATCTGGTGGTGCGCCTGGCGCTGCTGATCGCCCTGATCGCCGTGCTGGATGCCGGGATCGGCATACTCAATCGGTGGCTGTCCGCGACGATCGGCGAGGGGCTCATCCTGGACCTGCGCACCGCGGTCTACGACCACGTGCAGACCCTGCCGGTCGCGTTCTTCACCCGCACCCGCACGGGCGCGCTGATCTCGCGGCTGAACAACGACGTCCTGGGCGCTCAGCGCGCGTTCTCCAACACGCTGTCCGGGGTGGTCTCGAACCTGGTCTCGCTGATCCTCACCGTCGGCGTGATGGTCTCGATCTCGTGGCAGGTCACGCTGCTGTCGATGCTGCTGCTGCCCATCTTCCTGGTCCCCGCCCGGCTCATGGGCGGACGCCTGGCCGGGCTGCAGCGCGAGGCCGCCCAGCACAACGCGTCCATGTCCACGCAGATGACCGAGCGGTTCTCCGCAGGCGGGGCCACGCTGATCAAGCTGTTCGGCAAGCCGCAGTCCGAATCGGACGAGTTCGCCCGCCGGGCCGGTCGCGTGCGCACCATCGGGGTGCGGGTGGCCATGCTCCAGGCCACCTTCCTCACCGCGCTGACCCTCGTCTCGGCCCTCGCACTGGCGCTGGTCTACGGCGTGGGCGGCGTGCAGGCGATCGTCGGCAGCCTCGACGCCGGCCAGGTGGTCACACTGGCCATGCTCCTGACCAGGCTCTACACGCCGCTGACCATGCTCGCCAACGCGCGTTTGGACATCATGAGCGCGCTCGTGAGCTTCGAGCGGGTCTTCGAGATCCTCGACCTGAAGCCCCTGATCCAGGAGCCGCAGGACCCTCGGCGCATCCCCGACGGCCCCCTGCCGGTCGAGTTCGACCAGGTGCGCTTCACCTACCCCACCGCCGAGCAGACCTCGCTGGCCTCGCTCGAGGACGTCAGCGCCCTCGACTCCCGGGCAGGCCAGGAGGTCCTGCACGGCGTGGACTTCACGGTGGAGCACGGCCAGACCGTCGCGCTGGTGGGGTCCTCCGGCGCGGGCAAGTCCACGATCGCCTCGCTGGTCCCGCGCCTCTACGACGCCACCTCCGGGGCCGTGCGCGTCGGCGGGGTCGACGTGCGCGATACCTCGTTCGCGGACCTGCAGGGTGCCGTCGGGATGGTCACGCAGGACGGCCACCTCTTCCACGAGACCATCCGGCAGAACCTCGCACTCGCGGCCCCCGATGCCGACGACGAGCAGATGTGGTCCGCGCTGGCCCGTGCGCGCATGGACCACGTGGTGCGCGCGCTCGACGACGGGCTCGACACCATGATCGGGGAACGCGGCTACCGGCTCTCCGGCGGTGAGCGGCAGCGCCTGACCATCGCGCGCCTGCTGCTGGCCTCCCCGCGCGTGGTGATCCTGGACGAGGCCACCTCTGCGCTGGATTCCACGAGCGAGGCCCACGTGCAGGCCGCGCTCGACGAGGTCATGGCCCAGCGCACGGCCTTGGTGATCGCCCACCGGCTCTCGACCATCCGCCGCGCCGACCGGATCCTGGTGATCGAGGCCGGCCGCGTGGTCGAGCAGGGTCCTCACGCCGAGCTCCTGGCAGCGGGCGGTCGCTATGCGGAGCTCTACGAGACGCAGTTCGCCGACCAGGAGTGAGCGGCCCGCCGCCATCGAGTGGCCAGTCCCTCACCGTTTCAGCGCTGAATCGGTGCTGCTTCGGCCACTCGAAGCGGGTGGGGTGGGGAATCGGCCACTCGGTGACGGGACGGGAGCCGCGACGCGGGGGAAGCGGGCGTCAGTCGACATCAGTCGACGCCAGCCGGACGTCAGTGGGCCGTCTTGCCGCGGGCCTTCTGGATCAGCGTCACGACGACCACGATCACGGCGCCCCAGATCAGACCGAGCACCGCGGAGAAGAAGGTGTTCACGATCCAGGACACGGCCGCCTGGAGGATGGGGACGATGTGGGCGGCGGCTTCGCCCATGTGGTGCACGAACCCGTAGAGGGCGTGCCAGCCGAACTCGTCCAGGCCCACCAGGATGATGTGCCCGCCCACCCACAGCATGGCGACGGTGCCGACGACCGAGATGAACTGCAGGAGCTTGGGCATGGCCCTGACCATGCCGCGTCCGATGGTCTGCAGCGCGCCGGAGCCAGTGGAGGCGAGCTTGAGCCCGGCGTCGTCCATGCGGATCAGCAGCGCCACGGCGCCGTAGACCACGCCCGTCATGAGCACCGCCACCACCGCCAGGATGACCAGCCGGGACAGGAAGCCCTCGGAGGCGACCTCGTTGAGCGAGATGACCATGATCTCCGCCGAGAGGATCAGGTCGGTGCGCACGGCTCCGGCGACCATCCTGTCCTCCGCGGACTGGCCGCCCGAGCCCGCGTCCTGATCGACGGCCGGCTCTTCGTGCGAGTGCCCGGACAGCGCTCCCCAGATCTTCTCGGCGCCCTCGAAGCACAGGTAGGACCCGCCCAGCATGAGGATCGGTGTGAGAGCCCAGGGGGCGAACTGGCTCAGCAGCAGCGCGATCGGCAGGATGATCAGCAGCTTGTTGCGCAGCGATCCCTTGGTGATCCGCCAGATGATGGGCAGCTCGCGGGAGGCCTCCACATCCTTGACGTACTGCGGGGTCACAGCGGCGTCGTCGACCACCACTCCGGCAGCCTTGATCGAAGCCCGGCTGGTGGCGGCGCCGATGTCGTCGACGGAGGCCGCGCTCACGCGGGCGATCGCCGCCACGTCGTCCAGCAGCGCGATCAGACCGCCGCTCATCGCGTGCCTCGGCTCGGCAGGACGGCGACGGCCGCGAGGGGGCGCAGGGGGCGCGGGAGCGCGGGGTTCCGGGTCATGCCAGCAGGGTAAGTGCTGCGGCCGCGAATCGTCCGATGCCACGAGGGCATCGCCCGGAACATCCGATGAACTGCCAGCTTGCTGATGGAATTCGGGCCGGACAGGCTTACAGTGGTGTCCCCCGACGTCAGGATCCCCTGTGAACGCAAGCGGTGAGATCGCGATCGCCTTTCGCGGTGTGCGCAAGACCTACCCCGACGGCACCACCGCGGTGGATGACCTGGATCTCGAGGTGCCCCGCGGCTCCCTCACGGTCTTCGTGGGTCCGTCCGGCTGCGGCAAGACCACGTCGCTGCGGATGATCAACCGCATGGTCGAGCCGAGCTCCGGAGTCGTGGAGGTCGACGGTCGCGACATCTCGACCGTCTCCGCCCACCGGCTGCGCCGCTCGATGGGCTACGTCATGCAGGCCTCCGGGCTCATGCCACATCGCACGGTCAGCGAGAACATCATGACCGTCCCGCGGCTGCAGGGCGGATCGCGAGCCGCCGGGCGCAGGCGCGCCGAGGAGCTCATGGAGACGATCGGGCTGGATCCCGCGCTGGGCTCGCGCTATCCCTCGCAGCTGTCGGGAGGCCAGCAGCAGCGCGTGGGCGTGGCCCGTGCGCTGGCCGCCGATCCGCCGATCCTGCTCATGGACGAGCCCTTCTCCGCGGTGGATCCGCTCGTGCGCGCCGATCTGCAGCGCGAGATCATCGAGCTGAAGCATCGGCTCGACAAGACCATCGTGTTCGTCACCCACGACATGGACGAGGCCGTCCTGCTGGGCGACCGCGTGGCCGTGATGGCCGAGGGCGGCCGCCTGGCGCAGTACGACACCCCGGAGCAGGTCCTGCGGGCACCGGCTGACGGGTTCGTGGCCGAGTTCGTGGGCCGCGATCGCGGCTTCCGGGCGCTCGAGTTCGATCAGGCGGACGTCGTGCTCAGCGGCGTTCGGGTCCGCGACCCGCAGGGCCGCACGACCACGCTGGGCGGGCAGGCCGCCGCGGGGCAGTGGACGCTCGAGGTCGACGACGACGGCCGCCCCATCGGCTGGCTCGCCCCGCTTCCGGGTGCGAGAGCCCCGTGGAGCAGGGGTGAACCCGAGCTGGCCGACCGCTCGGACGCCCAGCGCGTGGGCGGCTCGCTGCACCGCCGGGGCGCCCCGCTGCGCTCGGCGCTGGATGCGGCGCTGTCCTCCCCGTCGGGCCTGGCTGTGGCCGTGGACGACGACGGACGGGTCCGCGGCGTCCTGCGCCCCGAGGACGTGCTCGCGGCGATCGAGCATGTGCGCCGGGAGAGGGAGGCCGGCCGGTGACCTGGCTGCCCGAGAACCTCCCGCGAGTGGGGGAGCTGCTGCTCATGCACCTGGTGCAGTCGATCCTGCCCGTGCTCATCGGGCTGCTCGTGTCGATCCCTGTCGCACGTGCGGCGGTGGGGTCGCGGTGGCTGCGTCCGCTGCTGATCAACGGGGCCGCTCTGCTCTACACGATCCCGTCGCTGACCCTGTTCGTGCTCCTGCCGCTGATCCTGGGCACGCTGATCACCTCCGTGTGGAACGTGATCGTGGCCCTGAGCCTCTATGTGATCGCACTGCTGGTGCGCTCGTGCGCCGATGCCTTCGATTCGGTGGACCCGCACGTGCGCCAGGCCGCCGCCGCGATGGGGCACACCCGGTGGCAGCGCTTCTGGGCGGTCGAGCTGCCGCTGGCCGTGCCCGTGATGCTCGCAGGCGTGCGCACCGCGCTGGTGGCCAACATCTCCATGGTCTCGGTCGGCGCAGTCATCGGCATCCAATCGCTGGGCACGCTGTTCACGGACGGGCTGCGCCGCGGGATCGTCGAGGAGATCGCGGTGGGCGTGGTGCTCACGGTGGTGCTCGCTCTGGTGCTGGACCAGCTGCTGCGCCTGCTCGGGCTGAGCCTCACGCGCTGGCAGCGACCCGGCCGCGGGGCCCCGGTGCGCGCGGCCGCGACGGGAGGTGCGGCGTGAACCTTCTCGAGCAGACCTGGTCCTGGCTGTCGGACCCCCTCCAGTGGAGCGGCGACGCCGGCATCCCCATGCGGATCCTGGAGCACCTCGTGTACTCCGGGCTGACCCTGCTGATCGCCGTGCTGCTGGCCGTCCCGCTCGGGGCTGCGATCGGGCACACCGGCCGCGGGGCCGCGGCAGTCATCGGCGCGGCCGGAGCCCTGCGCGCCCTGCCGACCCTGGGCCTTCTGACGCTGTTCTCGCTGCTCATGGGCCTCGGGCTCCTCCCTCCGCTGCTGGCGCTCGTGATCCTGGCCGTCCCGCCGATCCTCAGCGCGGCGTGCGTGGGGGTGGCCGAGGTGTCGCCGCGGGTCCGCGACGCCGTGATCGCCCAAGGCATGACCCCGTGGCAGGTCCTCACCCGCGTGGAGCTGCCCCTGGCCGTGCCCGTGATCATGGGCGGGGTGCGCAACGCGGCCCTGCAGGTCATCTCCACCACCACCGTGGCCGCCTACATCAACCTGGGTGGTCTGGGCCGCTACCTGATCGACGGGCTCGCGGTGCGCGACTACGGCCGGATGCTCGGCTCGGTGCTGCTCGTGGCCGTGCTCGCGCTGCTGGTCGATGCCCTACTCTCGCTGCTGCAGCGCGGGCTCACCTCACCTGGAATCCGTCGTCCCGCAGGAGGTACCTCGTGATCGGACCCGCACCCCGACGTCCGCGGGGCCGGCGCGGCCGAAGCGCGGGCCTGGTCGCAGGTGCTGCGGCCGTGCTCGCGCTGACCGGCTGCGGCCTGAACTCGGACCCGCTGGCCACCGGCGGGGGAGCCAGCACGCCCGACGGCTCCGTCACCGTGGGCTCGGCTGACTTCCCGGAGTCCCAGATCATCGCCGAGATCTACGCCGGGGCCCTGCGCTCCGAGGGCATCGCGGCGGACACGGAGCCGGGCATCGGCGCGCGCGAGGCGTATATCGGGGCGCTGCAGGACGGCTCGATCGACGCGGTCCCGGACTACACGGGCAACCTGCTGACCTACTTCGACCCGGAGGCCACGGCAACCGGGGAGGACGAGATCCTGCAGGCGCTGCCCGAGGCCATGCCCACGGGTCTGTCGGTTCTCGAGCCGGCCTCGGCGCAGAACAAGGACTCGATCGTGGTCACGCGCCGCACCGCCGAGGAGCACGACCTGCGCAGCCTCGAGGACCTCGCCCCGCTGTGCGCGGAGATGACCTTCGCGGGCGCTCCCGAGTTCCAGGAGCGCTCCTACGGGCTCGATGGCCTGGCTTCCGTCTACGGCTGCGAGCCGGCCTCCTTCGAGCCGATCAACGACGCCGGCGGCCCCCTCACGGTCGACGCCCTGACCAGCGGTGACGCCGATGCCGCCGACATCTTCACCACCACGCCGGCCATCGTGGAGGAGGACCTGGTGGTGCTCGAGGATCCGCGCGGCAACTTCGCCGCGCAGCAGGTCATCCCGCTCGTGGCCCCGCAGCGCCTGCCCGACGGAGCGCAGGAGGTGCTCGACGGCGTCTCGGAGAAGCTGAGCACCGAGGACCTGCTCGAGATGAATCAGCAGATCAGCGGCACTCAGGCGATCTCCCCTCGGCAGGCTGCTGAGGGCTGGTTGGAGGACAGCGGATACCGGGTCGGCTGAGGCGCGCTCCACAGGCTGAGGACGCCGCGATCGGCATGCTGACGGCTTCCACAGCCACGTGGTCTGTGCGTTCTCCCCAGGGGTGGATGTGGTTCTCCACATCCTCAGGCCAGTGATCCACAGGTGCGACGGCGGAATCCACAGGCTCGTGCACGTCGCCCGACTGTGCTATGCGAACTTTCATCCGCACGTACCGCCGTCCAAAAAGAGCCTCTGACCTGCGTGTTCAGAGTCCTCCTGGTGTGCGCCGCTTGCTGAGGCACCCGCGTCGCCCCGTCCGGCGATCACATCCCTGTGGAAAACTCAGTGGACAACCTGTGAGCGGGGCGGTGGACTATCCACTGTCTGTGGAGAATTCTGTGGATCACCGTGTGGACCAGCTGTGGGCGGCGGTGGACGGGTGGGCGGATGTCGGCCTCCTCCGTGTCATCTGCCGGAATGTGCCCAGGATCGCCCGCAGTGTCACAGCGCTTCGCCGAGGTGGCTTCCTGCTATGTGCTGACTATGCTGGCCGCGTCCCGACTCGACGCCTCCTGCGGCAGCCGCACCCGCGTCGCTTCTCGGAACAGCAGCACGCACTCGGAGTCGATGGAGATCCTGAGCCGTTTCCCGCCGTTGCCCACGCGGGATGACCTTTGGGAGAAGACATCACTCAGCTCGCGATCTGCGCACCCGACCATCCTGACGACGGTCGCCCCGACACCTCCGGCCATGGAGCCGGCTCCGGGGCCCTCCATCGACGACTCTCCCTCGAGCCCTCGCAGGGCGAGCTGAGGACCTCCGCGCTGAGCCGGCCCGACGCTCTCGTCGACTCCTCCCCGCTGAGGGCTGCAGTGCAGGACTTCACCGGAGAGCAGACCCCTGGGCAGGTCCCCTCCGAGCAGGACCACGGGTTGCATGCTGATCTGCTGCGGGTGATGCGAGCACGCCTCGAAGACGCCCTGCCCGGCCTCCCCGACGCCCCCGCTTTCCGGCGCCGAGCCGAGGAGCATCTGGATCGGCTCGTCGAGCTCCTCGTCGAGCTCTACGGGGACCAGGTCGAGCCGCAGGAGCTGGCCGTCGTCGTCGGGGATCTGGCTGTGGTGCTGGCCGGGTCCTGGGAGGCGCGCTCCAGCGCTCTGCGCCAGGCCGATCTGGAGGCGGAGGACGCGCAGCCCTGGTGGCTCTCGCGCCGCTCGTTCGCCGCTGCCGCCTACGCCGATCGCTGGGCGGGCGGGTTCCGCGGCGTGCAGGAGCGCATCCCCTACCTGCAGCAGCTGGGCGTCACGCATCTGCGGCTCCTGCCTCCCTTCCGGGCGCATCCCGAACGCCCGGACGGCGGGTTCGCCGTGTCCAGCCATCGTGAGACCGACCCCGCCCTGGGCGACGCCGAGGATCTGCGAGAGCTCGCCGAGGCCCTGCAGCATGCCGGGATCTCGCTGATGCTCGACGTCGTGACCTCGCGAACCTCCTCGGATCACGAGTGGGCGCGCGCCGCCGCCGATGGCAGCGAGTACTTCGAGGGTCTGTACCAGGTGCGTCGGGGGGCCCGTCGGGCCTCGTCGCGGCCGCTGACGCTCAGCGAGGCCCAGGCTCGGTCGGCCGCGGGCCGGCAGTGGGTGCCGCTGAACCCCGGCAGTCGCTTCGATCCCCGGCTCGTGCGCTCCACCGCTGCGCCGGAGCAGTGGGATCTGGACTGGACCTCCCCGCACGTGCTGCTGTGCATGGTCGGCGAGCTGCTGCATGTGGCCGGGCTGGGTGCCCGGGTGCTGCGCGTCGATGCCGCCATTCGCCTGTGGAACGGCGACGACGCCGGCGAGTCGCATCGCCGAGGCCTGCTGGTCCTGGAGGCTCTGGCCGAGGTGCTGCGCATCGCCGCGCCCTCGAGCGTGCTGGAGACCCAGGATCTCGAGGATGCCCGCGCCGACGGTGCGCCGGTGGGTCAGGGGCTGGGGCGGACGTCGCTGATCTGGAGCGCGCTGGCCACCCGCAGCGTCGAGATGCTCGAGCGCGCGGTCCCGCAGGCCGGTTCCGAGGCGAGCACCGGGCGGCTGCTGCCGGTGCGTCAGCACGACGCCCTGAGCTGGGCTTTCGGCCCCCAGGATGTCCCCGAGGAGACCGACCCGCAGGCCCATCGCGAGTTCCTGGAGCGGTTCTACACCGGCGACTTCCCCGGGGCCTTCGCGGCCGAGTCCGGGTGCGTGCGCACGGAGCACGGGGTCTGCGGCACGTCGGCCTCGCTCAGCGGCCTCCGCGAGGAGCCCGGTGCTGGTGCCGCGCGCCTGCTGCTGGCCCACGCGGTCGCCTTCAGCCTGAGCGGAGTGCCCGAGCTGTGGCTGGGCGACGAGCTCGCCGTGCTCAACGACGACGACTGGGCGCGCGAGCCCGGCCACGGCCACGACCCCCGCTGGCTGCACCGGCCGCGGCTCGAGGCCTCGGCGCTCGAGAGCCGCCACGACCTCTTCGCAACCGCCGGGCAGGTCTACGGCACCATCCGCCGCCTGGCCGAGATGCGAGCGGCCGCCCCCGAGTTCGAGGGCCAGGAGGTCATCGACTTCGACACCCGCAATCCCGCCGTGCTCGGGCTCCAGCGCGTGGGCCCGCACCCCGAGGGGGAGCTGCCCCAGACCGTCGTCCTGTGCCTGGCGAACTTCTCGGACTGGGCCCAGTTCGTGACCGGGCAGACACTGTCGGGCTTCCTGCCGCGCGCCACGCGGCTGCGCGACGACGTCGAGATCGACCTGCGCGAGGGCGTCCTGCTCGAGGCCCACGGCTGGGCCTGGATCCGCGTCATCCCCCGCTGATCAGCACGCTGAGGTTCCGTCTCAGCCCTTGGCTGAACTGCCTTGACCTGAGTGACTCAGATCTATTGGATAGAAGGGTCATCTCGACGAAGGAAGGAAGTCTCATGGCTGAGAAGTTCGTTCTGCCCGATCTGCCCTATGATTTCGCCGCACTGGAGCCGCACATCTCCGGTCGGATCATGGAGCTGCACCACGACAAGCACCACAACACCTACGTGACCGCGGCCAACAAGGCCCTCGAGTCCATGGAGGAGGCCCGCGCCAACGGCGACGCCGCCGGTGCCGCCAAGCTCTCCAAGGACCTCCAGTTCAACCTGGGCGGCCACATCAACCACTCGATCTTCTGGAAGAACATGTCCCCGGACGGCGGCGACAAGCCCACCGGCGAGCTGGCTTCCGCGATCGACGACGCCTTCGGTTCGTTCGAGAACTTCCAGGCGCAGTTCACCGCTGTGGCCACCACGATCCAGGGCTCCGGCTGGGCGATCCTGGCCTACGAGCCGATCGCCGGCAACCTGGTGATCGAGCAGATGTACGACCAGCAGAACGGCGTCCCCGTCGCCACGTTCCCGCTGCTGCAGCTGGACATGTGGGAGCACGCCTTCTACCTGGACTACCAGAACGTGAAGCCGGACTACGTCAAGGCCTGGTGGAACGTCGTCAACTGGGAGGACGTCGCCCAGCGCCTCGAGAAGGCCCGCGCCGGCGCTTCCTCGCTCGTCTGAGACCGACCGTCTCCGAACAGCAGCTGACTCCGACCGCCTGAGCGCGGCCGAGTCCGCCCGCACCGCCCCCGTCGCCCCTTCGGGCACGGGGGCGCTGCCATGCCCGGGCCCCCGCCTTGTAGGCGCAGCGAGGTGGTGCGCCGAGATCATGCTCAAATGCGCCAGATCGCCGATTCGGTGCACGGAAGCGTGATCTCGGCACTCTGGGCGCACGGAAGCGGGATCTCGGCGCGGGGCGCAGGTGGCTGGCGCCGACGACGGGTGCGCGGTGGACTCGAGCGCGGTTCCGGGCGACGATGGGAAGCATGCGTGTGACACGGGCCGCACGCGAGCGCTGGTCTCAGCGGAAACCCCTGGCCCGTGCGTCGAGAGCCCGTCGAGAGGAAGCCCCATGCCGAAGTTCCTGTGCACGTTCACCGTCCCCGGCCCCGCCGAGGACATGCTGCGCGAGGCCGGTGAGCTCGAGGTCATCGAGGGGATCTCCCCCGAGGACTTCGACGCAGCGATCAGCGGCGGCGAGTACGACGCCGTGATCCAGCAGCTGTCCCAGAAGGTCGACGCCGACCTCATGTCCCGAGCCAAGGTGAAGGGCTTCGCGAACTTCGGCGTGGGCTTCAACAACTTCGACGTCGACGCCGCCACCGAGCACGGCCTGCTGATCGGCAACACCCCGGATGCGGTCACGGATCCCACGGCGAACATCGCCATGCTCCTGCTGCTGGGCGCGGCCCGTCGCGCCTACGAGATGCAGCAGATCGTGCGCGAGAGCGGCGGGCAGTTCCAACCGCTGGCGCCGAACGAGAAGCTCTCCGAGGACGTCTCCGGCACCCGCCTGGGCATCGTGGGCCTGGGGCGGATCGGCAAGGCCATGGCCCGCCGCGCCCTGGCCTTCGGCATGGAGGTCGTGTTCGTCCAGCGCGCCCCCGAGGACCGTGAGGTCTCCGACGACGAGCTCGGCGATCTGGCCGGCAAGGTGAAGCAGGTCCCGTTCCAGGAGCTGCTCGAGACCTCCGATCACGTCTCCCTGCACGTCCCGCTCAGCGACGGCACCCGGCATCTGATCGGCCAGAAGGAGCTCGCGGCCATGAAGCCCACCGCGGTGCTGGTCAACACCGCCCGCGGACCGGTGGTGCACGAGAAGGCGCTCGTGGCCGCGCTGCAGGACGGCGAGATCTCGGCCGCCGGGCTGGACGTCTTCGAGAACGAGCCGGTGCTCGAGCCGGGTCTGATCGATCTGCCCAACGCCTATCTGCTGCCGCACATCGGCTCGGCTGAGAAGTCGGCCCGGGCGCGCATGGGCGAGATGTGCGCCGAGAACGCGATCGCGATCGCCGCCGGCGACGTCCCGCCCTACCCGGTCAACCCGGAGGCCAAGAAGGACT
>NZ_JALXVH010000052.1 GCF_025149945.1 Kocuria sp. p3-SID1428 | reverse complement strand
CTGTCCGGGCGGCGCCCCTGCCGGCTGGACAGCGCTGAAGCCGCACCAGCGCAGCGATCACGGGCTCGATGCGCAGCCCCGCGACCTTGGCGGAGACGAACAGGACGTTGCCCACCGGCGGGGTGATGGTGCCCAGCGACGGCGCGAACACCACGATCAGCCCGAAGTGGATCGGGTCCACGCCGTACTCCGAGACGATGGGCAGGAAGTGCGGGGTGAAGATCAGGATCGCCGGCGTGGGATCCAGGAACGTCCCCACAGCCACCAGCAGGATCAGCGTGGGCGACTCGGTGATCCCCAGCATGGTCTCGGCGATCAGCTGAGGGATCCGCGAGTACGACATCACCCAAGACATGATCGTGGCCACGCCCACCAGCATCATGACGATCGAGGTGGTCCTGGTGGCCGCGAGCAGGATCCCGGGCAGCTGGCGCGGCGAGATCATCCGGTAGGCGAATCCCAGCCTGCTGGGGCTGCTGATCGGCTCGGCCCCGCGCTTCCGCTGGGCCTCGACGCCTCCCGTGCAGTTCCTGCGGATGGTCTCGCCGTTGTCCTGGGCGCCCGTGGCGGTCGCCCTGTTCGGCGTGGGGCACGCCCCCGTGATCTTCCTGGTGGCGATCGCCGCGGTGTGGCCGGTCGCGCTGAACACCGCCTCGGGCGTGGCCGCGCTCGATCCGCTGCACGTGCGGGTGGCCCGGACGCTGGGAGCCACCCGCACGGAGGTCCTGCGCACCGTCGTGCTGCCGAGCATCCGGCCCTTCACCATGACGGGCGTGCGCCTGGCGCTGGGCATCGCGTGGGTGGTCATCGTCCCGGCCGAGATGCTCGGCGTCTCCTCCGGCCTCGGCTATGAGATCCTCAATGCTCGCGATCGCCTGGCCTACGTCGAGATGCTCGTGGTCATCCTCCTCATCGGGCTGATCGGCATCGCGCTGGACACCCTGGCGCAGTGGCTGCTGCGCGAGCGATCGAGAGGCTGAACCCATGGAGCTCGCCCAGCTGCCGGGCCTGGCGCTGATCTGGATGGTGGCCGTGGCCGCACCCGGCCCGGACATGGTCCTGGTGCTCCAGCAGTCCATCACCCGCTCGCGTCGAGCCGGGCTGCTGGCCGCACTGGGCATCACCACGGGGGCGACCGTCTGGCTGCTCGGCGCCCTGTTCGGGCTCTCCGCACTGCTGCAGGCGCTGCCCGGGCTGATGAGCTGGCTCGAGCTGCTGGGCGGGCTCATGCTGGTGCTGATCGGCGTGACGGGGCTGCGCGCCTGGCGCGCCGCGCGCCGCGGGCGCACCACCCAGGAGCCCACGACCGCGCAGCAGCAGGCGGTGGGACGCGACCGCACGGCCGCCCCTGCCGGGGCCGATGCCTATCTGCGGGGCCTGGCCACCAACCTGTCGAACCCCAAGGCACTCGTGTTCTTCGGGGCGATCTTCTCGCCCTTCCTCACCGGCAGGATCGTCAGCCTCCAGACGGCGATCGTGATCGGCACTCTGATCGTGCTCACCATCGCGTGGTTCGGGCTCGTTGCGCTGGCAGCCTCGCAGCGCCGCCTCGCTCCGGTGATCGACCGCTTCCGCTCGGGCTTCGATGTCCTCGCCAGCTGCTTCTTCATCGCCGTCGGCCTGGGCTTCCTCATCACCGCGCTCGTGCACCTGCTCGGCTGAGGCGCCGTCTGCCCCTCAGACCATCACGACGTCCCCGCGGCCGCCTGGCCGCCTGGCCGCCTGGCCGCCTGGCCGTCGGCATCTGGGCCGACGCGGACCCCGACCGGCGGCTACGCTGATCCGCGATCATCGCGCAAGCGCCTCCACGGCTCGCGCCCCCGCTCGCTTCTCCAGGAGATCACCCATGAGCAGCTCCGCTCCCCGGCCGGAACAGCACCCCGCCCAGCCCGACTCGACCGCCGGCACCGCCGAGCGCGGCCTCCTGGCCAGGGCCGGGCTGAGCTGGTCGCTGCACGGCGACGGCCGCAGCGTCTCGCCCGGTGGCGTCGTCCCGCCGCAGGAGCGGCTGTCCTGGCCGCGCACCATCGGCATCGGCGCCCAGCACGTGGTGGCCATGTTCGGGGCGACCTTCCTGGTCCCGCTGATCACGGGCTTCCCGCCGTCGACCACGCTGTTCTTCTCCGGGCTGGGCACCATCCTGTTCCTGGTCATCACCCGCGGGCTCGTGCCGTCGTATCTGGGTTCGTCGTTCGCGTTCATCGCCCCGATCTCCGCAGCCATCGGCCAGTACGGCCCCGGCGGCGCCCTGGGCGGCGTGGTCATGGCCGGCGCGGCGCTGTTCCTGATCGGCGTGATCGTCCAGGTGCTCGGCACGGGCTGGCTCGCAGCGCTCATGCCCCCGCTGGTCACGGGCACGATCGTGGCGCTGATCGGCTTCAACCTGGCCCCGGCGGCCAAGGACAACTTCATGCTCGCCCCCACCACGGCGCTGGTGACGCTGCTGGCGATCATCCTCACGTCGGTGCTCTTCCGCGGGATCCTGGGGCGCCTGTCGATCCTGGTGGGCGTGGTGATCGGCTACCTCACGGCGGTGGTGCGCGGGGAGGTCGACTTCTCCGCGATCAGCGCGGCCTGGGAGGCCGAGGGGCTGCTGGGGCTGCCGCAGTTCCACGCCCCGGAGTTCCACCTCTCGCTGATCGGGCTGTTCGTGCCGGTGATCCTGGTGCTCGTGGCCGAGAACATCGGGCATGTGAAGTCAGTGGCGCTGATGACCGGGCAGGACCTGGATCCGGTGCTCGGGCGGACCATCATGTCCGACGGCCTGGCGACGATCCTCGCCGGCTCCGGCGGCGGCTCGGGCACCACCACCTATGCCGAGAACATCGGCGTCATGGCCGCCACCAAGGTCTACTCCACGGCCGCCTACTGGGTCGCTGCGATCGTGGCCCTGCTGCTGTCCTTCTTCCCGGTCTTCGGCGCAGCCATCGCCACCGTGCCTCCGGGCGTTCTGGGCGGTGCGGCCACGGTGCTCTACGGGATGATCGGCATGCTCGGCGTGCGCATCTGGGTGCAGAACCGCGTGGACTTCTCCCACCCGGTGAACCTCACCACCGCCGCCGTGGCCATGATCATCGGCATCGCCGACTACACCTGGGATGCGTTCGGCATCCAGTTCGCGGGCATCGCCCTGGGCACCGCAGCCACCCTGGTGGTCTTCCACGGCATGCGCGGACTCGCCCTGTGGCGCGGCACGGCCGGCGGCGATCCGCTGGCCCCGGACCGCGCGAGCACCCCGCACGAGCAGGCCTCCCCGCTCGGCTGACCCCACCCCACTGCGCCGAGTGGATACTCAGTTGCGCTGTTCGTGCCTACAGCGCAATCAAGTATCCACTCGGCGGGATGGTGGAGAGCAGGGCCGGGCTCAGGCTCGAGCTTGGCGGGCAGGGATCAGGGGCGGGTGCGCAGCGTCCCGGGCTGGTCGAGCACGCGGCGGATGGCCTCCACGTCGACCTCGCCCACCGACGCCGGCGACCACTGCGGGTCGTCCTGCTTGTCGATCATGGTGCAGCGCACTCCCTCGGCGAAGTCCGGGGAGGCGATCGTGTCTGCCGCCAGGGACAGCTCGCGCTCCAGGCACTCCTGCACGGACTCCGCCTCCGCGCCGCGCTCGAGCAGCTCCCACGTGCGCACCAGCGACGACGGCGACGCCCCCGCCAGGTCCTCGGCCGGGGCCTTGACCAGGATCTCGCCCAGCGTGTCGGCGCCGTAGAGCTCCTCGATCTCATCCCAGCGCTCCGGAAGCGAGGCCTCCGGGATGCCGTCGTTCTCGCCCGGACCGGCCGAATGCTCGGCGATGGCGGCGGCGATGCCGTCGCGGATCACGGCCTCCTTGAAGGACTCCAGGCGGTCCTCCGCCACGAAGTGGTCGGCCAGGCCGATGGCCATGGCATCGGGTCCAGAGATCCGGGCGCCGGTCAGCCCGAGCCAGCGCCCCACGGCCAGCGACGGACCGCGGCCCAGCAGGGAGACGCGCGGCAGGAACCACGAGGCGCCGATGTCCGGGAAGAACCCGATCCCGGTCTCCGGCATGCACATCACCGTGGTCTCGGTGACGATCCGGTGGGAGCCGTGCACGGAGATGCCCATGCCGCCGCCCATGGTGTAGCCCTCCATGACCGCGATGTAGGGCTTGGGGTACCGCGAGATCACCAGGTCCAGCGAGTACTCGTCGGTGAAGGCGGCCACGCCGTCCTCGAGGCGGTCATCGAGCACGGCCTCTCGCACCTGGCGGATGTCGCCGCCGGAGCAGAAGGCGCGCGCGGCGGAGGAGGTCACGAGCACCTGGGTGACGGCGTCGTCGTCCTGCCAGGCCCACAGGGCCTCGAGCATGTCGCGGTACATGCGTGCGGTGAGCGCATTGAGCGCCTTGGGGCGATCCAGGACGATGACCCCGGTGCCTCCTCGCACCTCGGTGCGCACATAGGCCTCGGGATCGGTGGCGGGTTCCTTCGCTGCGGTCTGCGTCATGCTCACCACTGTAGGAGCCCACGCGGACGCGCAGGGGCAGCGGTCGGCGGTTGCCGCCGCGGTTCCCCACGACGTCCCCGTCCGGCCGGGCGCCTCAGCCGATCAGGCGCCCCTTCATCTCCGGCAGCGCCAGCCCCGCCGCGGCCGCCAGGGCGAAGGCCGCCGAGAACACCCCGAAGACCACCGGCATGCCGCCGGCCGCGAACAGCACCGGGACCAGCAGCGGGGCCAGGATCGAGGCGATGCGCCCCACTCCCGCCGCCAGACCGGTGCCGGTGCCGCGCAGAGAGGTCGGGTAGAGCTCGGGGCCGATCGCGTAGAGCGTGCCCCAAGCCCCGAGGTTGAAGAACGACAGGCAGCACCCGGCCGCGATCACCGCGGCCTCCGAATCCGCCAGCCCGAAGCCGATGGCGGAGGCAGCCGAGCCCGCCAGGAAGACCACCAGCGTCACGCGCCGTCCCAGGACCTCGATCAGCCACGCGGCCATGGCATAGCCGGGCAGCTGGGCGAGCGTGATGATCAGCGTGAAGCCGAAGGAGCGCACCAGGCTGTAGCCCTGCTCGACCAGCAGCGACGGGATCCACGTGAACGCCCCGTAGTAGGCCAGGTTGAGGCAGAACCACACCGTCCACAGCGCGAGCGTCCGCCGCGCCAGACCGGCGGCGAAGATCGACGACGGGTGCCCGTTCCCAGGCTGACCCTGACGCGACGGATCCGCCGGTGCCTCCGTCGGTGCGACCGTCGCGGTCTTGAGGGCGGCAGTCGGCCGATCGGCGTCGTCGTGCTGAGCGAAGCCGGTCTGCCGCCCGCCGTCGGTCTCGAAGTCGCGCACGACGCGCTCGGCCTCGTCATGGCGCCCGCGCGACTCCAGGTAGCGCACGGACTCCGGCAGCCCGAAGCGGACCACCAGGGCGTAGAGGGCGGGCACCGCGCCGAGGGCCAGCGCCCAGCGCCAGCCGGAGTCGGAGGCGGCGACCACGAAGTACCCGATCGCCGCGGCGGCGATCCAGCCCACGGCCCAGAAGGCCTCGAGCCACACGACCACGCGTCCGCGGATGCGCCGCGGCGCGAACTCGGAGACCAGCGTGGAGGCCACGGGCAGCTCGGAGCCCAGTCCCAGGCCCACGATGAAGCGCAGGACGATCAGGGCGCCCACCGAGGCCACGAGCGCGCTCGCGCCCGTGGCCAGGCCGTAGACCAGCAGCGTCAGGCTGAACACGGCCCGGCGCCCGATCCGATCCGCCAGCAGACCGCCCAGGCTGGCCCCCAGGGCCATACCCAGAAAGCCCGCCGAGATGATCCAGGACCGCGTCTGGGCGTCGAGGCCCCACTGCTGGGCCAGCGCGGCGATCACGAACGAGATCAGCCCGACGTCCATGGCATCCAGCGCCCAGCCGATGCCGGAGGCGCCGAGCAGCCTCCGGTGCCGGCCGTTGAACGGGAGACGATCGAGGCGCTCGGCGCGGGTGGGGGCATGAGCGGTCTTCGTGCTCACGGGCCTGCTCTCTGTCGGGGTGAAACGGGATCGGACGCCCGTGGTGCGGGCGGCGCCGGCGGTCACAGCGTCAGCACATGCTCCAGCAGATCGCGCGTGTACTCGCTGTCCGGGGCCGCCAGGACGTCCTCGGTGAGCCCATGATCCACGATCCTGCCCTTCTGCAGCACCGCGAGCCGGTGGGCGATGTGGCGCGAGAGCGTGATGTTGTGCGTGACGAACAGCATGGCCATGCCGGTCTCGTCCTGGATCTCGCGCAGCAGCTCGATCACGGAGGCCTGCACGGAGACATCGAGCGCCGAGGTCACCTCATCGCACACCAGCACCGACGGAGCGCTGACCAGTGCGCGGGCGATCGCGGCGCGCTGCCGCTCGCCGCCGGAGAGGTCGCCGGGGCGGCGATCGATGTAGGAGCGCCCGAGCCGGACCTGATCCAGCGCCACGGAGACCGCCTCGCGGCGCTGGGCCGCGGAGGTGCCGCCGCCCATCCGCAGCGGCACGGCCAGGGACTCGCCGATCGTGCGCCGGGGGTTCAGCGACGAGAACGGCGACTGGAAGATGTACTGGATGCGCCGGCGCTGCTCGGGGGTGCGCTTGCGGGTGGTCTCGGCCAGCGGTTGGCCGTCCAGCAGCACCTGCCCCGTCCACGACGCCGCCGACAGCCCCGCGATGGCGCGGGCCAGGGTGGTCTTGCCGGAGCCCGACTCCCCCAGCAGCATCGTGGTCTGCCCGGAGTGCAGCTCCAGGCGCAGGCCGTCCAGCACCGTCTTGGGCCCGTACGACAGGCTCAGGTCCTCGACCGCCAGCAGGGGCCGCGACGACGGCTGCGGCGTCGGGTCCTGGTCCCTGCGAGGCTCGATCGCACCAGCCATCTCCGGCTCGGTCCGGGCGACAGAGCCAGACCCGGCCTGCGCCGACTCCTCATCCGGGCCCGACCCCTGTGCCCACGGAGGAACGACCGGGGCGTCGCCGTCGGCCGCCGACACGGCGCCTTCCGCGGCCGCCTTGCCCCGCTGAGCCACCGGCAGACCGCCGCCGATCCGCTTGCGGCCCTCGAGGTCCGGCACCGCCGCCACGAGACGGCGCGTGTAGTCGTGGCTCGGCGAGCGCAGCACCTGCTCCGCCGAGCCGGCCTCCACGATGCGGCCCTTGAGCATGACCGCGACCTCGTCGGCGATCTGGGCGACCACCGCGATGTCGTGGGTGATGTAGAGCCCGGCGGCGTCGTGGCGGCGGGTCAGATCCGTGACCGTGTCCAGGACCAGGTCCTGCGTGGCCACGTCCAGGCCGGTGGTGGGCTCATCCAGGATGATCACCGCCGGGCGGGTCGCGAAGGCCATGGCGATGCCGATGCGCTGCTGCTGCCCGCCCGAGAGCTGATGCGGGTAGCGCCGCTGCGCCGCGGCATCGGAGGGCATGCCGACCTCCTCGAGGACTTGGGCGACTCGCGCCTTGCGGGAGGCAGGGCCGTCTCCGTAGTCGTGGATGCGCAGGACCTCGGCTATCTGCTCGCCCACGCGCATGGATCCGTTGAGCGACAGCGCCGGGTCCTGGGGCACATAGGCGATCGTGGAGCCGCGCAGCCGCCGCACCTCGCCCGGGCTCAGCTGCGCGAGCTGCGCGCCGTCCGGGTGGAAGCGCGAGGCGCCCGGGTGCAGCGCGATCGAGCCTCCGCGCAGCTCCAGGCCGGGGCGCAGATGCGCCATGCACGCCAGCGCGGCGGTGGTCTTGCCCGAGCCGGACTCTCCGACCAGCGCCAGGATGCGCCCCGGATGCAGCTCGAAAGCGATGTCATGCAGGATCTGACGCCCGCCCGTCACGCCCAGGTCCAGCCCGGACACGCTCAGGGCGGTCTCGACGCTCGCCTTCGACGACGGGTCCGCGACGCGCCTGCCTAGTGCGCGCGATGCAGTGCTCGGGGTCATCGTCGTCCCTCCTCGGGGCTCGAGGCGGAGTCTGCTCCGGGGTGGGGGCCGCCGGCGGCCTCAGGAGCGGATGCGGAGGCCGACCCGGTGGCGGCCTCCGACTCGGGAACGGCCGCGGAGCCGGCCGGGGCTGCGCCCTGGGCGCCGGCGCGCACGCCCTCGAGGTCCTCCTCGACCACGGAGCTGCCCCCGGCGGAGGCTGCGGCGACACCGTCGGCGATCAGGTTGGTGCCCACCGTCAGCACGGCGATCGCCAGCACGGGAAGCAGCACGCCCCACGGCTGGACGGCCAGCGCGATCCGGTTCTCGTTGATCATCAGGCCCCAGTCGGCCGTGGGCGGCTGCATGCCCAGGCCCAGGAAGGACAGCGAGGCCAGCGCGCCGATCGAGTAGGTCATGCGCAGTCCGAGCTCGACCATCAGCGGGCCGGTGACGTTCGGCAGGATGTCCTGGGCCAGGATCCGCCACTGCGGCACGGCGTACATGTGGGAGGCCAGCACATAGTCCTCACCCACCACGCCGACGGCCGCCGAGCGCATCACGCGCGCGGTGCGCGGCGCATGGGTCAGCCCGACGACCAGGATCAGCACCCAGCCCTTGGGGCCCAGTACGGTGACGGCCAGCATGGCGAACACGAGCTGCGGCAGGGCGAGCCCGATATCGCCGAGGCGCATGATCAGGGCATCGAGCCAGCCTCCGCGCATGGCCGCGACCATGCCCAGCACGGCACCGAGCCCCACGCCCAGGGCGGTGGCCGCCGCCGACCACAGCAGCAGCCGCCAGCCGCCGGCCAGCCAGCGGGAGAGGACGTCGCGCCCGAGGTTGTCGGTGCCCAGCGCCGCGCCGTCGGCGACGAAGGGCCGGCCCACGAACTCGGTGGTCGTGTGCCCTGTCAGGGTCACGGCCAGGAAGGGGCCGAGCACCGCCACGAGCAGCACGAGACCGGTGAGGACCAGCCCCACCTTGGACTCCGTGCGTGCCAGGAACCTGCGCAGCAGGCTGTCGCGGACCGGGCTGCCGCCGATCGCGCCGGTCGAAGGTGCCCTGGTGGTGGAAGCGCTCATCGTCCGGACTCCGTCCGCAGCTTGGGGTTGGCGAGGATCCCGACGACGTCGGCCAGCAGGTTGACCACCACGTAGAAGGCGGCGATCAGTAGCGAGATCGTCTGCACCACCTGGACGTCGCGGTTGCCCACGGCATCAACCATGGCCTGCCCGATCCCGGGGTAGCGGAAGAGGACCTCGATGACAACGATGCCGCCGGCCAGCCAGGCCAGCTGCATGGCCACGACCTGGGCCACCGGCCCGATCGCATGCGGCAGGGCGTGGCGCAGGATGACCTGCCGCTCCGGGACGCCCTTGAGCCGGGCCATCTCCACGTAGCCGCTGGAGAGCACCTCGGTCATGGTCTGGCGCATCATGCGCACCATGTAGGGCACCACCACGAGCACCAGGGCGGCCACCGGCAGCACGAGCTGCAGCGGGAACTGCCAGACCCGGGTGCCGGGCGCGGCCATGGTCACCGACGGCAGGATCTGCAGCACGGTCGTGGAGAACAGGGCCACGAGCACGATGCCCACGACGAACTCCGGCAGCGAGGCCAGGATCATGGAGCCCGTGTTCAGCGCGGTGTCCGAGGCGCGGCCGCGGCGCAGAGCGGACCAGGTCCCCAGAGCCAGGCCCAGGGGAACGGCGATGACCGCGGCGATGGCCATGAGCACGAGCGAGTTGACGATCCGCTCGCCCAGCAGAGCGCTGATCGGCCCGCCGGTGGCCGCGGAGACGCCCATGTCCCCGGTGAGGATGCCGCCGAGCCAGCCGAGGTAGCGCTGCCACCAGGGCTGATCAAGGTCCAGCTGGGCGCGCAGGGCCTCGAGGCGCTCGGGAGTGGCCTGCTGGCCCAGGATCGCCTGGGCGGGATCGCCGGGCAGCAGGAGGGTGAAGACGAAGACGACGAAGGACACCGCCAGCAGCACCAGGACCGAGACCGCCAGTCTCTTGAGGATCATGCTCAGCATCTCTCAGGCCTCCCCGTCCGCGGCATCGCCGGTCTCGATCCACAGGTTCCGGAAGCGGAACGAGGCGATCGGCATACCCGATCGGTCGCTCGCCCCGCCGCCCACATAGCGCTGATAGGCGTCCGCCACATCGAAGAAGCCGAAGATGATGTTGCCGCCCTCGTCGTGATGCAGCTGCATGGCCCGGCGGGTCAGCTCCTCGCGCTCGGCGTCGTCGAGGGTCTCGCGGGCCTGCGCTACGAGCCGCGTGAACTCGGGCTGGTCCCAGTGGGTCTCGTTGTACGGCGAGTCCGGCAGGGAGGTGTCCGCCGCCTGCGGCAGGAAGTTGCGCGTGTAGTAGAACGACTGCGCGAACGGGAACTCGAGGTAGCCCGAGCCGAAGAACGTGGTGGCATCGACTCGGCGCAGGGAGACGTCGATCCCGGCATCGGCGGCCTGCTCCGCGAAGACCGTGGCGGCCTCGACCGCACCGGCCTGGATGGGGGCGGTCACCAGCTCCACGCTCAGGCCGTCCGGGTGCCCGGCCTCGCTCAGCAGCTGCTTGGCGCGCTCGATATCGCGCTCGCGCTGCGGCGCCTCCTGCGGATAGCCGGAATCGAACGGCGAGTACATATCATTGCCCACCCGTCCCTGCCCGGCGAAGGCGACCTCGACCATCTGCTCGCGGTCGATCACGAGCTTGAAGGCCTCGCGCACCCGGGGGTCGTCGAACGGGGCGGTGTCGGTGCGCATGGTGAACGGCACCCAGTTTCCGGTCTCGGAGGTGATCACCTGGATGCGGGGATCCTCGGAGACCACGTGCACGAGCGGCAGCGGCACCTGCGCGATCACATCCACCTGCGAGGACAGCAGCGAGTTCATCAGCGCGTCCTCGTCGTCGAAGTTCATCAGCAGGACCTCATCCACGTGCGGACGGCCCTGCCAGTAGTCGTCGAAGGCCGTCAGGTGTGTGGTGCCTCCCGGCTCGAAGTCCGTGAGCCGGAACGGACCGGTGCCGACGGGGTCGGCGGGGTCGTAGTCCTGCGGCACGATGCCCATGACGTACTGCGCGAGCGCATCCGTGAGCACCGCATCCGGGGAGCCGAGCACGAAGCGCACGGTGCGCTCGTCGACCTCCTCCACGGACTCGAGCGTGGCCAGCTTGCTCGCCCCGCTCTTGGGGTCCTCCGGGTCCAGGATCCGCTCGAAGGTGGCCTTCACATCCGCCGGGGTCAGCGGCCTGCCGTCGTGGAAGCGCACGCCCTCGCGCAGGGTGATCGTCCACTGATCGCCGGTCTCGTTCGGCTCGGCCGACTCCGCCAGCGCCGGCACCACCCGGTAGTCGGCGTCGTAGGCGAACAGGGTGTCGTAGAGGTTGAACATGCGCGCGGCGTCGCCGGTGCCCAGCGGGACGTGGGCGTCGACGGTGTCCGAGGCGCCGCCGCCGGTGATGCCCACGCGCAGCGTCCCGCCCTCCACGGGGGTGTCACCGGCTTCGAGCACCGAGGCCTCGGAGCCGCCGCAGCCGCTGAGCACGAGCCCGGCTCCGCCGGCGGCGGCTGCGAGCAGGCCGCGGCGGGTCAGCCGAGGAGGCCTCGGGCGATGAGAGATCGTGATCGGTGGGAAGCGGACAGGTCGGCGCTGAGGGTCCGGGGCCATGGAACCATCCGAGGATCGAGCCCCGAGACGTGACGGGGCGCTGCGCCCGGACGATCGCGGAAGGACCTGACCGGGTCGTGGGCAGGAAGATGCCCAGCTACGGAATGCTGCCGGAGCTGCGCTCGTGGAAGCTCCAGTCGCGGCGGCGGGGCTGGAGGGCGCTTGCGCTCACTGCTGCCATGGTCCGCCCCCTTCCGGTGCACGCGACCGGGGCGCCGGGATGGCACCGGCTCACCAGGGAGCTGTCGAGTCGCACCTCACACCATAGGCCCAGGGAGGGGCCACGGCCAGGCCGGACGAGGAGGTTGCCGAAGGTGTCCTGAGCCGGCCATTCGCCTTCAGGCCCGGGCGGCGTCCTCGGCCCGCAGGTCCAGGGCCAGATCGGCGCGGTTCGTGACGATCGCGTCCGCGCCCTCCCGCAGCAGCGCCTTCATGTCCTGCGGCTCATCGACGGTCCACACGTGCACCTGCACGCCGACCGCGTGGGCGCGCTCGATCAGCCGCTCGGTGACCAGGCGGCGATCGCGCAGGCGCGGACCGATCACCGGCAGCCCGATCAGCGCGGGGGCGAACCAGCGCCAGTGCATGGGCAGCTGGACGGCCTGGAACGGCGGGACCCAGCGCCGCGCCAGCAGGCGCACCACCGGCCACAGCCGCGGGGCCAGGCTCAGGCAGATGATCATCAATGCAGAGCCGAGGGAACCGGCCGAGGAGCTCGGCGTATCCAGCCCGCGCCCGCGCAGCTGCTTCAGCGTTCGACGGCGGCGGCCGTCGGAGAACGACGCGATCCGCACGCGCTCAGCACCCCCGGTGCGCTCGAGCAGCTCCGCGAGCGCTGTGACGGAGGCCTCGTCCTTCACATCGATGTTGAACCGGGCCTCCGGCATCTCCTCGAGCAGGTGCGCCAGCGTCAGCGGGGGCTCTCCCCCTGCCACGCTGAGCTCCATCATCTGGGCGTGCGTGTGATCGCCGACCTGCCCCGAGCCGTCGGTGACGCGGTCCAGCGAGCCGTCGTGGAAGACCATGACCACGCCGTCGCTGGTGGTGTTGACGTCGAGCTCGAGCCACAGGCAGCCGAGGTCCCAGGCTGCCTGGAAGGCGGTGAGGGTGTTCTCCGCTCCCTCCAGCGAGAAGCCGCGGTGGGCCATGACCGACGGCGTGGAGCCGTCCCTGTTGGTGTCGACGGCCGAAGGCGCCGTGCGGGATTCCATGCGCCGATAGTACGCACTTAGTTACCGACGAGTCACCAGAGTTCCGAGCAGTTGCCACGTGATTCCCGCGACGTGGTTCACAGGTCGGCGCGCACCGCCAGCAGCTGCTCGATGACCTGGGCGACGCCGTCGTCGTCGAAGCCGGGCGCGGTGCGCTCGACGGCCGCCACGACCGCCGGGTCCCCGGAGCTCAGGGCATAGCCGTACCCCGCCCACTGCAGCATCCGCAGGTCGTTCGGCATGTCGCCGAAGGCCAGGACCTCATGGGCCCCGATGCCCCTCTGGCGGCAGTGCTCGGCCAGCGCCTCCGCTTTGGAGAGCCCGGTGCGCGCGATCTCTGCCAGGGGGGCCTGCGCCACGGAGTGCGTGACCGAGACCAGATCGGAGACCTCCTCGCTGACCGCGGCCACGAACCGCTGCGGATCGGCTCCGGGCAGGCGGGCGAGGAGCTTCACGAGGCGGTCATCGGGCTCGAGCACCTGGGGCAGCGGGCCGATCCGAGCTCCCCTGATCCGAGTGCGGTCACCGACCAGCCAGTCCGGCTCGGCCGCCACGCCGCGCAGCGTCTCGGCGCTGAACACGGCCTGCGGGAAGAGTCGGCGCAGGCGCGCATGGACCTCGAGCGCCGTCTGGGCGCTGAGGGTCTTGCTGGAGACCACGGCCTCCTGGGCGAAGTCGTAGACGAGCGCCCCGTTGGAGCAGATGACGGCCCCGATGGGTGCCTGGTCCTCCCCGTCCGCGCCCGGGGCGATCGACTCCCTCAGCTCATGCAGCTCCCGCAGAGGATCCAGCCATCGCCACGGGCGCCCCGTGACGAAGATGATCGGGATCCCGGCCGCCTCGAGCTGTCTCAGGGCCTGCTGGGTCCGAGGCCGGAAGCGGAAGTCGTGGCCGATCAGCGTGCCGTCGAGGTCGCTGGCCACGAGACGGACCTCCCGGGCCATCCGCTGCGGATCCGGACCCAGGAGGTCGGTCCGACTCACTTCTCCTCGTGGGTCCCGGTGAGGAAGGCGCGGCCGATGCCGTGGAAGAACAGGTTGAAGTTCAGCACGGCGGGCGAGGCGCCCTCCACGTCCAGGTGATCGGTGTCCACCGCGGTGACGCAGAAGATGTAGCGGTGAGGGCCGTGGCCGGGAGGCGGAGCCGCGCCCTCGAAGGCCTCGGAGCCGCCGTCGGTGCGGTGGCGCGTGGAGCCCTCCGGCGGGTTGGCGGCCGCACCGGTCTCCAGGGAGGTCACGTCCGCGGGGATGTTGGACAGCGCCCAGTGCCAGTAGCCCGACGGGGTGGGGGCATCCGGGTCGAAGGCCGTCACCACGTAGGAGCGGGTGCCCTCCGGGGCGCCGGACCAGCTCAGCTGCGGCGAGACGTCCTGCCCCGCGACCTGTGCCTGGGGCAGCGGCTGGCCGTCGGCGATGTCCTGCGAGCTCAGCTCGAAGACGGGCAGCTCGGGAAGTCCTGCATAGGGGTCGCGATCGAGCATGGGGATCCTCCTAGATCCGTCGTGTCGTCCTTGCGATGGTCTCCCGGTGCCGCCGGAGCTGTGCGCGGCGGCGCCCGGGGAGCTCAGTCATCCAGCGTCCGGTCGAGCCCGGCAGGCTCGGCTCCGTCCGGCTCGGCTGGAGCGGCCGGCTCCGCGGCGACGCCCGCGAGGGCCTCGAGCTCGCTTCGGCGCGGGAGATCCGCACCGGCGCGCGAGACGGTGATGGCCGCGGCATCCGCCGCCCGGGTCAGGATCTCCCGGAGATCGTCCTCGCCGAGGGCGGCCAGGCGCTGGGCGGCTCCTGGGCCGGTGATCCCGCGATCGGCGGCCTGCGAGATCAGCGCGGCCATGAAGGTGTCGCCGGCGCCAACGGTGTCCACGACATCCGTGCGGCGGGCGGGGACCTCGATGCCCACGGGGCCGGTGGCCTCGGTCACCGCCCAGGGTCCCATCTCCCCGCGGGTCACGACCACCATGCCGGCGCCCTTGCGCAGCCACGCACGGGCCGACTCCTGGAGGGTCGAGCCGGGGTAGAGCCACAGCAGGTCCTCATCCGAGGCCTTGATCAGGTCGGAGCGCTCGGCCAGCTCCTCCACGCGAGCGCGCACGCGCTCCACGTCCGGAGTGATCGACGGTCGGCAGTTGGGGTCCAGGCTGATCAGGGCCCGGCCCTGTGCGGCCTCGATGAGCCGGCGCACCGTGTCCGCTCCCGGCTCCAGGGCTGCTGCGATCGAGCCAGTGTGCACCGCGTCCGAGGCCTCGGCGATGCGCTCCAGGTCCTGCTCCGACAGCGGCGGATCCCAGGTCAGCGCGAACTCGTACTCGGCCGAGCCGTCCTCCCCCAGGACGGCCTCTGCGGTGGAGGTCGGCTGGGACTGGCGCGGCAGCGGCAGCTCGATGCCCTCGGCGCTCAGGCTCTGCTCCAGGAGGCGGCCGTCGTCGTCCTCGCCCCAGGTGCCCAGGAAGGTCACGGGGTGCTCCAGCCGAGCCAGGCCCACCGCCACGTTGAAGGGGCTCCCGCCGGGGTGCCGCACGGCCTCTCCGCCCGGGCGCGAGACGACATCCACGAGTGCCTCACCGATGACTGTCAGCATGCGGCCACAGTAGCAGTGGGCACGACGCGGTGACCCCGTCCAACGGCTAGGATCTAGCCCGGAACCAGGCGCCTTCGCCTGCGCCACACGCCCCTGAGCACCGGCCCCGCAGCGGCCATCGGTGCGAGCCGTGCGACGACGCACGCAGCCACGGCTCCGACAGCGTCGTCGGAGCCAGGAAGCAGGTCATCTGTGAACTCCGTCGAGCCCTGGAACGAGCGCGAGGCCCGCGCTGAGGCCATGGTGCCCGTGATCGGCCGTCTCTACCGGGAGAACAAGGTCGTCCTGAGCATCCACGGCCGGTCCCTGGTGCACAAGTCCGTCCTCGACATCCTCAAGGCGCACCGATTCGCTCGGCGCATCGTCGGCGAGGAGCTGCCCACGGCTGTCACCGAGCAGCTCATCGGCATCATCGACTCGCTGGACCTGGGCGCCAGCCGTATCGACCTGGGCCGCCTGGCCGCCGGACTGCAGGACTCCCAGCGCGAGGACGTGCACCAGTACGTGCGCGAGCAGCTGGCCGCCGTCGTCCAGCGCAAGGGCCAGAACGTCGCCAAGACGCAGGATGTGGTGCTCTACGGCTTCGGGCGCATCGGCCGCCTGCTGACCCGTATCCTCGTGGAGCGCAACGACGGCACCGGCATGGTGCTGCGCGCCGTCGTGGTGCGCAAGAAGCCCGGCAACGACCTGGTCAAGCGCGCCTCCCTGCTGCGCCGCGACTCGATCCACGGCAAGTTCAACGGCTCGATCGTGGTGGACGAGCAGCGCAACGTGATCACCGCCAACGGCGTGGACATCCAGGTGATCTACGCCGACAGCCCCGCCGAGGTCGACTACACCGCCTACGGAATCCACGACGCCATCCTGATCGACAACACCGGCGTCTGGCGCGATGTCGACGGCCTCTCCCGCCACCTGCAGTCCCAGGGCATCGCCAAGGTCCTGCTGACCGCACCGGGCAAGGGCGAGATGAAGAACATCGTCTGCGGCGTCAACGACTCGGAGATCTCCCCCGAGGACCGGATCGTCTCTGCGGCCTCCTGCACCACCAACGCCATCACCCCGGTGGTCAAGGTGCTCGACGACGAGTACGGCATCTCCCAGGGCCATGTGGAGACCGTCCACGCCTTCACCAATGACCAGAACCTCACGGACAACTACCACAACGGCCCCCGCCGCGGCCGCGCCGCCGGGCTGAACATGGTGCTCACCGAGACCGGCGCCGCCAAGGCCGTCGCCAAGGCCCTGCCCAAGATGGAGGGCCGCCTCACCGGCAACGCCATCCGCGTGCCCGTCCCGGACGTCTCCATGGCCGTGCTGACCCTGCAGCTGGATCGCGCTCCCGCTGATGCCGCCGAGCTCAACGCCTTCCTGCGCGGCATCTCCCTGGACTCGCCGCTGAGCCGTCAGATCGACTACACCGACTCGCCGGAGACGGTGTCCTCGGACCTCGTGGGATCGCGCTACGCCTCGGTGGTGGACGGGCTGGCCACCGTCGTGAACGGCAAGACCGTCGTGGTCTACGTCTGGTACGACAACGAGTTCGGCTACTCCTCGCAGGTGGTCCGGGTGGCCGCCAAGATGGCGAACATCAAGCAGCCCACCTTCCCCGCCGACTGGACGCACGCCAGCTCCATCCCGGCGAACTGAGCCCACCCCATCGAGCG
>NZ_JALXVH010000051.1 GCF_025149945.1 Kocuria sp. p3-SID1428 | reverse complement strand
AGGCACCACGGTGGAGATCTTCGAGCAGCTGTTCAGCGCGCAGCTGCGCATCGGCGACGGCTTCCTGCTGTGGCGCGAGGTCATCGGCAACCTGTTCGGGCTGCTCTCGGCTCTGGGCGGGATGCGCCGGAAGGTCTGGGCGTGGCCCGTCGGCATCGTGGGCAACCTGCTGCTGCTGACCGTCTTCCTGGGCGCTGTCTTCGGCTCGCCGAATCCCGTGAATCTCCTGGGACAGGCGGGCCGGCAGGTCATGTTCATCATCGTGGCGGTCTACGGCTGGGTGCAGTGGCGCCGTGCCCGCACCGGCGACGGCGTGGCCGTCTCCCCGCGCTGGGCCTCCGGGCGCGAGCGCGTGCTGCTCGTGTCCGTGTTCGTGCTCGGCACCGTGGCGCTCACCCCGCTGTTCCGCGCCCTGGGCTCCTATGAGCCCGTGTGGGCCGACGCCTGGATCTTCGTGGGCTCCGTGGTGGCGACCTGGGGCATGGCCCGCGGGTGGACCGAGTTCTGGCTCGTGTGGGTGGCCGTGGACATCGTCGGCGTGCCGCTGCTCGTCTCAGCCGGCTACTACGCCTCCGCGTTCATGTACGTGTTCTACGGCGGCTTCACCCTGGTCGGGTTCTTCATCTGGTGGCGCGTCCAGCGACGCGAGGGCTCCGATCCTGCCGTGGGGGCCTCCGGCGGGGTCGAGGTCGAGACGGCCTTCCCCGACGTCACCGTGCGACGCCAGCCCGACGACGGGACCCGACGATGAACGCGTCATCCGTTCAGGCATCGTCGTTCACCCAGGCAGAGGCCGAGGCCATGCGGCACGCACTGGAGGCTGCGCTGGAGGGTCCCCGCAGCGCCAACCCGCTCGTGGGCGCGGCGCTGCTGGATGCCCGCGGCGAGATCCTGCACGTGGGCCGGCACCTGGGCGCGGGCACCCCGCACGCCGAGGCCGATGTCCTTGCGCAGGCTGCCCGGGCGGGCACGGACCTGCGCGACACCACGATCGTCGTGACGCTGGAGCCCTGCGATCACACCGGCCGCACGGAACCGTGCAGTCAGGCCATCCTGGAGGCCGGGATCCCGCGGGCGATCTTCGCCGTCGAGGACACCCAGGCCGGTGCCGGGGGAGCCCGGCGTCTGCGAGCCGCAGGGGTTCAGGTGCGCAGCGGGCTGCTGGCCGAGCAGTCGCGGGCGCTGAACTCCCGGTGGTCTCGCGCCGGACAGGAGAGCCGTCCGTTCGTGACCGCCAAGATCGCCCAGTCCCTGGACGGGCGCATCGCGGCCGCGGACGGCACCAGCCAGTGGATCACCGGGGAGCAGGCCCGTGGCAGCGGCCATGCGCTGCGCGCCCGAGTGGACGCGATCGCGGTCGGCACCGGAACTGCCCTGGCCGATGATCCGCGCCTGAGCGCCCGCCGGGACGACGGCAGCGCGGTCGTCTCCCAGCCGCTGCGCGTGGTGATCGGGCACCGAGACCTCACTGCCGAGGCAGCCGTGCGCGGCGACGACGGCCGCTTCCTCCAGCTGCGCACCCACGACCCGCGGGAGGCGCTGCGCGAGCTGCGCGCCCGAGGCGTGGGCCATCTGCTCCTGGAGGGCGGCGCCGGGCTGATCAGCGCGTTCCTGGACGCCGATGCCGTCGATCAGCTGATCGTCCACCAGGCTCCGATCATTCTGGGCGGCGGTCGGCCCTCGGTCGAGCTGCCCGGACGCACGAGCCTGTCCCAGGCGCTGGGCTTCGAGCCAGACCCTGCCGACGGCGGGCCGGTCAGGATGCTGGGCCGCGACCTCCTGTGGCGGCTGCAGCCGACACAGCAACCCGCAGCAGCCGCCGCCGACAGCACGGCTGCGGACACCCTGATGGACGGCAGCGGCTGAGGCACCAGGCAGTCACCAGCACAGGATCACGGGCGCAGGACCATGACGCCCCGAGCACGACAGCCCCGCCGAGGGGCAGGCAGGACGACGCAGATGTTCACCGGAATCATCGCCGAGCGCGGCAGGATCGTGCAGATCGAGCCCGTCGGCACCGGGCAGCCCCCCAGCCCGGAGTTGCTGAGCGAGGAGACGGTCTCCGCCGAGCAGACCGCACTGGACTCCGGCTCGGTGCGTCTGCACCTGGAGGCCGGTGCAGTGCTCGAGGACCTGCCCCTGGGCGGCTCGCTGGCCGTGGACGGCGTGTGCCTCACCGCTACTCCGCTCTCGGCCGTCGACGCCGCGGCCAGCGCAGATCCGCCGGTCGCCGGCACCGATGCCCCGGCCGCCCGGGCAGAGCCAGGTCAGGCACCGCGGCACCGCTTCGTGGCCGATGTCATGGGCGAGACCCTGCGTCGTACCACCTTGGGCCAGCTGCGGGAGGGCAGCCAGGTGAACCTGGAGCGATGCACCCCGGCCGACGGCCGCCTGGACGGGCATGTGGTCCAGGGCCATGTCGATGCCGTGGGCACGATCCTGCAGCGCACCGATCACGGATCGTGGCAGACCCTGCGCATCGAGGTGCCGGTCGATCTCGCCGAGCTGCTCGCCGAGAAGGGAGCCATCGCCGTGGACGGCGTCTCCCTGACCGTCACCGCGGTGAGCCCGAGCCCCGAGCGCACCGGGCGGGCCGCGCACCTGGATCAGCACTGGTTCGAGATCGGACTCATCCCGGCCACGCTGGAGGCCACCGGCCTGGGCGAGAAGCGCCGGGGCGATCGGGTGAATCTGGAGACCGACGTCATGGCCAAGTACGCCGCTCGGCTGTCGTCGTTCCGCTCGAGCCCGGTGACGTGGTCCGATCCGGAGCCCGAGTCCCGGGCCGGACAGCCGGATCCGATCCGTCTGGACACCGTCGAGGAGGCGGTGCGGCAGATCCGCGCAGGCGGAGCGGTCGTGGTGGTCGACGATGAGGACCGCGAGAACGAGGGCGACCTGATCTTCGCGGCCGTCCATGCCACGGCCGAGCTCGTGGGCTTCACCGTGCGCTGGTCCTCGGGCGTGCTGTGCGTGCCGCTGCGCGGTGAGCGCGCCGATGAGCTCGGGCTGCCGCCCATGACCGCGGTCAACGAGGACGCCAAGGGCACCGCCTACACCGTGACCTGCGATGCCCGAGAGGTCACCAGCACGGGCATCAGCGCCGAGGACCGCGCGCTGACCGCCCGCGTGCTCGCCTCCCCGTCCTCCACCGCCGGGGATCTGACCCGCCCGGGCCACGTGCTGCCGCTGCGGGCGGCCGACGGCGGCGTCCTCGAGCGCCGCGGGCACACCGAGGCGGCCGTCGAGCTGTGCGCCCTGGCCGGACTTCCGCAGGCCGGGGTGATCGCCGAGATCGTCCACGATGACGGCTCCATGCAGCGTCTGCCCGACCTGCGCGACTTCGCCAGCAGGCACGGCCTGCCGCTGATCAGCATCGAGGATCTGGCCCAGCACCTGCGCACCGAGGCGAGCGCATGACGGCGTCCTGCGCACCTGATCCGCACCGGTCCCACGAGAGCTCGACCGATCAGGGTGTCCGCAAGTCGCGCCGGGTGCTCGCGGCCTCCGAGCCCGTGCTGATCCCCATGGAGGAGGGGCGCTTCTCGGTGCGCGCCTGGCAGATCCCCGACGCCGACGGCACCACCGCAGGCGAGCACCTGAGCCTCACCGCCACCGGGTCGGGGCAGACCGACTCGGAGGCGGCACCGCTGGTTCGACTGCATTCGGAGTGCCTGACCGGCGATGTCTTCGGCTCCTACCGCTGCGACTGCGGACCCCAGCTGCACCTGGGCCTTGAGCGCATCGCCGCCGAGGGCGGCACCGTCGTCTACCTGCGTCGCCACGAGGGCCGGGGGATCGGCCTGGTGAACAAGCTGCGCGCCTATCAGCTGCAGGACGGGGGAGCCGACACGGTCGAGGCCAATGAGCTGCTGGGACTGCCGGCCGAGGCCCGCGACTGGGGCGCCGCCGCCACGATCCTGCACGAGCTGGGCCTGCAGCGGATCCGACTGCTGAGCAACAACCCGATCAAAGCGCAGCAGCTGAGGCGGCTGGGCATTGAGGTCACCGAGATGGTCCACCACGAGGTCGCCGCCCGTCCCGAGAACCACGACTACCTGGCGGCCAAGCGCGACCGCATGGAGCACCGGCTCCTGCACGTCGACGACTGAAGCCCACACACACCGCGCACGAGCACACGGGACCCGGGCCTCGGGTCCCCTGACGGAGAGGACGAGATCATGAGCGGACACGGAGCACCCACCCTGGCGGCAGCGGATCTGGACGGATCCCAGCTGAAGGTCGCCGTGGTGGCCTCGCGCTGGCACGATCAGATCATGGCTGGGCTGCTCGACGGCGCCCAGCGAGCCCTGGCCGAGGCCGGTGTGCAGGACCCGGCGATCGTGCGGGTGGCCGGCTCCTTCGAGCTGCCCGTCGCAGCGCGGCGGCTGGCGAGGGACTTCGATGCCGTGATCGCACTGGGCATCGTGATCCGCGGCGGCACACCGCACTTCGACTACGTGTGCCAGGCCGCGACCATAGGGCTGACCGACGTCTCCACGGCCACGGGCGTGCCGATCGGATTCGGGGTGCTGACCACCGACGACGAGCAGCAGGGGCTGGACCGCGCCGGACTCGAGGGCTCGCAGGAGGACAAGGGCTACGACGCCGCGGTGGCCGCCGTGGACGCTGCTGTCACGCTGCGGGCTCTCGGCGTCTGAGCCTCACCGCGGCGGTGCCGCAGCGACGACGGGGTCCGGTCCCGGCCATGATGCCGAGACCGGACCCCGTTGTGCTGCGAGCCGGCGAGATCAGAGCTCGTCGTTCTCGGCGGCCTCCTGCCAGCGGCTGAAGCCCAGCGTCAGGTAGAGCGCCAGCGCAGCGGAGTTGTCCTCCGAGATGCGCAGGCTCAGGCGCTCATGACCGGCCTCCGACAGGGTGGCCGCGGAGACGCGCACGAGCTTCTCGCCCAGGCCCTGACGACGATGCGCGGCATGGGTGAACAGCTCGAAGAGATACGGGTCCTCCGGCACAGCTTCACCGGTGCGGCGCTCGACCACCAGGGCGGCGGCCACGATGGAGCCGTCCTCGTCAGAGACCACGGGGGAGGCCTCGGGCAGCAGGCGGCCGAACTCGTCGTCGAACAGCTTGGTCAGGATCTCCTTGGCCTCCTCCGCAGAGGAGACGTCGGAGGCATCCGCGGTCGAGGAGGCCTGGTAGGCGGCCGCGTAGAGATCGGCGAGTGCGGAGATGTCCTCCGAGGTCGCCGGGCGGGTGTTGAGCAGGCTCTTGCCAGAGCGGGGGACGAGGTCTGCGGTGCGTCCCACGAGGACGATCTTCCCAGTCATCGGTGTCTCCAGATCTTCGGTGCGGACAGCGGACCGTCTGCCCCGCCTGTGCGGTGCGGGGTGCGGGAGCGGCAGGGCCTCTCGGGCAGGAGCGGTCACTGACGACTCGGCGCGACGGGGATCGGGTGGGGAATCCGGGTGATTCTCCGCCGGGAGACCCCAGGATACCAATGCCACTCGAGCGCACCTCGATCCCCCGGGCGCCCGAGCTGCCGGCGGGATGCAGAAGGCCCCCGACTCCGCGGGGGAGTCGGGGGCCTGTCGGTGCGGGATCAGCGGGTCAGCTGCCGATCTCGCGCTGCGAGGTGTTGTGCCCGGCATCGAGCGAGCTCAGATCCTCCTGGTGCTCGTGATGCGCGGCCTCGAGCTCGGCCGGGGTCACCGGCGCCACGCGATCCTCGTAGAAGAAGTGCGTCAGGCGAGCGCGCATCTTCTCGAGTCCGGAGATCCGGCCCTTGGCATCGCGGCGCGGTGCCTGTGGGGTGGGGGAGTCGAAGCTGACCAGACGGTACTGGGCGTAGGGGCTCAGCGGCTCGTGGACCTCGACGAACTCGCCGTGCGGAAGCTGCTGCACGCGGCCGGTCTCGCGGCCGTGCAGGGCGATCTCGCGATCCTTGCGCTGCAGCGACAGGCAGATCCGCTTGACGATGATGAACGTGACGATCGGCCCGAGGATCCACAGCGTGCGCAGGGCGTAGATGACGTCATTGAGCGAGACGTGGAAGTGCGTGGCGATGAGGTCGCCGGTGGCCGCCACCATCATCACGGAGTAGAACACAACCGCGGCTGCGCCCAAGCCCGTGCGGGTGGGGGCGTTGCGCGGGCGATCCAGCACGTGGTGCTCGCGGGCGTCGCCGGAGATCCAGCGCTCCAGGAACGGATAGGCGAAGATCGCACCGATCAGCGCGCCCATGATCATCAGCGGGATGAACACGGCCAGCGGGATCGTCACCAGGCCGAACAGGTTCCACTCCCAGTTCCAGGGCCAGGTGCCCGGGAACAGTCGCAGGGCGCCGTCGCCGAAGAGGATGTACCAGTCCGGCTGCGTGCCGGCCTGCACGGGGGAGGGATCGTACGGGCCGTAGTTCCACAGCGCGTTGATCTGGACCATCCCGGCCAGGGCCGAGAGGAAGCCGAGCACGATGAAGAAGAAGCCGCCGGCCTTGGCCGCGTAGACCGGGCCCACCGGGAAGCCGACCACGTTGTCCTCGGTGCGACCGGGACCCGGGTACTGGGTGTGCTTGTGGGTCACGACCATGAACAGGTGGACCACGATCAGACCCAGGATCACGCCCGGGATCAGGAAGACGTGGAGGATGTACAGGCGGGGGATCACCACGTGGCCGGGGAACTCGCCGCCGAAGAGCATCATCGAGATGTAGGTGCCCACCACGGGGATGGACTTGGCCATGCCGTCGGCGATGCGCAGGCCGTTGCCGGAGAGCACGTCATCGGGCAGGGAGTAGCCGGTGAAGCCGGCGGCCATGGCCATCACGAACAGCAGCGCGCCGACGACCCAGTTCAGCTCGCGGGGGCGGCGGAACGCGCCGGTGAAGAACACGCGCATCATGTGCACGCAGATCGCCACCACGAACAGCAGCGCCGACCAGTGATGCAGCTGGCGCAGGAACAGTCCGCCGGTGATGTCGAACGAGATGTGCAGCGACGAGGCGTAGGCCCCGGACATCTCGACGCCCTGCATGGGGACGTAGGAGCCGGTGTACTCCTGGGAGACCATCGTGGGGTCGAACCACAGGGCCAGGAAGGTTCCCGAGACCAGCAGGATGATGAACGAGTAGAGCGCGACCTCGCCGAACATGAAGGACCAGTGGTCCGGGAAGATCTTGCGGCCGAACTCCTTGACCAGCGGTGAGAGGCCCACGCGGGTGTCCGCGTAGTTCGCGATGAAGCCGACAGCGGTGTCCGGCCGGTAGTCGTCCTGCTGCGGACGGCGGGTGTCTGTGGTCTGAGCGGACATCAGGCGTTCTCCGTCTCGTCCTCAAGCTGGTTCATGTGCATGATGCGCTGCGAGTAGGCCGGGCCCACGGGCTCGTGGAAGTCGCTGCGTGCGACCAGGTAGCCCTCGGAGTCGACCGTGATGGGCAGCTGCGGCAGCGGGTGGGACGCCGGGCCGAAGATGACCTCGCACTCGTTGGTGAGATCGAAGGTCGACTGGTGGCAGGGGCACAGCAGGTGGTGCGTGTGCTGCTCGTAGAGCGCCACGGGGCAGCCCACGTGGGTGCAGACCTTGGAGTAGGCGAAGATGCCGTCCACGTTCCAGTCGGTGCGCTCCTCCGAGACGTTGACGTCCGCGGGGTCCAGGCGCATGACCAGGACGACCGCCTTGGCCTTCTCATTGAGGTAGCCCTCGTCGTGACCGAGGCCGAGGATGTTCTCCGGCAGCACGTGGTAGGTGGAGCCCAGCGTGATGTCCGAGGCCTTGATCGGGGTGCCGGAGGGGTCGCGGACCAGGCGGACGCCCTCGTCCCACAGCGTGTACTTCATGGGCTGGAGGTTCCAGGGACCGAGGTCCTTGAGCAGGCCGACGAAGGGCAGGGGAGCCAGGACCATGGCGCCGATGAGGCTGTTGCGGATCAGCGGGCGGCGCTTGATGCCGGACTCGTCGACGATCGTGTCCATGATCTCGGCGGCCTCGGCGCGCTGGGCCTCGGTGCGGATCTCGTGGCGGGACTCGACCATCTCGTGATCGGGCATGAGGGTCTTGGCCCAGTGCACGATGCCCACGCCGATGCCGAGCATGCCCAGGGCGATGCCGCCGCCGAGCAGCAGGTTCTGCAGGCGCAGCTGGGAGGTCGGCTCGGGGTTCATGACGTCGTACATGTCGCCCTCGACACGGATGCCGAAGTAGCCCACGAAGAACAGGATCGACCCGAGGATCGAGATCACGAACAGGAGGACGACCTGGCGCTCGGCGCGCTTGGCGGCATGGGGGTCGACGTCCGTGGTCCGGGGCGCGTGCGGCGGCATGCCCGGGTCCTCGAAGCGCTGCGGCGCGGCGCTGCGGTCGAGCACGTTGCCCTTCTTGCCCTCGGGGAGCTCATCACGATGGCTGGCCATGTGGTCCCTCAATCTTTCTTGAAACGTGGTGCAGGGCCCGGCGGTCGGTGGACTGCCGGGGCACGGCGAGCGGATGGATCAGGCGGACCTGGTGGTGAGCCAGACGGTGAAGCCGATGATGATCATCAGACCGATGGTCCAGATGAACAGGCCCTCGGAGACCGGGCCGAGCGAGCCCAGGCCGAAGCCGCCGGGATCGGTGTTGGTCTCGACCGTCTTCAGGTACGTGATGACGTCGCGCTTCTCCTCGGGGGTGATGTTCGCGTCGTTGAACACGGGCATGTTCTGCGGGCCGGTCTGCATGGCCTCGTAGATGTGGTTCTCCTCGACGCCCATGAGGGACGGGGCGAACTTTCCGCGGGTCAGCGCGCCGCCGGCGCCGGCGGCGTTGTGGCACATGGCGCAGTTGGCCAGGAACACCTTGGAGCCGTTGGCGGCATCGCCCTGGGAGACGTCCAGGTACTCGTCCTCGGGGACGGTGGGGCCGGCGCCCAGGGATGCCACGTAGGCAGCCAGCTGGGTGGTCTGCTCCTCGTTGAACTGCTGCGGCTTCTGCTGAGCCTGCGGACCCTGCATCTGCATGGGCATGCGGCCGGTGCCGACCTGGAAGTCGACGGCGGCGGCGCCCACGCCGATCAGCGACGGTCCGGCGTCGGTGCCCTCGGCGTCCAAGCCGTGGCAGGTGGAGCAGTTGGCCAGGAAGAGTGCCTCGCCCTGCTCGACGTCCTCGGAGGAGTAGTCCTCTGCGGCCTGGGCCTGGTTCGAGGTGGTGGCGACTGCGTAGAGACCACCGGTGAGCAGCAGCGCGCTCAGGAGCAGCGCCAGGATGGCGAGCGGATGGCGACGCTTCTGTGAGAGAGCCTTCACGTCAGGAGTCCTCGATTCGATGTGGTGCTGAGCTGGCGGAGACGCCGGTCGGGGGCGATGCGCCGACTCACTGCAGGAAGTAGACGATCGCGAACAGGGCGATCCAGACGACGTCCACGAAGTGCCAGTAGTAGGACACGACGATCGCGGAGGTGGCCTCGTAGTGGCCGAAGCGCTTGGCCAGGAAGGCGCGCCCGATGATCACCAGGAAGGCCACGAGGCCGGCGGTCACGTGGATGGCGTGGAAGCCGGTCGTGAGGTAGAACGCCGAGCCGTAGGCCGAGGAGGCGATGCCGAGGCCGTGCGACCAGAGGGTGGCGTACTCGAAGACCTGCACGGAGACGAAGAACGCGCCCATCAGGAAGGTGAGGATGAACCACTCGACCATTCCCCACTTGGCGATGGCGAAGAGGCCGCCGGTGCGGCGGGGCTGGAGGCGCTCGGCGGCGAAGACGCCGAACTGGCAGGTCACGGAGGACAGCACCAGCACGATGGTGTTCACGGTGGCCAGGGGGATGTTGAGCAGCGAGGCGCCCTCATCCCACACCTCCGGAACCGTGGCGCGCAGCGTGAAGTACATCGCGAACAGGCCGGCGAAGAACATGACTTCGGAGGCCAGCCACACGATGGTCCCCACTGCGGTGAGGTTCGGGCGGTTGATGACCGGGGCGGGTCGCGCTGGGGCATGGGTTGCAGTCGTCACGATCGACATTATGTCGCCAAACGGTCCTGCGAACCAACTGAGACACCCCGGGGAGAACCATGGGATTGCGTTCCCTTCCGGGAACGCATGAGCCCGGCAGGACCGGTGCTCGGCGACGGACCGCCCGGATGGGCCCGGGATAGAGTCGCACCGTGACTTCGAACAGCGAGACCCCCACGTACCGCTCGGCGCCGCTGGACTGGCCCGAGCTCACCACGTCCCTGATCCAGGGTCGAGATCTCACTGCCGAGCAGGCCTGGTCGGCCATGGATATGGTCATGCGCGGCGATGTCCAGGACATCGCGCTGGCCGGCTTCCTGGTCGCGCTGCGCGCCAAGGGGGAGACGGTCGACGAGCTCAAGGGGCTGGCCGATGCGATGGTCTCCCACGCCCGCCCGCTGAATGTACCCGGCCCTGCCGTGGACATCGTGGGCACGGGCGGCGACCGCCTGCGCTCGGTGAACATCTCGACCATGTCGGCGCTCGTGGCCGCCGGAGCCGGGGCCCGCGTGGTCAAGCACGGCAACCGCGCCTCGTCGTCCAAGTCCGGCTCCGCGGACTGCCTCGAGGCGCTCGGCGTGCAGCTGGACATGCCCGTGTCCATGGTCGAGTCCTGCGCCCGGGAGGTGGGCATCACCTTCTGCTTCGCCCAGACCTTCCACCCGTCCATGCGCTTCGCCGCAGGCGCCCGCAAGGCGCTGGGCGTGGCCACGGCCTTCAACTTCCTGGGCCCCATCTCCAACCCCGCGCTCGTGGAGGCCTCGGCGATCGGCGTGGCCGATCGCGTGCTGGCCCCCGTGATGGCCGGCGTGTTCCGGGACCGCGGCCACCGCGCGCTGGTCTTCCGCGGCGGCGACGGGCTCGACGAGCTGACCATCACCGAGGCCTCGGAGGTCTGGGAGGTCCGCGACGGCGAGATCACCGAGCACGTGCTGGAGCCGCAGGACTTCGGGATGCCTCGGGGCACGGTCGAGGACCTGCGGGGGCAGGACGCCGAGTACAACGCCGCCGTGGCCCGCCGGATCCTCTCCGGCGAGTCCGGCCACGTGCGCAACACCGTCCTGCTGAACGCGGCCTCCGCCCTGATGGCGCTCGACGAGGACCCGGTGGGCTCCTTCCAGGAGCGCATGGCCGCCGCGATCCAGCGGGCAGCGCAGTCACTGGACACCGGTGCCGCCCAGCAGGTGCTCGATCGCTGGATCGCGCACTCGCGCGGCTGAATCGACAGCGCCGCTGCCGCCTCCGGGCGACCGAGCAGAGCATGAGGCCCCGGGATGATCCTCCGATCGCCCCGGGGCCTCGCTCATGGACGGCTGCAGGGTCCATGCGCAGCGGCGGGGGTCAGTCCACGCCGAGGGAGAAGGCCTCCTCGAGGTCATGGCTGCTGTAGGTGCGGAAGGCGATCTGGGTGACCGTCTCCTGGATGCCCTGGACCTTGGAGATCCGGTCGGCGATGACCTCGGAGAGCTCCTCGTGCCGACGCACGCGCACCAGCGCGATGAGATCCCATTCGCCGGTCACCGAGTAGACCTCGGAGACCCCGCGCAGGTCGGAGACCTCCTGGGCGACCTCCGGGATCCGCTCCGGATCGGTGCTGATCATGACGATGGCGGTGAACATGCTGCCTCCTGGTGATCGAGGGGCTCGGGTCCGCGCGGGGACCCGAGCCGTATGGCCGCCACTGTATCCGCGGCCATGTTCCGATCCGGGGCGGGCCAGCTCAGCGTGGCAGGCGGACGACGAGGGCGGCGATCAGGCGCCAGCCCAGCAGGAAGACCAGCAGCACCGAGGCCGTCACGATCAGGAACGATGCCGGAGCGCCGTCGCCCGAGGCCACGCGCAGCACGGCGCCGCCCAGCACGGTCAGCACCCAGATGATCAGCCCCGAGATCAGCTCGCGCCCTGGGCGCCGCAGGAAGGCGACGGCCAGCCAGCCGAGGCCGAGCCCCACGAGGAACGGCCAGGACGCGTCGAAGAACTGCCAGGCGCTGCCGTCGTGCGAGGACTTGCCGATCGCGCCGAAGAGGCACACCAGCGCCGCATCCAGGGCGAACCACAGGATCACGAACGGCCGAATGCGCTTCGCGGGCTCGTCACGAACTTCTACTTCAGGTACAGGTCCAGTCACTGTCTCTCCACTTTCACGTTCAACTTCAGTGTTATCGATCGCGAGCGGGGTGTCCCGAGCGATCCGATCGGCGAGCTTCCATCATCCCCCAGCAGCCCGTCGTCGGCATGGTCCGCCCCCGTGACCCGGACCCTGTTCGACGGCTAAGGTCGCCGTCATGGAAACCGCATTCAAGGCAGAACCCGTCCACACCGTCGGCGAGCTCCCTCGGGCTGCTCAGCCGGCCCCCGATTTCGAGCTCGTGAGCTCCGAGCTGGCTCCGGTGCGCACCGGGGACTTCAGTGGACGTCGGGTCGTGCTCAACATCTTCCCGAGCGTCGACACCGGGACCTGCGCGGCCTCGGTCCGCCGGTTCAATGAGCTTGCCGCCGGCTTCGAGTCCACCGAGGTGCTGTGCGTGTCCAAGGACCTCCCGTTCGCCCAGGCCCGCTTCTGCGCCGCCGAGGGCATCGAGAACGTCTCCGTGGCCTCGGCCTTCCGCTCCAGCTTCGGCGAGGACTACGGCGTGACCATGACGGACGGGCCTCTGGCCGGTCTGCTGGCGCGCAGCATCGTCGTGCTGGATGCCGAGTCCAACGTGATCTACACCCAGCTGGTCCCGGAGATCTCCGATGAGCCCGATTACGACGCCGTGATCAACCTGCTGTCCTGAGCCGGTCGCAGTCCGCTCGAGTGAGGGGGTCGGGGCCCGCTAGCGGCTCCCGACCCCCTCGTCATCTCGGGACCAGCGTTCGTGAGTCCGGCTTCAGCGCACCTGCTGGCGGCGCGAGCTGCCGATGCGCCCGCCGTCGGGGTCGGTGAGGGCGTCGGTCACCGCGACGATCAGAGCGACCACCACGATGCCGCCGATGATCAGGTAGGCGGTGTCGGCGGCACGGTCGGCGCCCTGGGGCAGGAGGAAGAAGTAGATGCCGGTCACACCGGCCGAGCCCACGGCCGTGCCGATGCGCTGACCGGTCTGCATGATGGCCGATGCCGTGCCGCCGTCGGCCACGGGGACTTCGCGCAGAGTGAGCGTCTGGTTGGGGCTGGTGACCATGCCGGCGCCGAAGCCGATGGGCGCCATGACAGCGCCCAGCATCCACAGGGGGGCATCCCCGGCGACGATGTGCGGAGTCGTCACGAGGGTGCCGGTGATCCCCGCAAGCACGATGAGCAGGCCGATCACCACGGTCCAGCGCCCGATGCGGGTCACGAGTCGGCCGCCGAGCTGCGCGGCCAGCGCAGTGAGCACGGCCCCGGGCAGGCCCAGGAGGCTGGCGATCAGCGCTGATTGGCCCAGGCCCTGCTGCACCAGCTGAGCCTGGATCACCCAGATGGTCGTGCCGCCGGTGAAGTAGACACCGATCATGAGGGTGCCCAGCGAGTAGCTGCGGATGCGGAACAGGCGCATGTCCACCATGGGCGCCCTGCCGCGGGCCTGATAGCGCCGCTCCCACTGGACCCAGGCGGCCATGAGCACCAGTCCGACGGGCAGCAGCGCCCACGCGGCCGTGTACTGCTCCGCGAGCATGAACGGCAGCATGACCGTCAGCACGGCCACGGCGAGCATGACGGCTCCGATCGGGTCCAGATCGTGCGAGCGGTGATGAGTGGCTGTGCGGCGGGGACCCAGGTCCAGCCAGCGGGCCGACAGCGCCAGGATGATCAGGCCCAGGGGCACGTTGATCCCGATCGTGGAGCGCCAGCCGATGCCCGGGGGCAGGACTCCGATCAGGATGCCGCCCATGACGGGCCCGACGGCCACGGCCACGCCCACGATCCCGCCGAAGTACCCGAAGGCCCTGGCCCGCTCACTGCCCCTGTAGTGCTGCTGAATCAGCGCGGAGACCTGCGGATTAATCAGACCGGAGCCGATCCCCATGAACACGCGGGAGAGGTTGAGCAGCAGCGGGCTCGGCGACAGGGCGGCGGCCAGCGAGGCCAGGGTGAACAGCGCCATGCCCGCCACGAACAGCCTCTCCCGCCCGAAGAGGTCCCCGGCCCGCCCGGCGGCGACCAGCACGACGCCGAAGGACAGCGCATAGCCGGAGAGCACCCACTGCAGGTCGCTCGAGCTGGCGCCCAGGTCGCGCTGGATCGACGGCAGGGCGACGTTGATGATGCTGACCGCCACCAGGGCCATGAACAGGGAGGCCAGCAGAACGACCAGGATGCGGCCGCGGCGGGGGTCGGGCACGAAGTCCGAGCCGTCCTCCGGGGAGGTCGGCGGGCCGGCGGCGCCTTCTGCGTAGACGTCGCCGGTGCAGGGGTGAGGATCGTGTGCGCTGGGGCGCGAATCGGAGGAGGGCATCCTGTCGAGGATACTCCTGTGCCCGGTTCGCCGCTTCAGCTCTCCGGACCGGGTCGGCTGCGAGTCGCCTTGATCTGCCCCCGGTGCTTCTTGGCCTGGAGGCGGCGGCGCTGTGAGCCGCGCGTGGGCTTCGTGGGCCGACGCGGGGTCGGCGGGGCCATGGCCTCTCGCAGCAGCTCGGCCATCCGCTCGCGGGCGGCCTTGCGATTGCGGAACTGCGAGCGATGCTCGTCGGCGACGACGATCAGTTCGGTGCCCGCCAGGCGCGGCTCGAGCGCCGAGAGCGAGCGGCGGCGCTGCTCGTCGGTGAGCGCCGAGCACTCGGCGAGGTCCAGGCGCAGCTGCACCCGGGAGTCGGTGGTGTTCACGGACTGACCGCCCGGCCCGGAGGAGCGCACGAACTGCTCATGCAGCTCGGCGGCGGGGATGACGAGACCCCGCGGGAGGCCGGGGCCCGTGCGGATCCTCAGATCCTCCATGGGGCCACCGTCCTCTCCGCGGGGTCTGCACGACGAAGCAGGCGGTGCGGCGTCAGGGCCGTGGCTGTGCTTCGGCCAGCCGATCAGTTCTCGAAACGATAGAGGAAGGCGGCCATGGCGTCGCGGTGGGTCTGCTCAAGCGGGCGGAAGGTGCCGTTCGACCAGCCGGTGGTGATGCCCTGGGAGCTCATCCAGTGGATCTCCTTGTAGAACGCGGCGCCGGGGCGGACGTCCTTGAAGGCGGAGGTCCGCGGTGCGGTGTAGGACGGGGAGCCGGCCATGCGGTAGAACAGCGCGGCGGTGGCGTTGCGGTCGATGTCGTTCAGGGGGCGGAAGGTGCCGTCGGACCAGCCGTTGAGCAGGCCCTCGGAGCGTGCCCAGGTGATCTCCTTGTAGAAGGCGTCGCCGGGGCGCACGTCTTTGTAGGGGGAGACCTTGGGCGGGGTGTAGGCGGGGGAGCCGGCCATGCGGTAGGCCACGGCGGCCATGGCGTTGCGGTCGATGTTCCGGGTGGGGCGGAAGGTGCCGTCCGACCAGCCGTTGAGGTAGCCCTTGTTCTTCGCCCAGGTGATCTCGGTGGCGAACATGTTACTGGCCGAGACATCGCGGAACGGCGCCGTGGTGGCTGGCTTGGCGGGGGTGACCGCGCGAACGGCAGCTGCGGGGGAGACCTGCAGGCGGCCCAGCGGTCCGGTCGAGGTCGACTTGAGCGTCCGCTCGATCCGGGCCGGGGTCAGGGTCGGGTCGGCCTCGAGCATCATGGCCACGGTCCCGGCCACGAACGGAGTGGCCATCGAGGTGCCGTTCTTGTAGCCGTAGCTCGCCCGCGTGGGCCCGGTGGTGCCGGTGTCCATGGTCGAGACGATCGCGTACGCGGTGCCGTGGCCGCCCGGGGCGAGGACGTCGACGGCGGGCCCGGTGTTCGAGTAGGAGGCCACCTGACCGTTCTCATCGGCCGCACCCACGGCGATCACATTGGCGCAGTTCGCCGGCGGGTACATGCTCGCATCGGCCGCGGAGTTGCCCGCTGCTGCGATGACCGGCACGTTGGCTCCCACCGCGTAGTTGATCGCCGACTGCATGGTCCGCCCGCACTGTCCGTAGAGGGCCAGCGACAGGTTGATGACGTCGGAGGGGTTGCGGTTCACGGCGCCGCCGACGGTCTGCCCGGCTGCGTAGCGGATGCCGTCGGCGATGTCCGACTCGTAGCCGTAGGTGCAGCTGCCGAGCACGCGCACCGGCTGGATGCGGGCATCGGGGGCCACTCCTGCCATTCCCACACGGTTGTTCGTCGAGGCGGCGGCGATGCCGGCCACGTGGCTGCCGTGCCAGGTGGCCCGGCAGTTCGAGTCCTCGTTGTCCCCGGGGTCGCTGGGATCGGCGTCGCGGCCGTCGCCGTCGACCGGGAAGTCCTGCGGGTACGGAGAGACGAAGTCGTAGCCGGACACGCGCTTGGCATCGAGGTCCGGGTGGCGGACCAGGCCGGTGTCCAGGATGCCGATCGTGACACCTCGGCCGGTCGCCAGCTTCCAGGCGTCCGGGACGCCGCGGTCCTCGAGGGTGTACTGCTCGCTGTAGAGCGGGTCGTTCGTGGCCGCTGCGCGAGCGAGGCGGTCGGGCTCGGCGTAGGAGACCCGCGGGTCCTCCTCGAGCTCGTCGATGAGATCGGCCTGCTCCTGGACCTCGAGCTCCTCCGGGAACTCGAGGACGTCGGCGGCGTCGCCGGTCTGCTTGACCTGCTGGGGCTCGGTCTCGGCGGCCGCGGCGGAGGCGGCTGCCCCCGTCGGCGCCTGATCCGCGGCGGGCTGGATCTCGGCCTCCTCGGCGGCCTCGGCGACGATCTCCTCCTTTTGCTCCACGGAGGTCGCGGGATCCTCGAAGCGCACGATCACGCGCGGAGTCTCCCGAGGCACTTGCTCGTCCTCGGCGCTGTCCTGGGCCGGTCCGGTCTCATCGAGCCCGGAGCGGTCGATCGGCCCGGGCAGAGCGGAGTCGATGCCCTGGGAATCGGCCTTGGCCGGATCCTCCTCCGCCTGCACCGGCAGCATCGACAGAGCGGGGGTCACGGCGAAGGCGACGGCCAGCGCCAGGACCATGGGGCGGCGGCGCGTGGCCGTTCGGGGGGCGGAGTCGATGACCAGGGGCCTCGGAGGCAGGGGTGAAGTCACGGCGTGATCCTCTGGGGGGGGTGGGGGGGGTGCTGTGAGGGGCGATCGAGGGCGCTGCGGCCGTCGTCCCCCGAAGAGGGTACGGGATTTTCCGTGGAATTCATTGAACTTCATCAGGTTTTGTTCAGTGACGACGGCCTCCGGACGGGAGGCCGGGCGCGGGTGTACGATGGCGCGCTGGTGCCCAGCGCACCCGCACCCAAGCGTCATGGCTTCTGGCACAATCCAGCGGCCCCTCCAGCGAAGGAACACAGACCATGAAGAACGACATCCACCCGGACTACCACCCGGTGCTCTTCCGCGACCTCGCCTCCGGCAAGGTCATCCTGACCCGTTCGACTGCCACGTCGCAGAAGACCGAGACCTGGGAGGACGGCAACGAGTACCCGGTCATCGAGGTCGAGATCTCGTCCGAGTCGCACCCGTTCTACACGGGCAAGCAGCGCATCATGGACTCCGCCGGCCGCGTGGAGCGCTTCAACGCCCGCTTCAAGTCCTTCGGCAAGTCCTCTCGCTGAGGCGGCGGTCGGGCCTTCGGGGCCGACCTCCGGCGCGGCCCGT
>NZ_JALXVH010000050.1 GCF_025149945.1 Kocuria sp. p3-SID1428 | reverse complement strand
GGTGGCGGCCTCGAGGTGCTGCAGGACGTGGCGGTACGGCCTGCCGGTGGCCTCCGTCATCCCGAGCTCGCAGGTGCGGTTCAGGGAGGCGTAGGCGTCGAAGCCGTGCTCGCCCACCTCGGCGGCCTCCCGACGCGTGGCCGAGGCGGTCAGCTCGGGGTGCAGCATCCCCCGGTCCCCGGCGTAGGCGCAGCAGCGCCACTCGAGGGGCACGACGACCTCCTCGGCCATGGCCTCGGCGATCTTTCGCAGGGATTCGTTGAGCCCGAGCTGGGTGGAGGAGCACGTGGGGTGCAGCGCCATCGACCCGAGGCGCTCGTGCACCTGCAGGCCGGGCAGCACCTCCCGGGCGACGAACTCCACCGAGTCCACGAAGCGCAGACCGGCCCAGGGGGAGTCCGGCCCGGCCGCCGCCTGCATGGCCTCGAGGCCCTCGGTGCACGACGACGCATCGCAGACCACCGGCAGGCGACCGTGGTCCGTGGCCTCCCAGAGCATCGGCAGCGTGGTCCGCGTCATCCGCTCGAAGCCCGAGGTCATGCCCTTGGACTTCCACGGCGTCCCGCAGCAGGTCGAGGCCAGTCCCTCGGGCACGGCGATCGGCACCCCTGCCCTCTCGCACAGCCGCAGCAGCGCCTGGGCCGCCGACGGCTCGCCGGCCTCGGAGCCGCCGAACATCGAGGACACGCAGGCGGCGAAGAGCACAGCCTGCGCCTCCGGAGGCGACTGCGGCTCGGGCCGGGGCCCTCCTCCTGCGGGCAGATGCTGCGAGTACGCCGGCACCCGGTCCGTGCCGAGCACCGCCCGAGCCGCCGAGGTGGTCGCACGCGGCAGGGCCGAGGGCAGGGCATCGGCTGCGCTCAGCGCGCTCGAGGCCGCTCGCACGCTCACGTCCCAGCGCCGGGCGGCCGTGTCCCAGCCGAGGTCCTCGACCCGCGAGGCGCTCTCGGCACGCAGGCGTCGGACCAGATCGCCGGTGTCGATGTCCACGGGGCAGGCCGTGGAGCACATGCCGTCCACGGCACAAGTCTGCTCGCCCAGGTAGGCGTACTCCCGCAGCATGGCCTCCGCCTGGTCGCGGTCCCCGCGCTGCTCGGCGTCGCGGATTTCGCGCCGGCCCACGATGCGCTGGCGCGGCGTGAGCGTCAGATCCTGGGAGGGGCACACCGGCTCGCAGTAGCCGCACTCCACGCAGCGATCGACCTCCTCCTCGACCGTGGGAGCGATCTTGAGGTCCTGGAGGTAGCAGCGGGGATCGTCGTTGAGGATCACGCCCGGGTTGAACGCCCCGCGCGGGTCCACGAGGGCCTTGAGCTCGCGCATGACCTCGTAGAGCTCGTCGCCGTACTGGCGGCGCACGAACGGCGCCATGATCCTCCCGGTGCCGTGCTCGGCCTTCAGCGAGCCTCCGGCGTCCAAGATGAGCTCGACCATCTCGTCGGTGAAGCGCTCGTAGCGCGCCAGCCCGTTCGTGTCTGCGAACTGCTCGTTGAGCATGAAGTGGACGTTGCCGTCCTTGGCGTGGCCGAAGATCACCGACTGCTCGTAGTCGTGGGCGTCGAACAGGCGGTTGAGCTCGTTGCAGGTCTCGCCCAGGCGCTCCACCGGGACCACGACGTCCTCCAGCAGCGCGTTCGCCCCGGAGGGCCGGTTCCCAGCGACGGCGGCGTACAGGCCCTTGCGCACGGTCCACAGCCCGGCCCGGGCAGCCGGGTCGCTGGTCAGCCCGGGGTCTGCTGACAGGCCGAGCCCGGCGAAGTGCTCCTGCGCGGTGCGGCTGCGGGCGGTGAGCTGCTCGGGGCTGCCCGCGTTGTACTCGACCAGCAGCGCTGCGTGATCGGCCACGTCGATGTCCATGATCTGCCGAGGAGCAGTGCCGGAGGACTGGGCCACCCGCAGGGAGGTCGCATCCATCAGCTCCACGGTGGCCGAGTCGATGCCCACCAGACCCGGCACCGCCGAGGCGGCCTCGAGCAGCGTGGGGAAGACCAGCAGGCCCGTGGCGACCTCCGGGGCGATCTCCACGGTGCGCAGCACGGCCTCTGCCACGAAGCCCAGCGTGCCCTCCGAGCCGATCATCAGCCGCTGCAGGATCCGCACGGGCTCGGTCTCGTCCAGGAACGCGTTGAGGCCGTAGCCCATGGTGTTCTTCATGGCGAAGAGCCGCTCGATGGTCGCTGTGGAGGCGGCATCACCCGTGACACGGCGGCGCAGGCGCAGCAGGCCCTCGTGCAGCTCGGGCTCGGCCTCGCGCAGCTGCCGGTCGGCGTCGTGGTCCGCGGTGTCCAGGACCGTGCCCGAGGGCAGCACCATCACCATGGACTCGAGCGTGCGGTAGGTGTTCTGCTCTGTGCCGCAGTGCATGCCCGAGGAGTTGTCCGCGATGACCCCACCCAGGGTGCAGGCGGACTCGCTGGCCGGGTCGGGGCCGAGCTTGCGGCCGTGCGCGGCCAGCACGGCATTGACCTCGCGGACGGTGCTGCCGGGGCGCACGCGCACCCGCGCCCCGTCGTCCAGGACCTCGACGCCGCGGAAGTGCCGCCGCACGTCCACGAGGACCTGGTCCGTGACGGCCTGCCCGGACAGCGACGTCCCGCCCGAGCGCAGGGTCAGGCCGGCGTCGTGATGCTCCAGGATCCGCAGCAGGGAGCCGAGTTCGTCGGCCGAGTGCGGGCGGACCAGGGCGCGGGGCTGCAGGAGGTAGTGGGAGGCGTCGTGCGCGGCGGCTCGGCGCTCGAGCCGCGAGTCCACGAGCTGGCCCGGCCAAGCGCCGAGATCGCGTAGCAGGGGATCCTGCGGCTCCTGCGGGGCGCGGGAGGCGGTTCTGACGGGCAGCGGGAGCGGTGACTTCATGAGACTGATTCTCCCACGCTCGCACGAGGATCGCGTGATCTGCGTCGCCTTTCGACGACTCGAGGCCGTCGGCGGGGACACCCTCGGCGCCGACTCCATCAGCGGCGATTCCGGCGGGAACGACTGAGCCCGCTGGGCTCTATGCTCCTGCCATGATCTCGATCGGGCCCCTCGTCGTCCTGGGCACCGCGCTGCTGGTCATCGTCGCGCTGCTGGTCATCATCGTGGTGGTGATCGTGCGCGCCTCCAGCGACCGCTCGCGCCGACGCCCCGGCTCCGGAGCGGACGGCGCGGTCCTGGGCGGGGCCACGTACGCGGACTCCCAGGGCTGGGACTCCGACGACAGGCACCATGACAGCGGCTCGGGCTGGTTCGGCGACTCGGGCGCGGATGCGGGCGGTGGCTCCGGCTGGTTCGGTGGCGGCGCCTCCGGCGGCGATTCCGGCGGTGGCGACGGCGGCGGCGGAAGCGACTGAGCGGGTCACCGCTTTGCTCCGGGGGCCGCGGCAGGGAAGCATGGAGTCATGGCCTCTGATTCCCGCGCATCCGTCGTGTCCGACCGTCCTGAGCTGAGCGATCTCTCGAGCACGACCGAGGCCGTCGAGGCCGCCCGCAATCGGGCCGTCGCGCAGCTGCGCGAGCTCGTGGCCGAGCGGAAGGTCGCCCCGTGGCAGGCCGCCGGGTTCCTCGAGCGCTTCGATGAGCACTTCCCAGCGCTGCTCGAGCTCTTCCGGCGCACCTACGGATCGGGTGAGAAGGCCGCCGTCGTCGTGGTGGAGATGGGAGCGCAGCTGGCCAGCGCGTGGGCGCAGCGCCCCGCGCAGCTGCGCGCGGTGGATGACACCCGCGGCGAGGATCCCGAGTGGTACCTGCGTCCCACGGAGGTGGGCGGGGTCTGCTACATCGACCGCTGGGCCGGCGATCTGGCGGGGCTGCGCTCGCGGATCCCGTACCTGCGCGAGCTCGGTCTGACGTACCTGCACGTCATGCCGCCCTTCAAGGTGCCTGCGGGCAACAGCGACGGCGGTTATGCGGTGTCGTCGTACCGCGAGCTGCGTCCCGATCTGGGGACCATGGCGGAGCTCGCGGACACCGCAGGGGAGCTTCGCGAGGCCGGCATCAGCCTGGTGGTCGACTTCGTGCTCAACCACACCGCCAGCGACCACAAGTGGGCGCAGCGGGCGAAGGCCGGGGACCCGGAGTTCGAGGAGCTGTACTGGATCTACCCGGATCGCGAGATGCCGGACGCCTTCGAGCGGACCACGCGCGAGATCTTCCCGGACGACCATCCCGGCTCCTTCACGCCCGTGGCCGCCGATGACCCCCGCTGGGTGTGGACCACGTTCCACGACTTCCAGTGGGATCTGAACTGGACCAATCCGCGCGTGCTGGCGCTGATGAGCCAGGAGATGCTCTTCCTGGCCAACCAGGGGGCGGAGGTGCTGCGCCTGGATGCGGTCGCGTTCCTGTGGAAGCAGCTCGGCACCACCTGCGAGTCGCTGCCGCAGGCGCACTGGATCGTGCAGATCCTCAACCGCGTCTGCCGCATCGCCGCCCCGGCCACGATCTTCAAGTCCGAGGCCATCGTGCACCCGGATGAGGTCGTGCAGTACGTCCACCCCGACGAGTGCCAGATCTCCTACAACCCCCTGCAGATGGCGCTGACCTGGGAGGCGCTGGCCACGCGGAAGGCCACGCTGCTCGAGGACGCCCTGGCCGAGCGCCACGAGCTGCCCGCCGGGACCGCGTGGGTCAACTACGTCCGCAGCCACGACGACATCGGCTGGACCTTCTCCGATGAGGACGCCGCCCGCCACGGGATTGACGGCTACGGGCACCGCCGGTTCCTCAACGACTTCTATACGGGCCGCTTCGAGGGCTCCTTCGCCGACGGCGTCGCGTTCCAGTACAACCCCCGCACCGGCGACGCCCGAGTCTGCGGCACCACGGCCTCGCTGGCCGGCACGACGACCGAGCCCGAGCTCGGCGTGCGCCGCGTGCTGCTGGCCCACGGGATCGCGTTCTCCACCGGCGGCCTGCCGCTGATCTACCTGGGCGATGAGCTGGCCCAGACCAATGACGCCGACTGGGCGCAGGATCCCGATCAGGCCGGCGACGCCCGGTGGGCGCATCGTCCCCGCTTCCCGCGGGAGGCGTTCGAGCAGCGGCTGGACCGCTCGAGCGTGCCGGGGCAGGTATATGCCGGACTGCGGCACATGCTGGCCGTGCGGGCGGCCGCCCCGGAGCTGGACGGCGCGGAGCTGGTCGGCTTCGACGCCCGCAGCGAGCATCTGGTCGCGTATCAGCGTCCCGGCCTGGACCTGGAGGGGCGCCCGTCGGTGATCCTGTGCCTGGCCAACGTCTCCGAGGAGCCGGTGCGGGTCGAGGCCGAGACGCTGTCGGGCTTCGAGCCGGCGGCCACGTCGCTGCTGGCCGAGCAGGACACGGCGCTCGATCTCTCCCAGGGCCTGGAGGTGGGGCCGCTGGAGACCCTGTGGCTGCGGGTCTCCGCCCGCTGAGGCGCCGCTCGCCGCCCGCTGCTGTCGTTGAGGCCGCAGTTGCGCAGCCGATCAGCGCTGAGGGGCGTCCGAAGTGCGGCCTCGAAGCTGCCACCGGTTGAGGCCGCACTCCCGCCGCTGATCAGCGCTGATCGGGCGCGGATGTGCGGCATCGGCGGCGCGTCAGCGGGTCAGGACGACGATTCGGCGAGGTCCTGATCGACCGTGCGGCCGCCGCCCAGCATGACCCCGGCTCCCATGAGCAGCACGGCGCTTGCCATCAGCATGGCCAGGGGTGCGGCCCAGCCGCCGGTGGCCTCGCGCAGCAGTCCCACCACGAACGGGCCGGCCGCCGCGAACAGGTAGCCCACCGGCTGGGCGAAGCCCGAGAGACGAGCCGTGGTCTCCGGGGTGCCCGAGCGCGTCACGATCAGCGACAGCGCCAGCGGGAACGTGAACTGGCCGATGCCCAGCAGCAGCACCCAGGCGATCATCCCGGCAGCAGGCGCCAGCAGGAGGCCGAGCCAGCCGCTGAGCATGCACAGGCCCAGGGCGGTGGTCCAGGCGGTGATCCGCTGCGAGCGGGCGGCGATCTGCGGCATCAGCAGTCCGCCGGGGATGCCGAACAGGGACATGGTGCCCACCAGCAGGGCCGCCGTGCCCGCTGAGACGCCGGCGTCGCGGTAGATCTGCGCGAGCCAGCCGAACTGGACGTAGGCGTTCATGGACTGCAGGCCGAAGAACGCGCACAGCGCCACCGCGGTGCGGGAGCGGTGGATCGGCAGACCCGTGGCGCGCTCGCCGACGCCGTGGTCGCGGCCGCGCACCCGCATCAGCAGCACGGCCCAGATCGCCGCCGCGAGCAGCGCCACCACCGCCCAGGTGCCCAGCGCATAGTGCCACCCGGCGCCCTGGCCGCCCAGGGACAGCAGCGGAGCGGTGGCGAACATCGGAAGCGCCGCGCCGAGGCCGAGCCCGACGGTGTATACGGAGGTGACGGCCGCCGTGCGCTGTCCCGAGTATCGCTTGATGACGGCCGGAACGAGCACGTTGCCCAGGCCCATCCCCGTCAGCGCGAGGGCGCTCAGCAGCAGGAAGACCACGGCGGAATCGGTCACGGAGCGCACCAGCCCTGCGAGGCCCACCAGCACCAGGCCGCCGCAGGTGGTCCCCACGAGACCGAATCGCCGTGCGATGCCCACCGCGGTGAGCCCGGCGAGTCCGAAGACCAGCCCGGGCAGCGCCGTGAGGATGCCGGCGACGGCCGCGGAGACGCCCAGGCCGCTCTGGATCTCCTCCAGCACGGGGCCCACCGAGGTGGCGATCGGGCGCAGGTTCAAGGAGACCGCGGCGGCGGCCAGCACCAGCAGCGTCAGGGACAGCGCGGCCGGCGACGGACCCGCGGCCGGCCGGACCTGCGCAGATCCCTCGAGCGGCGGTTCGACGCGGCGATCCTGCGGGGGCTCCGGGATCTCAGGGGTCGACGACGGCATTCAGCAGCTCCTGGGCGCGGAGGTCCAGGCGTGGCGCACCAGCTGCTCCAGGACGTCCGGATCGATATCGGCGAGCTTGTTCACGTACACGCAGGACACGGCCGTGCGGTGCTTGCCGAGCTGTCCCAGCAGCTCCTCGGAGCGGGGATGGCCCTGCAGCCCGTACAGGCTCACGGCCGACTTCCGCGGGCTGAAGCCCACTCGGAAGGTGTCGCCCTCGCGTCCGGTCGCATAGCGGTAGTGCATCTCCCCGTAGCCGATCATCGACGGTCCCCACATGACCGCCGGTTGCCCGGTGATCCGGCCGAACAGCTCGAGCAGCGCACGGCCGTCGTCGACCCGTCGCTGCGGGGAGAGACCGGAGACGAACTTGGCCGGGCTGACGTCGGTGGAGCGGGTCTTGAGGTCGGCGGCGTTCACGCCGGTGCGCCCCTCGGTGACCACGGCCTCGGAGGAGGGGCTTTCCTCGCCGTGACCGCTGCTGCTGCCCAGGGGAGTGGTCATGGCCCGAGCGTACGGGAGAATGGGAGTCCCGCCGTCCTGAGCCGAAAGAGGATGAGATGTCCGCGAGCTGCCGCTGCTGCCAGGGTGATCGGGCCCGGGTCGATGCCTCCGGGCGCGTGCGGATGGATCCCGATCACCGTCTGGCCTGCGTCAGCCGGGTGCCCATCTTCCGGGATCTGCCGGAGGGGGATCGGCGCCGGATCGCCGCCCGCGCCACGACCCGCCTGGTCCCCAAGGGCGAGGTGGTGCAGCAGCAGGGCGGCATGCCCGCGCTGCAGATCGTCCACTCCGGGCAGGTCAAGCAGTCCCTGCTGGCCGAGGACGGCACCCAGCGGCTGCTGCGGATCCTGGGGCCGGGGGAGTTCATGGGCGAGCACTCGGTGCTCACCGGACGGCCCGCTCCGCGGGAGGCCACGGCCATGACGGTCTCCCAGGTCTGCACGCTCTCGCGCCTGGACGTCCAGCAGTGGCTCGAGGAGACCCCGCAGCTCGCGCTGAGCCTCCTCGATGCGGTGACTGCCCGGCTCGAGGACACCGAGGCGCGGCTCAGCGAGCTCGTGGGCACCACGGTGAGCCGGCGCCTGGGCGAGTACCTGGCCGAGGCGGCCGACGGCGTGGAGGGCGAGCCGTTCGACCTCCCGATCAGCAAGCGCGATCTGGCTCAGCTGCTGGGCACCACCCCGGAGACCATCTCCCGCCGGCTGCGCGCCATGTCGGAGCAGGGCCTGCTGCGAGTGGGCCCGGGCCGGCGGATGGTCGTCATGGACATCGCGGGCATCCTGAGGGCCTGAGTCGACAGGACCCGAGAGGCCTCACAGCCCCAGGAACTCCCGCCAGGACGGCAGTTCGCGCTGAGCCTGCAGGTAGCCGGCCGCATAGGAGGCCTGCAGCCTGGGCAGGCGGCGCTCGCCGTTGGAGACCGGCATGTGGTCCGGGACGAAGACCATGGCATCGCCCGAGGCCTCGAGGTCGAAGACCTGCTCGCGCATGCGGTTGTAGTTCTCCGCGCGGGCCTCGAGCGCCTCCACGACGGCCGGCAGGTCACGGAACCGACGGCGAATCACGGCGCTGAAGCGCTCGGCCGCCTTGGTGAAGCCGCGCTCCTGGCTCAGCACGATCAGGAACTTGGTGTAGCCGTCGACCTGCGCGGCATCCAGCGGGATGCCGCCGGAGGGGCCGATCGCGCCGTCGTAGTAGAGGTCGCCGTCGCGCTCGACCGGCGGCATCACCAGCGGCATGGACGACGACGCCCGCGCCAGGCGCATCAGATCCAGCTCGCTGCGGATCGCCTCCCGTCCGACGTAGTGCATGGTGCCCTTCGAGGCGTTGAACGTCCCGATCCGGAACGAGGCCGGGTTGGCCAGGTAGGTCGCGTAGTCGAACGGCAGCGGCCCGCCCGGGGCGGCGGCGTCCTCGTAGATGAACTGCGCGTTGAGCAGGCCGTGGCCGCGAGCGAAGGTGGAGAGGTTCCCGAAGTCCGGCTCCTGCGAGAACTCCACGAAGGACCGGCGCGCCCGCCAGATGTCCCGGGACAGGTAGTGCGCGGTGTGGCTGGCCCCGGCGGAGATCCCGCAGACGTAGTCGATGTGGATACCGGCGCTGAGCAGCGTGGTGACCACGCCGGCCGTGTAGCTGCCGCGCATGCCGCCGCCCTCGAAGACGAGGGCGACGTCCGTGACGTTGCTGGTCAGGGGCGCGACGGGGGTCGCGGGTGCTGACGACGGGTGCTGCTGATCCACCTGACGGAGCCTACCTGCGACCGAGGACGGGTGAGGCGGTCTGCTTCCGGCCGTTCGCGGCACCGCTTCAGCCCGTGACCTCCATCGACAGCTGATAGCGGTCGCCGCGGTAGACGGAGATCGAGTACTCGATGGGGATCTCGCCGTCCGTGCCCAGGCTGAAGGAGCGGCGGTGGAACACGAGCACCGGCGATCCGGGCTCGATCTGCAGCAGCTCGGCGTCCTCCCGGCCGGCGCCCAGCGCCTGGACGGTCTGCTCCGCGCGGGTGATCCCGACTCCGGTCTCGGCGAGCATGCCGTAGAGCGAGGCGGACCAGTCCGTCTCCACGGGCAGCACACCCTCGGGCACCCAGCAGTCGTCGACGCTGACGGGGGCGCCGTCGCCCAGGCGCAGACGCCGGATCCTCAGGGCCCGCGCGGCACCGAGGTGCGCGGCGGCGGTCGGCGGAGCGTCCTCTTGGCTGATCAGGACCGGCACGGTCGAGGGCGCGAGCCCTGCGGTGCGCATGTCCTCGTGGAAGGAGGCCAGATGCAGCCGAGAGCGGGCCGGGGGCGGGGCCACGAAGGTGCCGCGTCCGTGCTCGCGCACCAGCAGCCCGTCGCGCACGAGCTCGGCGATCGCGTGCCGCACGGTGATGCGCGAGACGCCGTGCTCCTGCTCGAGTCGCCGCTCCCCGGGCAGCTGATCGCCGGGGGAGAGCTCCTGTGTGATCAGGCGCGCCAGCTCCGCACGCAGGCGCTCGTGCTTGGCCGTCGGGGCCTGGTCCTGCGACGGAGGCGGCGACGCCTGCCGTTGCGGCAGCGACTGCGCGTCCGGAGCGGTCACGGCATCACGGCGCGGGCTGCAGTGCGAACAGAGGACCCAGAGCCTCGACGTGCGCGCCGGCAGCCGCCTCCAGCTCGAGGCGCTCGGGCGCAGTGTCCATGGCCACGACCGGAGTGCACAGGCTCAGTCCGGCCTCGCGCACCACGGCGGCGTCCACGCGCAGCATCGGATCGCCGGGCTGGACCGCCTGCTTCTTCTCGACCAGCACCTCGAACCCCCGGCCCTTCAGGCCCACGGTGTCCAGACCGACGTGGACCAGGATCCCGGTGCCATCCTCGGCGATGAGTGCGATCGCATGCGGCATGGCCTTGAGCACCGTGCCGGCCACGGGGGCGAACACCTCCAGCGTGCCGGCGTCATCGGCGGGCATCAGCGCCAGCCCGGCGCCCACCATGCCTTGGGCGAAGACCGGATCCGGGACCTCGCGGAGCCCCATGACCCGGCCCGCGAACGGGGCGCGGATCTCGAGGCTCACAGCAGGTCCTGGATGTCCTCGGCCAGGTTCTCGGCCTCCGGGCCCACGACGACCTGGACGATGCCTCCGGAGACCATGACGCCGTGGGCCCCTGCGGCCTTCAGGGCGGGCTCGTCGATCACGGAAGAGTCTGCGACCTCAGTGCGCAGGCGCGTGATGCAGCCTTCGATGTCCTCGACGTTCTGGGCGCCGCCGAGCGCTCGCAGGATGTCCTCGGCCTTGGACATGGTGTCCTCCTGGTCTCTGCCCGTCCGGCGGGCGTCGGATACGCAGGGAGCGGTTGCTCCCAGGTCATTGACAGGTTCGCATGGGCTCGCGCACAGTGTCATCCATCACTGGTCATAACCAGTAGGGCAGAACGATACGGAGCGAGGAACCTCATGTCCACGGTGGATCCGGCGGCCGCGGCCGGCGACGGGGCGGCGCAGAGCCAGCCCGAGAAGAAGCCCTCGCGGGCCATGCAGCAGCTACAGCGCTTCGGGCGCAGCCTCATGCTCCCGATCGCGGCACTGCCGGCGGCGGGCATCCTGCTGCGGCTGGGCCAGGACGACATGATCGGTCGGTTCGAGAACAGCGAGCTGCTGCTGGGCGTGGCTGCGGTGCTGGCCGGGGCGGGCGACGCGCTGTTCGCGAACCTCGGCTACCTCTTCGCGGTGGGGCTGGCCTTCGGCTTCGCCAAGAAGGGAGACGGCTCCGCCGCGATGGCCGGTCTGGTCGGCTACCTGGTGCTGCTCGGCGTGTTCGATGCCATGGCCCCGATCGTGCTCGGCGCGCCGGAGGAAGGGGCGGAAGACCCTGTCATCAACTACGGCGTGCTCGGCGGCATCCTGGTCGGCGTGATCGCCGCCAAGTTGTGGGAGCGCTATCACCGCATCAAGCTGCCGGACTGGCTCGGGTTCTTCGGCGGGCGCCGCTTCGTGCCGATCGTCGTGGCCGCCATCTGCGTGCCCCTGGGCGTGGTCATGGCGCTGGTCTACCCGTTCTTCGACGCCGGCCTCACCTGGCTCAGCGATGCCGTGGCGCAGAACGCGGTCGTCGGCGGCGGCATCTACGGCGTCATCAACCGGCTGCTGATCCCTCTGGGCCTGCATCACATTCTGAACTTCCCCCTGTGGTTCCAGATCGGCGAGTACGACGGCGCCCACGGCGATATCTACCGCTTCTTCGCCGGTGATCCCTCGGCGGGCATCTTCACCACCGGCTTCTTCCCGATCATGATGTTCGCCCTGCCCGCAGCGGCCCTGGCGATCTACCACGAGGCCAAGCCGAAGAAGAAGAAGGTCACCGGCGGCATCATGCTCTCGATGGCCCTGACCGCGTTCGTCACCGGCATCACCGAGCCGCTCGAGTTCTCATTCATGTTCGTGGCCTGGCCGCTCTACCTGATCCACGCCGTGCTCACCGGCACGTCGATGGCCCTGGTCAACGCCCTGGACATCCACATGGGGTTCAGCTTCTCCGCCGGCGGGATCGACTACCTGATCAACTTCGGCCGGGCGCAGAAGCCGCTGCTGCTGGCGCTGATCGGCATCGGCTACGCGGTGGTCTACTACGTCCTCTTCCGCTTCGTGATCCGCAAGTGGAACCTGCGCACCCCGGGCCGCGAGGACGAGTCCGTGGACGCCGAGATGCAGGGGAAGGCCTGAGTGCTGCGGGTCGTCGTGGTCGATTCGCCCGAGCACGCGGGTCGGCTCGCGGGAGATGCCGTGGCGGCCGTCGTGGCGGGGGCTCAGCGTCCGGTCCTGGGGCTGGCCACGGGCTCCAGCCCACGTCCGGTCTACGACGAGATGGCCCGCCGGGTCGACGACGGCAGCCTCAGCCTGGCGCGCACCCGGGCCTTCCTGCTCGACGAGTACCTCGGCCTGCCGAGAGATGACCCCCGGTCCTACCGGGCGGAGATCGAGCGCGAGGTGGTTGAGCGAACCGACCTGCCGAGTGCCGCAGTGCGCGGCCTGGACGGTGCCGCCGAGAACGTCGAAGCCGGGTGCCGCGCCTATGAGCGGGCCATCCGCGACACCGGCGGGATCGACCTGCAGCTGCTGGGTGTGGGCTCGGACGGGCACATCGGCTTCAACGAGCCCGGCTCCGCGCTGGATTCGCGTACCCGGCCCATGGAGCTGGCCCCGCGCACGCGGCAGGACAACGCCCGCTTCTTCGATGACGACGTCGAGCAGGTCCCCACGCACTGCCTGACCCAGGGCATCGCCACGATCCTGGAGGCGGGCGAGCTGCTCCTGCTGGCCTTCGGGGACTCGAAGGCGGAGGCGATCCGCCAGGCGGTCGAGGGCCCGGTCACCGAGCGCTGGCCGGTCACCGCGCTGCAGCGCCATCCGCACACGACCGTGGTCGTGGATCGGGCCGCGGCCTCCCTCCTGGAAAGGGCAGACTCTTCGGCATGACCGAGCGCATCTTCCACTCCACGACCGTCGTCCTGCCCAGTGGTCCCGCCCGCGAGGCCTGGGTCGTGCTCGACGGGGAGCGGATCTCCTCCGTTCTCGAGGGGGCATCGCCTGCTGATCTCGGGGGCGCGCCCGTCGAGGAGCTCGGCGACCGCCTGCTGGCCCCCGGATTCGTGGACCTGCACGTCCACGGGGGCGGGGGCGGGGCCTTCGCCGACGGGACGGACGGCGCGGCCGCCGCCCTGGTCGCGCATCGGGCGGCGGGCACCACGACGTCGATGGCCTCCCTGGTCACCGACACGATCGACAGCCTCGAGCAGCAGATCCGCGCGCTCGTGCCGCTCGTGCGGGCGGGCGAGCTGGCAGGCATCCACCTGGAGGGGCCGTGGCTGGCCGAGGCCCGCTGCGGCGCCCATGAGCCGGGACTGCTGCAGGACCCCCGCCCCGAGGACCTCGAGCGCCTGCTGGCAGCGGGGCAGGGCACGGTCCGCATGGTGACCCTGGCCCCCGAGCGCGACGGCGCACTGGAGGCGATCCGGCTGCTGAATGATCGGGATGTGATCGCAGCGATCGGGCACACCGACGCCGCGGATGCGGTCATCGCGCAGGCTCTGGACGCCGGGGCGAGCGTGGCGACCCACCTGTTCAACGCAATGCCGTCGATCCATCACCGCACGCCGGGGCCCATCCCGCGCCTGCTCACCGATCCCCGAGTCAGCGTCGAGCTGATCGCCGACGGCGTCCACATCCAGTCCGCGGTGCTGCGCATGGCGATCGAGGCCAGTGCCGGTCCCTGGCTGCTGATCACCGATGCCATGGCCGCTGCCGCCGCTCCGGACGGTGCCTACCGCCTGGGGCCGCTCGAGGTCGACGTCGTGGACTCTGTGGCCCGCATCCGCTCCACCGGGGCGATCGCCGGCTCCACGCTGAGCCTGGACCGCGCCGTGCGCTTCGCGATCCAGGAAGTGGGGATCGAGGTCGCCGACGCCGTCCGGGCGGCCTCTCAGGCGCCCGCGGACCTTCTGGGACGGCCCGACCTGGGCCGTATCCAGGTCGGTGCCCGGGCCGATCTCGTGGTGCTGGACCAGGACGGCGTCGTCGAGCGGGTGATCCGCCGCGGCGTCGATCTGTGAGGGGTCCGGGCGCGGAGGCGGCCGGCGCAGTGGGATGATCGGAGCCATGACCGATCAGTCCTCCCCCTTCACCGGATTCCCCGTCTCGCCCGTCTACGACGGCATGACCTCGACCGCCGTGCGAGATCTGCTGGACGTGCTCTCCGTGCCCGGCGTCATCTCCTTCGCCGGCGGCGCTCCGGCGGCCGAGTCCTTCGAGATCGACGACGTCCGGGAGTGCTTCGACTGGGTCTTCGCGAACCGGGGCGCCAAGGCCCTGCAGTACTCGTCGACCCCGGGGGAGCCGGAGCTGCGCGAGCAGGCGGCCCGCCGCGTCTCGCGCACGCTGCCCACGAGGGCCGATCAGATCCAGATCACCACGGGCTCGCAGGAGGCCATCTACCTGGTGGGCCACGCGATGCTGCGCCCCGGGGACATCGTGCTCGTCGAGCGGCCCACCTACCTGGCCGCGGTCCAGGCCTTCGCCTCCTCCGGTGCGCGGCTGATCGGGATCCCCTCCGACGACGACGGCGCCCAGCCGGAGGCGCTCGAGGAGCTGATCCGCGAGCACGACCCGCGCTTCGTCTACCTGATCCCCACGTTCCAGAACCCGTCGGGCGTGTCCATGCCTGCGCAGCGCCGCCGCGAGATCGCCGAGGTCCTGCTGCGCACCGGCGCCCCGCTGGTCGAGGACGACCCGTACGGCGAGCTGCGCTTCGAGGGCGAGACCGCCCCGCAGATCGCCGCCCTGCCGGGGATGGCGCGGCAGACGCTGCTGCTGAACTCGATGTCCAAGATCATGTCCCCGGGCATCCGCGTGGGCTGGATCCGCGGTGAGGGCCCCGTCATGAACACGCTGTCGATCGCCAAGGAGGCCATGGGGCTGCACTCCTCGGTCGTGGATCAGCTGGCGGTGGCCCGCTACCTCGAGCACTACGACGTCGACGGCCACGTGGCCGAGGTCGCCGCGCTGTACCGGGGTCGTCGCGATGCGATGGCCGCCGCGCTGCCGTCGATCCTCCCGGAGGGCGCCACGATCACCCGGCCGGAGGGCGGGATGTTCCTGTGGGCCACGCTCGGCAACGGGATCGACACCACTGCGCTGCTGCCCATGGCTGTGCAGGAGGGCGTCGCGTTCGTGCCGGGGGCGTCGTTCTTCGCCCACGACCCGGACCGCACGACCATGCGGCTGTCCTACGTGACGAACCCGCCGGAGATCATCGACGAAGGCGTCGAGCGGCTCGGGCGGGCGCTGCGGCGCTGGCGCGGCTGAGGCGAGGATCGGTCCGCAACATCTGGAGCACAGGGCACCCCTGCATGAGACGATGACGGCGCCCAGAGTCCCACTGCCGGGGCCGGCCCAGATGCGCGAGGAGATGTTCGGTGCCCGAGTTCACGTTCATGCGGGAGATCCAGATCCCCCAGGACATCTTCCCGCTGCTGATCCAGGGAGAGCAGCCCGTGTGCGCGTTCGCGACCTTCCGGGACGGCTCGGTGTTCACCAATAAGCGGCTCATCCTGCGCGATGTGCAGGGGATGACCGGCAACAAGGTCCAGGTCATGTCCCTGCCGTACTCGCAGATCGTCTCGTGGGCCTCGGAGAACGCCGGCACGTTCGACGCCGATTCGGAGCTGACGCTGAACACGCGCGCCGGGATCTTCAAGCTCAACCTGCGCGGCGGGATCGACGTCCGCGCGCTCGACAACCTGATCGCGCAGGTCGTGCTGGTCTGACCCTCTTCCCCATTGCCGAGTGGATACTCAGTTGCGCTAACCATGCGAACAGCGCAACTGACTCACCACTCGACAGGGGTGAGGACGGGCGGTCCCGTGCGCTGCGCAGCGCACAGGGCCGCCCGTTCTTCGTCCGCGACGCGGGGTGGTTCCATGCGTTTGCGTCTGTTATCGAATCGTGAGCGTCACACAGCGATCGTTTTGCAAACGTGATCGAATGTGCGGCCACACAGTGGTTTGCTTCAGCTACTGAGGCCGCCGCACCCGCGACAGAGCTTCAGATCCCCTCTCGCCCACCAGATACAGGGAGCTCTGCCATGAAGAAGACCACCGCCACCACTGCTCTGGCCGCCACCCTCGGCCTCTCCGCCTGGACTATGACCGCCGCATTGGCCGTCGCGCCCGCGCCTGCTGAGGCTGCCTCCGAAGATGTCCAGGCGCCCCTCGAAGACGGCCTCGTCGACGAGTCGGGTGCCACGGCACCCGCCGCGGAGGAGATCGTCATCCCCGACTGGGCCCGCGACCTGGAGAACAACGTCTCCTGCGCCGATGCCGTGGGCACTCCGTACCAGGACAACGTCCTCAAGCCGGGCTGGCCGTCGATCCTCGATGCCGACGGCGACGGCATCATGTGCGAGTCCAACGGCGATGACGACGCCGCACGCGCCATCTCGCTGGACCCGTGGGAGGGTGCCGCGCCCCCGCTGGCCCTGGACTACGTCTACCCGAACTGCGACACGGCCTTCGCCATCAGCGGCCGGCCCTACCCGTTCCCGATGTTTATGCAGTTCACGGGCCCTCACCTGGACATCGACGGCGACGGCATGGCCTGCGAGACTAACGGCGACGACGACGCGGCCTTCACCGGTGTGATCCACGAGGCCCCGCTGGTGACCGAGCCGGTCGCTCCGGCTCCGGCGCCTTCCGCTGCCGAAGCCCCCGCGGCCGAGGCTCCGGCTGCAGCGGCGCCCGCCGCTGCTGCTCCGGCCGCCGAAGGCGCGCAGGTCGAGGAGGTCCCGGTGGGCGGCGCCGACACCGGCGTCTCCGGGTCGCCGAACCGCACCGGCCTGCTGGCCGGCGGCGGCGCGCTGGCTGCTCTGGCCGGCGGCGGGCTGCTGATCCGCCGCGCGCGCCAGCACTGATCCGCTGGCAGGTTGGCGGGGGCTCGGCGTTTGGGGATCGCCGTTCCCACCGAGCCCCCGCTTCCTGCGGGTGGGTTGCGTCACAGAACGAAACCATGACGGGACATTGGAAGTGCGATGCTGGTCAGTGGTCAGATGACTCGGCATGTTGTTCGCGTTTGCGACGGCATGATCATTCATCTCACTCCAGAGGAGCCCCCCATGAAGAAGTTCGCAGCCGGCGCCGGCGCCACCGTCGTCGCCCTCACCGGCCTGTCGGGTCTGAGCATCGCCCCGGCCGTCGCCGCCCCTGGCACTTTCGACAACTGCGCTGAGGTCTACGCGGCCGGGGAGTGGCGCATCTCCAGCGCGGACCCCAGGTTCACCCCGGGCCTCGACGGAGACGGTGATGGCTACGGGTGTGACAACCCGGAATACCGCCCTGCGCAGCGGACTCCGGCGACCAGCACGCCCCAGACCCCGAGCGTGACCAGCCCGCAGGCCCCCGCCGCAGCCGATCCGGCCGCGGTGGAGCCGTGGACCTGGGACAACTGCTCGGAGGCCTTCGCCAACGGCGTCTCCAACATCCCGGCGGGCACCCCCGGCTACGGGACCCACCTGGACAGTGACCTGGATGGCATCGGCTGCGAGCTCGACGGCGGCGACGCCGCGGCCTTCCCCACTCCGGTCGATAGCAGCACCGCAGCCGATCAGTCCACCAGCACCACCGCAGAGGCCTCCCAGGTCACTCAGGTCCCGACGGGCGCCGCCGAGACCGGTGTGCCGGTCAAGGCCGACTCGAACCCTGCTGGCATCGTCGGACTCTCGGTGCTCGCGCTGGGCGCCGTGGCAGGCTCTGGTCTGCTGGTGCGCCGCGCCGTCAAGGCCTGACAAGCG
>NZ_JALXVH010000005.1 GCF_025149945.1 Kocuria sp. p3-SID1428 | reverse complement strand
ATCCGGAGCCGCGCGTACGTGCGGAGCGAGCGTGCCCAACAGCATCGAGAGGCGTGCTTGCAGCCAGAAGTACGAGGCCGGGTACTCGCGTCTTTCGTAGAGGGTCGTCATCTCATCGAGCACGAGGATCAGGCGATTGGCGTCCTCACCGTTCACATGGAGCACATGAGCGGCATCCGGAAACAAGGCCCCGGCGTACTGTCTCACGACGTAGCGATCCGCGAACACGTCGGGATGCTGCCAGTAGAGCTGATCGAGCAGGTAGTCCACGTCGACCAAGAGCGTCGTCAGGGTGGCGGTGCCCTCGGGCTCGTAGGTGAAGACAGTACGCGGGGCGATCAGCACGGCGTGACCAAAAGCGATCGGGTGGTGACGCTCCCCGACGGTGAGAACCACCGAGCCATCGCGGACGACGAGGAACGCCACGCAGTCGAAGACGCGCGGGCCGACCTGCTTCCGCAGACTGCCTCGTATCCACCGCGAACGGCTGGAAGAGCGCCGACCCTTTCAGCACTGCCAGTGAAGCCTTGTGTTAGCCGCAGCGTTCCGCTGCCCGCTTCTCGGTGCGGATGAAGACTGGTCATACGACCACGGGTTCACCTCGAAATGAGAGTGCCAGAGGCTCCAACGGTAGTCGCCTGCGCCTTGCTCCATAACTCAGCTCCGTGCGGGGTCGCTCAGGGCGGTGTCGATGGCCTGGAGAGTGCGCACAGTGGTCAGGACATCTTCGGCAGGCAGGTCGAGCGAGCCGAGCAGATCGCGGTACATGCCCCGCACGATCCCCACCGACCGTGCCGCTTCCTCGGTCAGATGCAGGCGTGCCGCGCGGCGGTCCGCCGGGTCGGGGCGGCGCTCGATCTGCCCTTTGGCGATGAGTCCGCGCAGCGCCGTGCTCGCGTTGCTCGATGTCAGCGACAGGCCCGAGGCCAGTCCCGAGGGGGCCACGCCGGGGTTGGCGTCGATGTGCAGCAGCACCAGGCACTCCAACGGTGACAGCGGCGCGACCGCGGGGTCCTGCAACGGGTAGGCGCGCAGCTTCCGCTCGACATGCAGCACCGCGTCCGCGAGCCGCACCAACGGGTCCGCACCGGTTGGTGCCGGCCCGCTCACCGGCTTCTCGTCTGGTCGCATATGCTTATGCTATCATAGCGTTGTTTTCATAACTATAGTTTTAGAAGGAGCCGGGCGGGGATGACCGACACGGGAACAGGGCGACAGGCAGAGGGCACGCCCGTCCAGGCGGCGGGCAAGGCGATCGGTGCGGGACTGTTGTCGACGCTGGCGCTGCTGATGGGGCTCGCCTCGTTCGAGATCGACCTGTACCTGCCGGCGTTCCCGGTGATGACGACGGAGCTGTCGACCACGGCGACCGGGGTGCAGCTGTCGCTCACGGCGTTCCTGATCGGCGCTGGGGCCGGGCAGCTGGCGTTCGGGCCGTGGTCGGATCGCGCCGGCCGGGTGGTGCCGCTGGTGTTCGGGGCGGTGCTGTTCGTCGCCGCGAGCGTGACCGCCACGCTCGCAGGCAGTATCGAGCTGCTCGTGGCCGCCCGGCTGGTCCAGGGCCTGGGCGGGGCGGCGGGGATGGTGATCGGCCGGGCGATCATCCTTGACCGTGCTCGCGGCACGGAGGCGGCACGGGCGTTGAGTATCATGATGCTCATCGGCGGGATCGCCCCGATCGTCGCCCCGGTCGCCGGCGGTGCCCTGGTCGACCCGGTCGGATGGCGGGGCCTGCTCGGGATCGTCACCGGCCTGGGCGTGATCGCCCTGGCATGCGTGCTCGTGTTCGTGCGGGAATCGCTGCCCCGCGAGATCCGCAGAGCCCGTGCGGGCACGGCGCAGCGCGGTGGCTGGCGGGGCCTGGTCTCGCGGGCCTATCTGGGGAACACGGCCGCGTATGCGTTCGGGATGGCGATCATGATGGCCTACATCTCCGCCTCACCGTTCGTCTACCAGGACATGATCGGCCTGAGCGCGGCCGCCTATGGGATCGCGTTCGCGATCAACGCCGTCGGCCTGATGATCGCCACCACTGTCGCGGCCCGTCTTGCCGGTCCCGTCTCGCTGCGCGGGTTGACCCTCACCGGCCTGACGATCAGCCTGGCCGCGGTCGTCGCGATCGTGATCCTCACCCTCACCGACGCACCCGCCGGGTGGCTGATGGTGCCCCTGTTCGTCGCGATCGCCCCGCTCGGGCTGGTGTTCGGCAACGCGACCGCCCTGGCCATGTCCGCCGTGTCCCCGGCCGCGACCGGCGCAGGGTCGGCGCTGCTCGGGGCGGTGCAGTTCGCCCTCGCCGGCCTCGTCGCCGCCCTGGTCGGCATCGCCGGCGAGCACACCGCCATCCCCCTCGGGGTGACCATGCTCGCCGCCGCGATCATCGCGCTCCTCGGCCTGCTCCTGGCCACACCCCGACCACGGCGGGAACCCGCCGCCTGACCCCCGGCGGCCCTCTATCCATCTCGTTCGATCCATAAGGAGAAAAAACCATGACTCGCATCCATGTCCTCGGCGGCACCGGGTACGCCGGCAGCCGTATCGTCCGCGAGGCCACCAAGCGTGGCCACCAGGTCGTCTCGTACAGCCGTTCCATCCCCGACAAGCAGACCCCGGGCGTCGAGTACCGGGCCGGTGACGTGCAAGACCCCGCGTTCCTGGCCTCAGCATTCGAGCACACGGACGTCGTGATCTCGGCACTGTCCACCCACGGCGGGCTCGCCGGCAAAGGCCGCCTCCGCGCCCTGCTGTCCACGGCGGCCGGGCTCGCCGCGGAACGAGGCGTGCGCTTCGGGGTAATGGGCGGGGCCGGCTCGCTCCTGATCGCACCAGGCGGGCCCCGCCTGGTCGACACCCCCGGCTTCCCCGAGGTCGCCAAGCCCGAATCCCTCGAACTCGCCGGAGCCCTCGACGACCTCCGCGCGAACACCGACGACCGCCTCGACTGGTTCCTCATCAGCCCCGCCGAGAACTTCGGCAAGCACGCCCCCGGCACCGCCCGCGGCCACTACCGCATCGGTGATGACATCCTCCTGCGCGACGAGAACGGCGTCTCGGAAATCTCCGGCGACGACATCGCCCTCGCCATCACCGACGAGATCGAGAAGCCCGCCCACCACCGCACACGCTTCTCCGTCGCCTACTGACCACCGAAGAGCGGACGCTCTCCACCGACCCCAGGCCGCAGGCCGCGTCGGTGAACGAGGCGAACCGAGAACCGAGTTCACCGTACCTGATGCGCCGATAGAAATAAGGCGGTACTGCCTCGAAATAGGAACACTGCCTTCCCTGCGGTCTCCAATCCTCCTCCTGCTCGCCGCGCCGAGCTCGTGACTCAGGACTGATATGTGCCCTCCACTTAGCCCCAAGCATCTTCAGCCACTTACTACTCCGTCTGCCTCTTCTCTTCTGAATGGACGTATCGCTACCTGGCGGTAGGTCATCCGCCCCACTCCTGGTCTTGTGCTTGCCGACCCGAGGAACTGCCGTGAGCAGCCTGCCTGCCTACCTACCGTGGTCTATAGGCTGCGTGTCGGCCCTTCGCGGTGCGGCCCGCTGCGGTGGGGGTCGTGCGCGAATGGGTCGGGAAGCCGCTGTGCCCGCTCTGCGGCTCGCTGCCGCGCTTGCTCCTGCTCGGCGCGCTTGGCTTCGATGCGTTCGGCGGCTTCGTTCACGGGCAGGCTACAGAGTTCGTCGGCTTCGGCCCGAGTCATGGCGGCCCGGTTTCTGGTGTCGCGAGCCTTACGGTGGGCCCTGCCGGGATCGAACCGACGACACCTGCGGTGTAAACGCAGTGCTCTGCCAGCTGAGCTAAAGGCCCTGGATGTGGCGGCATCGGGTGGACGACTTCTGCAGCCGTCAGCACCCGATGCTGACCCTGATGTTACCCCCGAGTCGCCTCTTATGTGACGATCTGACAACGATTCCTGATGCGGGAGCTGGTGTCTTCCATCACGTCGGCTGTGAAGACGTCCTCCTGGCCCTGGGCCCCTCAGGGTCGACGGCCGCGTGCGCCCTCGCTCAGCGGGGCTTCGGCTGAGGCCAGGAACTCCGCGACCTGCGCGTCGATCTTGACCGAGGCCTCGGCATCCGAGCGGGTCTGGCCGTGGTTGACGATCACCACGGGGATGCCCGCGCGCACCGCGCGGCGCACGAAGCGCCGCGCCGAGTGCACGGTCAGCGAGGTCCCCAGCACCAGCAGGGCCTGAGCCAGCTCGGTCTGATGCCAGGCGGCGGCGACGTCGTCCGGATCCGCGCTCTCGCCGAAGAACACCACGTCAGGCTTGACCACGCCCCCGCAGACCGGGCAGTCCGGCACGCGGTAGGCGTCACCGGCGTAGGCGACCTCGGCATCGGCGTCCGGGGCGAAGTCGATGTCCGCGGGATCCGCCGAGGCCGCCGCAGCCTCGGGGTTCAGCTCGTCGAGCCGATCCGACCAGACTGCGCGAGGGATGAGGGTGGCGCACTCCATGCAGCGCACGCGGTCGTAGCGCCCGTGCAGGTCGATCACGCAGCGCGAGCCGGCGCGCTCGTGCAGCCGGTCGATGTTCTGGGTGATGACCGCCCGCACTGCCCCTGCGGACTCGAGCCGGGCAAGGCTGCGGTGCGCGGCGTTCGGCTCGGCGCGCTGCAGGTTCCGCCACCCGATCTGATTGCGCGACCAGTAGTGCGCCCGGCGCTCGGGCGAGTGCGTGAACTCCTGGAAGGTCATGGGCTGGCGCGGCTGGGCATCAGGTCCGCGGTAGTCCGGAATCCCGGAGGCCGTGGACATGCCCGCGCCCGAGATCACGAGGGCCTCCCGTCCGGCCAGCTGCTCGATCGCGACCGCAAGCCCGGTATCGAGGCTCAGAGCCTGCGGATCAGGGAACAGGTCCGGCTCATCGCGGGGGCCGTAGCCGGCCCGCAGGATGCGGACAGGAGGACTCACGCGGTGGGCGCCGGCAGCTTGGCCAGGGCCTCGCGATAGCGCTCGACGGGGCGCTGCGAGGTGATTTCGGAGGTGAAGCGGTCGAGCACGATGCCGTCGGCGTCGATCAGGAAGGTCGTGCGGCTGGCCATGCCGGTGGTCTCGTCGAACACGCCGAAGGCGCGTGCGGTCTCGCCGTGGGGCCAGAAGTCGGAGAGGAGGTCGAACTCCAGGGACTCCTCGCGGCTGAAGGCCTTGAGGACGTACTGGGAGTCCGTGGAGACCGCCAGCAGGAGGGCATCGGCCTCCTGGACCTCATCCATCATGTCCTGCAGCTGGCACATCTCCCCCGTGCACACCGAGGAGAACGCGAACGGGTAGAACACCAGCGCCACGGGACGGCCGAGGTGCTCTGCGAGCGTCACGTCCTCCCCGTACTGGTTGGTCAGCGTGAAGTCGGGCGCGAACTGGCCGATCTCGATCATGGGTCTCACCTCGCCGCCTCCGGAGCCGGCCGTGACGGCTGGCTCGGGTGCAGATCGTCGTGGGTCTGGGGGTCCGTGCAGCGGCGGCGGATGCCGCCTGCCTGCTCGTCAGTGATTGCGCTTGGGCGCCAGGCGCAGCGCGGTCCAGTCCTCGCTCACGCCGGCGCGCGAGGTGGTGTGCAGCCCCGCCGTGGAGCTCGAGGTCTCGACGTCCGCGGGGCTCACATGCCCGTCACGGCCGGGCTTCGGGGTCATCAGCCACACGGCTCCGCCGGCGTCCAGCTGCGTCTGGGCATCGACCAGGGCGTCGATGAGGTCGCCGTCGCCGTCGCGCCACCACAGCAGCACGGCGTCGACGACGTCCTGGTCGTCCTCGTCCAGCATCTGCGACCCGATCAGGTCCTCGATGCGATCCCGCAGGTCGAAGTCGACGTCGTCGTCGTACCCGAACTCCTGCACGATGGCGCCCTCAGGCAGCTTGAGCTCGCTCATCGCGTCGTCCGCGGCGGCCTTGGCCTCGCCCACGTCACTCTCCTTCACCGGCGCCCTCCTGCTTGGAAGGCTCAGCCGAAAGTCATGCCGCTCGAGTGCGGCTGGTTCTGGGGTGCTCGACCGCAGGATGCGATCCAGCTCTCGAGGCAACACAACACCTGTTGGCCTCCGCTTGCAAGGCGACTGGCAACCCCCGCGCCCCCTTGACAGCCGCTTCGGCATCACGCCCCGGCCGCCGCTCGACGGCTCCGAGAACCGACTGTGACCAGGGACGCACGGCAAGTCTCGCGGCATGAGGCCCGGGCGTGGACGCGCGAGCGGGCAGAATGTTGGATGATGGTCCGAAGGACTTCCGGCGGGGCGCGCCCCACGATCGGCGCAGCCGCCGCCTGGACCGCCGCCGCACTCGACGAAGAGAGGTTGATCGTGGCATCCGAGAGCAACAATCACATCCTGAGCGGGCTGACCAGCCAGCTGAGCGACTCCAACCCTGAGGAGACGCGGGAGTGGGTCGAGTCCCTCCGTGGCCTCGTCGAGACCCAGGGGACCGAGCGGGCGCAGTACATCATGCGCGCGCTCCTGCAGGATGCCGGCGCCCAGAGCGTCGGCGTCCCCATGGTGACCACCACGGACTACATCAACACCGTCCCGGTCGATCAGGAGCCGGAGTACCCCGGCGACGAGGAGATCGAGCGCCGCTACCGCGCCTACATGCGCTGGAACGCCGCCATGATGGTCCAGCGCGCTCAGAAGCCGGAGATCGGCGTGGGCGGGCACATCTCCTCCTTCGCCGGCGTGGCCACGCTCTACGAGGTCGGGCAGAACCACTTCTTCCGCGGCCCGGACCATCCCGGCGGCGGCGACCAGATCTTCTGGCAGGGCCACTCCTCTCCGGGCAACTACGCCCGCTCCTTCCTCGAGGGGCGCCTCACCGAGGAGGACCTGGACGGCTTCCGCCAGGAGAAGACCAAGGAGGGCCACGCGCTGTCCTCCTACCCGCACCCCCGCATGATGCCGGACTACTGGCAGTTCCCGACCGTCTCCATGGGCAACGGCCCCATGGATGCGATCTACCAGGCCCAGTTCAACCGGTACCTCGAGAATCGCGGCATCAAGGACACCTCCGACCAGCACGTCTGGGCCTTCCTGGGCGACGGCGAGATGGACGAGCCCGAGTCGCGCGGTGTGCTGCAGGCCGCCGCCAACGACAAGCTCGACAACCTGACCTTCGTGGTGAACTGCAACCTGCAGCGCCTCGACGGCCCGGTGCGCGGCAACGGCAAGATCATCCAGGAGCTCGAGGCGTTCTTCCGCGGTGCCGGCTGGAACGTCATCAAGGTCATCTGGGGCCGCGAGTGGGATGAGCTGCTGAAGAAGGACAAGTCCGGCAAGCTCGTCCAGATCATGAACCAGACCCTGGACGGCGACTACCAGACGTACAAGGGCGAGTCGGGCGCGTTCATCCGCGACCACTTCTTCGGCCAGACCCCGGAGACCAAGGAGCTCGTGGCGGACCTGTCCGACGACGACATCTGGAACCTCAAGCGCGGTGCGCACGACTACTTCAAGATCCACGCCGCCTACAAGGCAGCGATGGAGTTCAAGGGCCAGCCGACCGTCATCCTGGCCCAGGGCGTGAAGGGCTACGGCCTCGGCCCGCACTTCGAGGCCCGCAACGCCACGCACCAGATGAAGAAGCTGACCGTGGAGGACCTCAAATCGTTCCGCGATCACCTGCGCATCCCGATCGAGGACGACCAGCTCGAGGATCCGTACAACGCTCCGTACTACCACCCGGGAACGGACTCCCCCGAGATCCAGTACATGCTCGAGCGCCGCAAGGAGCTCGGCGGCTTCCTCCCGGAGCGCCGTCACGAGCAGAAGGAGATCACCCTTCCGTCGGACAAGGCCTACGCCTCGGCCAAGAAGGGCTCCGGCAAGCAGCTGGCCGCGACCACCATGGCGCTGGTCCGCACGCTCAAGGACCTCATGCGCGAGAAGGACTTCGGCCACCGCATCGTGCCGATCGTCCCGGACGAGGCCCGCACGTTCGGCATGGACTCTTTCTTCCCCACGGCCAAGATCTACAACCCGAACGGCCAGAACTACCTGGCCGTGGACCGCGAGCTGATGCTGTCCTACAAGGAGTCGGAGCAGGGCGTCATCCTGCACCCGGGCATCAACGAGGACGGCGCCACGTCGCAGTTCCTGAACGCGGGCACCTCCTACGCCACCCATGGCGAGGCGATGATCCCGTTCTACCTCTTCTACTCGATGTTCGGCTTCCAGCGCTCCGGCGACGTCTTCTGGGCGGCCGCCGACCAGCGGGCGCGCGGATTCATCATCGGCGCGACCGCCGGGCGCACCACGCTGACCGGCGAGGGCACCCAGCACGCGGACGGGCACTCGCCGATCCTGGCGAACACCAACCCCGCCGTGATCACCTACGACCCGGCCTACGGCTACGAGATCGCCCACATCGTCAAGCGCGGCATCGAGCAGATGTACGGCACCGCCGATGAGGATCACGACGTCATGTACTACCTCACGGTGTACAACGAGCCGATCCACCAGCCGGCCGAGCCGGAGGATGTGGACGTCGAGGGCATCCTCAAGGGCATCTACCACCTGAAGGCCGCCGAGCAGGAGGGCCCGCGCGCCCAGCTGCTGGCCTCCGGCGTGGCAGTGCCCTGGGCGCTCGAGGCGCAGAAGCTGCTGGCCGAGGACTGGGGCGTCTCCGCCGACGTCTGGTCGGTGACCTCCTGGACCGAGCTGCGCCGAGATGCCATGGCCGCGGAGAAGGACGCGTTCCTGAATCCGTCGGAGGGCGTGCGCACCCCGTACGTCACCCAGGCGCTGGCCGGCGCAGAGGGCCCGATCATCGCCTCGACGGACTACGCCTCGGAGGTCCCGGACATGATCCGCCAGTACGTCCCGAACGAGTTCGCCACGCTGGGCGCGGATGATTTCGGATTCGCGGACACCCGTGCCGGTGCTCGCCGCTGGTTCCATATCGACTCGCACTCGATGGTGGTGCGCACCCTCGAGATGCTGGCCAAGCGCGGCGAGGTCGACTCCGACGCCCCGCAGAAGGCGATCGAGAAGTACGACCTGCACGACCCCAACGCCGGCACCTCCGGCAACGCGGGCGGCGACGCCTGATCCGCTGACGGCTGCAAGCCGACCGCAGGAGGCCCGGGGCGCCCGCCCCGGGCCTCCTGTCGTATCCTGGCCGTCATGGCGAAGGACACCTCGACGGACCCCGAATCCCGCTCCGGCGGCGCACTGCTCGGCGGGAACCGCTGGATCCGCGGCGCCAAGTCCACCAGCGGCAAGTCTGCGCGCTCCTCCCGGGGCAGCGCCCGGCGCTCCGAGCCCATGCCGGGGCGCAGGACGCTCGATCGGGTCCGGGCCAACGTGGCGCCGCTGTCGGACGTGGCGATCGCCCGACTCGGCGAGGACCTCCCCTGGTTCGCCGAGCTGCGGCCCAAGGATCGTTCCGAGCTCGGGCTGATGGCCCAGCGCGGCATCGCCGGCTTCGTGACCTGGTGCGAGGACCCCGAGGACGAGAAGTTCCTGCTCACCATGTTCCGGGAGGCCCCCACCGACCTCACCAGCGCGATCTCGCTGCATCAGGCCCTGCAGGTGCTGCGCGTGGTGGTCGATGTCGTCGAGGACCGAGTGCCCGAGCTGGCCACCGGCAGCGACGCAGCCGTCCTGCGCGACGGCGTCCTGCGCTTCTCCCGCGACATCGCCTTCGCCGCCGCCGACATCTACGCCCGCGCCGCCGAGAACCGCGGCTCCTGGGATGCCCGCATGGAGTCCGTCGTCGTGGACGGCCTGCTCAGCGGCGAGCGCAGCGAGACGCTGCGATCCCGCGTGGCCGCGCTGGGCTGGGACTCCAAGGGACCGGTCACCGCGGTGGTCGGCAGCAGCCCCGAGCAGACCAGCCCGGCGGTGGTCGCTCGGATCCGCCGGGTGGCCACCCGGCATGCCTCGGATGCGCTCGTGTCCATCCAGGGCGACCGGCTGCTGCTGATGCTCGCGGACATGCAGCGCACCGACCGCGCCCTGGCCCGCCTCGCCGCCCTGTTCGGCCCTGGACCGGTCGTCTACGGGCCGGAGGCAGACTCGCTGTTCTCCGTGGTGGCCTCCTCGGAGCCAGCCGTCTCCGGTCTCGAGGCCGCCCATGCCTGGCCCGCGGCCCCGCGCCCGGTTCATTCCGAGGAGCTGTGGCCCGAGCGGCTGATGACCGGGGATCCGCTGGCCCGCGCCGCGATCGTCGAGCAGATCCACGCCCCGCTGGCGGCCTTGACCACCGGCCTGGAGGAGACCCTGGCCACCTACATCTCCGTGGGCCATTCGCTGGAGGCCACCTCCCGGGAGCTCTACGTCCACGCCAACACTGTGCGCTACCGCCTGCGCCGGATCACCGACCTCACCGGCTGGGACCCGCTCGTGCCCCGCGACGCCTTCGTGCTGCACTGCGCACTGGTGGCCGGCAGGCTCGCCGAGGGCTCCTCCGGGCGCGGCGCCCCTGGAGCAGCTGGAGGGCCCGCACAGTCGCCGCGCCGCTCCCGGCGACCCGCCGACGCCACGCCGCCGCAGGCGTTGTAGGGACTCGACAAAGCTCCGACGGGGCCTTCGTACGAGCCGCAGTTCGCCCCGCGTGCCCGGATCTGGTGGACTGCATGGGTGATTGCGATCCTCTGCCCCGGACAGGGCGCCCAGAAGCCAGGAATGCTCGCCGAGTGGCTGCCGCTGCCCGGCGTGCGCGAGCACCTCGAGCAGCTCTCCCGCGGAGCCGACCTCGACCTCATCCACTACGGAACCGGGGCCGATGCCGAGACCATCAAGGACACGGCCGTCGCCCAGCCGCTGATCGTGGCCGCAGGCCTGGTGGCAGCGCGCCTGCTGCGCAGCGAGCTCGACGACCGCCACGATCTCCTGTTCGCCGGGCACTCCGTCGGCGAGATCACGGCCTCCGCTCTGGCCGGCGCGCTGAGCGAGGACGACGCCATGAGCTTCGTGCGCACCCGCGCCACCGCCATGGCCCAGGCAGCCGCCGCCACGCCCACCGGCATGTCCGCGGTGCTCTCGCCGCATGAGGACGTCATCCGCGAGGCCATCGAGGCCGCCGGGCTGACTCCGGCCAACGCCAACGGCTCCGGGCAGATCGTCGCGGCCGGCTCCCTCGAGGCCCTCGAGGCCTTCGCCGCGAACCCGCCGGAGCGCTCGCGCGTGGTCCCGCTGAAGGTGGCCGGTGCCTTTCACACCGACTACATGGCCCCGGCTCTGGAGCCGCTGCGCGAGCTCGCCGGCTCGCTGTCCCCGCAGGACCCCGCCTCGACCCTGCTCTCCAACCGCGACGGCCAGGCGGTCTCCTCCGGGCAGGCGAACCTGGAGTCCCTCATCGAGCAGGTCTGCCGCCCCGTGCGCTGGGACCTGTGCATGGAGGAGATGAAGCGCCGCGAGGTGACCCAGCTCATCGAGCTGCCGCCCGCGGGCACGCTCGTCGGATTGGCCAAGCGCGCCCTGCGCGGCGTGCCGGGTCTGGCCGTCACCTCCACCGAGGCCCTCGAGGATGCGCGCAGTGCGCTGTCCTGAGCCCTCCGCGCCGCGACCCATCCACCACTTCGAGGAGACGCCCGCATGGTGACGCTGAACCAGTACACCCCGACCGCCCATTCCCGCATCCTGGGCCTGGGCGCCTCCCGACCGGATGTCACCGTCACGAACGACGACATCTGCCAGTGGATCGAGTCCTCGGACGAGTGGATCCGCCAGCGCACCGGCATCGTCACCCGACACCGCGCGGATGAGTCCACCAGCGCCCTGGACATGGCCCTCGAAGCCTCCCGCGAAGCGCTCGAGGCGGCAGGGCTCCAGGGCTCCCAGCTCTCCACGGTGATCGTCGCCTCGATCTCGCACCCGTTCCAGACCCCGTCCATGGCAGCCGAGCTGGCCGATCAGCTGGGCGCCACGCCCGCTGCGGCCTTCGACGTCTCGGCGGCCTGCGCGGGCTATTGCTACGGCATCGCCCAGGCCGACGCCCTGATCCGCTCGGGCATGTCCGAGCACGTGCTGGTCGTGGGTGTGGAGAAGCTCTCGGACGTCATCGACAACGGCGAGCGCTCGATCAGCTTCCTGCTCGGCGACGGCGCCGGCGCAGCTGTCGTGGGCCCGTCGCAGACCCCCGGGATCGCCCCCACCGTGTGGGGATCCGACGGCTCCAAGGCCGAGGCCATCCGCATGACGCATCCCCTCACGGATCTGCGCCTGATCGACCAGGGCCAGCCGCGTCCCTTCCGCGCCGACCTCGCGGACAAGGAGACCGGCGAGATGCGGGCCGACGCACCGCTGTCGCCGACCCTGCGCCAGGACGGGCAGACCGTGTTCCGCTGGGCCTCCTTCGAGGTTGCCAAGCGGGTCACGGAGGCCCTCGAGGCCGCCGGGATCGGGCCCGAGGACCTGGGTGCGTTCATCCCGCACCAGGCCAACATGCGCATCATCGACCAGATGGCCAAGGTGCTGAAGCTGCCCGAGTCGGTCGTGATCGCTCGCGACATCGCCGATGCCGGCAACACGTCTGCGGCCTCCGTGCCGCTGGCCGCCCACCGTCTGCTCAAGGAGCACCCCGAGCTGTCCGGCAAGCCGGCTCTGCAGGTCGGCTTCGGCGCCGGACTCGTGTTCGCCGCCCAGGTGGTGATCCTGCCCTGAAGCTGTGCGCCGCAGGCCTCGCACCTGCGGCCGTCGGCTCCCCAGCCTTCCGATCCGCCAGCGGTCGACGACCCCTCCACGGAGGCGGGCGTTCGAGGATCGGGCTCCACGCTCAGCGGCCGGGCCGCCCGTAGAGTTGAGACCGCAGTGACAACGTCGGTCACCGGGTTCGCAGTGCGAGTCAGGTGATCACCGGTCGGCACCCGCCGACCGGCGCACCAAGGGAACGGCCCTGTCGAAGGGCCAGACGAAAGGAAGACAGCATGGCGAGCAAGGAAGAGATCCTGGCAGGTCTGGCCGAGATCGTGAACGAGGAGACCGGCCTGGAGACCGAGGCCGTCCAGCTCGACAAGAACTTCACCGAGGACCTGGACATCGACTCCATCTCGATGATGACCATCGTCGTGAACTGCGAGGAGAAGTTCGAGGTGACCATCCCGGACGAGGAGGTCAAGAACCTCAAGACGGTTCAGGACGCCGTCGACTTCATCGACAACGCCCAGGGCTGATCGGCCCACCGGAGCCGCAGTCCGAGCGCGCCGCCGCCACGTCGTGCCCCGGCACGACGCCGGCGGCGCGCCGGCCGCGTCCCCCGGCCCCTTACACCCCTGAGATCAGGAAGCAGCAGCGCACATGACCCGTAAAGCAGTAGTCACCGGACTCGGAGCCACCACGCCCATCGGCGGCACCGTCCCCGAGCTGTGGCGCAACGCCCTGGCCGGAGTCTCCGGAGTCTCGGCGATCGACGCCGAGTGGCTCGAGCTCTACCCCACGAGCTCGCGCATCGCCGCCTCTGTCTCGACACCTGCCTCCGAGGTGCTCACCCGCGTGGAGGCCAAGCGCCTCGACCCGTCCGGGCAGCTCTCCCTGATCTCCGCCCGCGAGGCCTGGGCGGATGCCGGCTTCTCCGGTGCCGACGCCGAGCTCTCCGATGAGATCGACCCCGAGCGCCTGGCCGTCGTGTTCGGCACCGGAATCGGCGGAGCCTGGACCCTGCTCGATGCCTGGGACACCATGCGCGAGCGCGGTGTCCGACGCGTCATGCCCATGACCGTCCCCATGCTCATGCCCAACGGCAACTCCGCCACGATCGGCATGGCGCTGAAGGCCCGCGCAGCCGCGATCACCAGCGTCTCCGCCTGCGCCTCGGGCACCGAGTCCTTCTACCAGGGACTCATGCTCATCCAGGCCGGCAAGGCCGACGTCGTCGTGGTCGGCGGCGCCGAGTCCGCCAACCATCCCGTGAATTTCGCCGCGTTCGGCGCCATGCAGGCGCTGTCCACCCGCAACGACGAGCCCGAGCGCGCCTCACGCCCGTACGACATCGACCGCGACGGCTTCGTCATGGCCGAAGGCGCCGGTGCCGTGGTCATCGAATCCGAGGAGTTCGCCAAGGCCCGCGGCGCCCGCATCTACTGCGAGCTCGCCGGCGCCGGCCTCACCGCCGATGCCCACCACATCACCGCTCCGGATGACTCCGGCGCCGGCGCGGCCCGCGCACTGCGCGAGGCCCTGCGCGAGGGCGACATCGAAGTCGAGGACGTCATCCACGTCAACGCGCACGCGACCTCCACGCCCAAGGGCGACCTCCCGGAGGCCACCGCCATGCGCGCGGCGCTGGGCGATGCGATCGACGGCATCCCCGTCTCCGCCACCAAGTCCATGACCGGGCACATGCTCGGCGGCTCCGGTGCTGTCGAGGCCATCCTGACCATCAAGGCCCTCACCGAGCGCACCGCGCCGCAGACCATCAACCTGGACAACCAGGATCCGCAGATCGACCTGGATGTGGTCACCGAGCCTCGTGAGCTGCGCTCCGGCGACGCCGCCGCGCTGTCCAACTCCTTCGGCTTCGGCGGTCACAACGCCGTGGTGGCCTTCCGCTCCATCTGAGTCGGCTCGGCTGCCGGGATCCGCTCCCGGATAGAACAGCAGCCCCGCACCCTCGAGGTGCGGGGCTACTGTCGTCCTGGCGCCGAGATCCGGTGTCGCCGTGGTGTGACTCAGCGGATCCCACTTCAACGAGTGGCACCGCAGTGTGATTTCACCACGCTCACAACATCGCGTGGCCCGGCAGTGTGCGTCTGACGCCCCCAACGCACTCCAGGGGGCCCGTCGATCAAGGGGGTCGCACTCAGACGCCACTCGATGCGGGCGACGGATCAGGGGCCGGGGTCAGGTCCTGCAGCGCAGTCCCAGGCACCTGCTGCTCAGTCTCCGGCGGATCAGGAGACGCGGTGGAGCCAGCGGACGGGTGCTCCCTCGGCGGCCAGGCGGAAGGGCTCGAGCTCCTCGTCCCAGGCCTCGCCCAGGGCCAGCGACAGCTCATTGACCACCAGCGCGGGATTGCCGTGGGAGTTCTCGAACGCGTAGCGGATGCGGTCCTCGCAGACCACCACGTTGCCGGCGGCGTCGGTGGTGGCGTGGAAGACGCCGAGGTCCGGGGTGAAGGACCAGCGGGAGCCGTCGGCTCCGGGCGAGGGCTCCTCGGTGATCTCGAAGCGGATCTTGCCGAGGGTGCGCAGGGCAGAGGCCATCAGCGCTCCGGTCCCGGCCGGTCCGGCCCAGGTGAGCTCGGCGCGCAGAGAACCCGGCTCCGCCTCCTGGGCGGTCCATTCCAGTGCGGTGCGTCCCCGCGCGAGCGCTTCGAGCGCCCACTGGATATGAGGGCACAGCGCCTGCGGGGCGGAGTGGATGTGCAACACTCCCCGCGTGATCGTTGACGACATGACGTGTCCCTCCGACGTGTAGGTGCGTCTTCCCCAACGACCTTCACGAGTTCCCGAAGCGACAAGGGCACAGGTGCCCGCGTCTGCCGATGCGGTCCGATCGAGGAGGATTCGAGGCCTCCGGGATCATCCCGCGATGAAGTTGTCCTTCCTGCAGCGCCCGTCCGTGCCGATGGATTCGAGGCCATCAGACATCTGGGCAATCTCATCTTTCTCGATCGATGACTCTGCCGTCAACTCTGCGGCGAAGTGTACGCCGTACTCCGACGTCACAAGGACGACGACGGCACGGACTCTCGGCTCACCGGGGAGCTCAGGCTCGCGGATGGGCCTGCTGGAAGGCGGCACCCAGCCGGTCGACGGAGACGTGCGTGTAGAGCTGAGTGGTCGACACGGACTCGTGGCCGAGCAGCTCCTGGACGCTGCGCAGATCGGCTCCGCCGTCGAGCAGGTGGGTGGCTGCCGAGTGCCGCAGCGCGTGCGGACCGCGTGCGGCCACATCGGGGCGGGCCGCAAGCTCCCGATCGACGACCTCGCGGATCTGCCGGGTGCCCATCCGTCCTCCGCGCGCCCCCAGCAGCAGGGCCGGGCCGCTGGCCCCCGTGGCCAGGGTGCCGCGCCGAGACAGCCACAGCTCGAGGGACGACTCGGCGGGAGCGCCGTAGGGGACGACTCGCTGCTTATCGCCCTTGCCTGTCACGCGCAGGGTCCGGCGCGACCGGTCGAGGTCATCGACGTCCAGGCCGGACAGCTCCGCGACGCGCACGCCGGTGGCCCACAGCAGCTCGATGATCAGCAGATCCCGAGCGGCCAGCGCCCGGTCGCGCACCGTGGCCTCCTGATCTTCGGCTCGGGCCGCGAGAGCGTCGAGGACGGCCTGCAGGTCCCCCGCGCCGACGACCTCCGGCAGAGAGGAGCCGCGTCGTGGCGCCTTCAGCCGCAGTGTCGGATCCGAGGTGGTGCGTCCGGTCGCGGCGGTCCATCCGAAGAACGTGCGCAGCGCCGAGGTGCGTCGAGCCAGGGTCGAGGCCGAGGCGCCTTGGGCATGCAGATCCGCAAGCCAGCTGCGCAGCACGCTGAGATCGATCTGCGCCACGGCATCGCCTCGCCGGTGCGCCCACGCCAGCAGGTGAGCGAGATCGGCGGTGTAGGCCGTGATCGTGGCTTGGCTGCGTGAGCGCTCGAGGCGCAGGTGCTCGCCGAACTCCGCCAGCAGCCGGGCCCCCTCCTCCGGGACCGAGCCAGGCGCCGACTCGTGCTCGGGATGCGGACCGGCGTGGGACATGTGCCGATCCTATGACCTCGGCAGTAGGCCTACCGGATCCGCGGCCTGCGCCACAGGCCGTCACGCTCCAGCGCGAGGCCGCCGCGCTCGAGCCGGCGCAGCGCACCGAGCAGGCGGCGCACCGGCAGCCCGCTGGTGGCCGCCAGTGCGTCGATGCTGGCACCGCCGCTCACGGGCAGGGCGTCGGCGAGCATGCGGTCCTGCTGGCTGAGTCCGTCGAAGATCTGCAGCTGCTCGGCCGGCGCGGGCTCGGCAAGCGCGCCCAGGGGCGCCAGCAGGCCGAGCACCTCCTCGACGTCGCTCACGAGCACCGCCACGCCCTCCCGGATCAGCCGATGGCACCCGGCGGAGGCGGCCGAGTGGATGCTTCCGGGCACCGCCCCCACCGGCTTGGAGAGCCGATCCGCGTGATGCGCGGTGTTCTGCGCTCCAGAGCGCCATCGCGATTCCGTCAGCACGGTCGCCGCGGACAGCGCCGCGATCAGCCGGTTGCGGTCCAGAAACCGATAGCGCGCCGGCATGGTCCCCGGAGGCGACTCGGAGACCACGGCGCCCTCCACGCTCACCCGTTCGAGCAGCTCCTGGTTCCCGCGCGGATACAGCCGATCGACGCCGCCGGCCATCACGGCGACCGTGGGGACAACTCCGACTCCGGTGGCCAGCGCGGCGTGGTGAGCGGCTTCGTCGACCCCGTAGGCGCCGCCGGAGATGATCGTGCGACCGCGTGCGGCCAGGGCGCCGGCGAAGTCGAACGTGACGCTGCGGCCGTAGCCGGTGACGTCGCGGGAGCCGACGATCGCCACCGCATCCTGCGGCCACCGGCTCAGCCCATCCCGTCGGCCGCGACCCCACAGCGCCACCGGCGCCTGCAGGCCCAGCATGTCGAGCTGCTGCGGCCAGTCGTCGTCCTCGGGAACGCACAGCCACCCGCCCACATCCTCCAGAGCCCGGCGGTCGGCATCGAGATCCACGACGGCGGCACGGGCCTGCCAGCGCTCGGCGGCCGATCCCATGGTCCCGACCACCTCCTCCGGGGCTCGGTGCACGGCCTGGGTCAGGGCGAGGCCCTCCTGCGCGGTGAGGTTCCTGCCGCTGGAGACGATCTCCCAGGAGGTGACCGGCCCCAGGGCCTCGATCAGCACGTGGCCGATCGTGTCCCGCGGCTCGATCACCCGGGACAGGGCCGCTCGCGCACGACGGATGCCCTGCTGGTCGTCGATGGTCATGGCGATCTCCTTCAGCGGTGCGGGCGGGCGGGTCATGACAGGGTGCTGTCCCGGAAGTGCAGGGCGGTGTCGACGTCGTCGGCGGTGGGGCCGTCGCGGGCCTCCAGGTCGGCCAGCGTCCAAGCCACGCGCAGAACCCGGTGCATCCCGCGGGCAGTCAGCGCACCGCGCTCCATCTCGCGCTCGAGCCCTGCGGTCACGGACGCAGCGCTGCGAAGGGGACCGCTGAGCAGCGAGGAGGTGAGCTCGGCATTGGTGCGCAGCCCGTGGGGCCGCAGCCGCTCGGCCTGAACGTCACGGGCGGCGGCCACCCTGGCGGCCACCTCTGCGCTCGGCTCCCCCGCCGTTCCGACGGTCAGCTCGGCATAGCTCAGCGCGGGCATCTGCAGCCGCAGATCCACCCGGTCCAGCAGCGGCCCCGACAGCTTCCCGAAGTACGCCCGACGCTGAGCCGGCGTGCACCGGCAGTCCTCGCCCTTGCCGCTGGCGCGCCCGCACGGACACGGGTTGGCGGCCAGGACCAGCTGGAAGCGCGCCGGATACCTGGCGCTGGCGCTGGAGCGGTCGATCCGGACATCCCCTGTCTCCAGGGGCTGGCGCAGCGCGTCGAGCACTCCGCGATCGAATTCCGGCGCCTCGTCGAGGAACAGCACGCCGCGATGTGCTCGAGACACCGCCCCCGGCCTGGGGATGCCGGAGCCGCCGCCCAGCAGGGCTGCCGCCGAGGTCGAATGATGCGGAGCCTCGAACGGCGGGCGGCGGATCAGGCTCCGTCGCGGACCCACCCGGGTCTCCAGCGAGCGCACGGCGGTCACCTCGGTGGCGGCCTGATCGTCCAGCTCCGGAAGGATGCCCGGCAGGCGGGAGGCGAGCATGGACTTGCCCGCCCCGGGCGGGCCGGTGAGCAGCAGGTGCAGCGCTCCGGCTGCCGCGATCTCCAGGGCCATGCGCGCCTCGGCCTGACCGGCCACGTCACACAGATCCGGCAGCCGGGCCTCATCCTCCGATTCCACGGAGGCGACGCTGCCGGAGGCCGGGCCCGCGGGTCGGCGCAGGGACCGAGGATCCGCCCCGAAGTCGGCGGCGGCATCGGCCAGGCAGTCATAGGCCCGGACCTTCGCCCCAGTCACCAGGGCGGCCTCCTGCGCATTCGCTGAGGCCACGACGATCCGCTCGTGACCGGCTCGCACCGCTGCCAGCACGGCAGGAAGCACACCGCGCACCGGCCGCAGCGCGCCGTCCAAGGAGACCTCCGCCAGGTAGACGACGCCGGGAGGGGCCTTGAGCCTCCCATCCGCTTGAAGCGCGGCCATGGCGATCGCCAGGTCGAAGCCGCTGCCGCGCTTGGGCAGCGTGGCCGGAGAGAGGTTCACGGTGATCCGCCGCGGGCTCAGCGGGATCCCGGCGTTGCGCGCGGCGGAGCGCACGCGATCGCGGGATTCCTGCACGGAGGCATCCGGCAGACCCAGGATGGTGAATGCCGGGATCTGCGAGCCGATGTCCGCCTCGACCTCCACGACCGTGCCCTCCAGCCCGATCAGCGCCACCGACAGGCTGCGCGCATACCCCGAACCGCTCATGCTGGCTCCCCTCCGAGATCCCCGGACCTCCCGGGTCCCGCCAGGATGTCCCCGTGGACCGGCCCGATGGATCGCCCGAGAATCAGCCCGGGAGCGCCTGCCCCGAAGCTGCGAGAAGAAGCAGTCTGTGGAGCCGCGAGGCCGCGGCTCAGTGCAGTCCTGTGCGGTGCTCGAGACGGACCCGCTCCTGCCCCGGCTGGCCGAGCAGCAGCACGGCGACCACATCCACTCGTCGCTCAGCGAGACAGCCGCATTCGCGCGCCCACGCCGCGAGCAGCAGGTGAAGGCGCCGCAGCTTCGTGGCATCGACCGCCTCGAAGGGATGGCCGTAGTCGGTGCCGCGCCGGGTCTTCACCTCGACGCCCACCAGCATCGGGCCCTGCCGCACGATGAGGTCCAGCTCGCCGCGCACACCGTGCACGCTCGGCCTGGCTCGCCAGTTGCGCTGCAGCACCTGCGCCCCGCGGCGGAGCAGGAAGGCCTCGGCCAGCCGCTCTCCCTGCTCCCCCAGCTGCAGCCGCTGCCCGCTGTCCTCACCCGGCATGAGCTCCCCCGCCCGTCGTCGTCCTGGAGAGACCAGGATGACCACGGCCGCGCCCTGCAGCTCAGGCATGTCCGAGCACTGTGGACGGGGATCAGCTCGGCAGGCCCAGCTTCCAGCTGCGCCGGTGGTGCTCGGTGACCCCGCGTTCGAGCAGGGCGGCCCGATGCGCGGCGGCGCCATAGCCCTTGTTGCGCGCCCACCCGTAGGCCGGATGCTGCGCATCCAGGGTCTCCATGAGACCGTCCCGCTCGACCTTGGCCAGCACGGAGGCCGCCGCGATCGACGCGCACGTCAGGTCGCCCTTGACCTGTGTGCGCACGGGACCATCCCAGGTCGGGGCCGTCTGCGCCTCCGCGGCCAGGCTCAGCAGGTCGGACGGTGCGCTGAGCCAGTCGTGGGAGCCGTCGAGCAGCACCAGATCGGGGCGGGAGCCCGGTGCCAGCTGCGCCAGGGCACGTCGTCCGGCCAGCCGCAGGGCCCCGACGATCCCCAGGGCGTCGATCTCACCCGGTGAAGCCATGCCCACCGCCGAGTCGACCGCCCACGAGCGGATCTGCGGCGCCAGCTCCCGGCGCACGGCCGGTCGCAGCAGCTTGGAATCGCGCACCGCACCCGGCGCCTCGGCGCTCGAGGCGCAGATGACAGCTGCGCCGACAGCCACCGGCCCCGCAAGCGCCCCACGCCCCACCTCGTCCATGCCCGCGATGAGCGCACCGGAGGGAAGGGTCTCGAGCAGGGTGCGCTCGAGCTCGAGGGTGGGGGCAGCATTCACCGGTCACGGCCTCCGCTGCGCGTCGACGGAGACCGCTGACTCGTCGTAGACCCAGGTGCCATCGGGCAGCGGACCCATGCGATCCAGCGGCCAGCCGAGCACGAACGCGGTGCCCTGGACCCGATCGTGGCTCACGAATCCCTGAGCGGTGTTGAGCACATCTCGGGAGTCGTGAGAGGCGGAGCGGTAGTCGCCGAGTACGAAGTACTGATCATCCGGGACGATGACGTCGAACTGGACGTCGGAGGCGATCTCCCCCGGGTACAGGTAGGCCTCGGCCTCGTCGATCGGCACCTCGTTGACCATGATCCGCCCCTGGGCATCGCAGCACGAGACCCGATCGCCGCCGACCCCGACCACGCGCTTGACGTCGAAATCCTGGGAGCGATCGGCCGACAGCCCGAAGAACGACAGCGTCTGCTGCACGGGATGCGGCTGCGGCCTGTCCCCAAGGGCCTCGGTGTCGCCGTCGCCGCGTCGGAACACGATGACCTCGCCGCGATCCGCGCCCGAGACCGTCAGGTCCAGGACGTTGGCGAAGACCCGGTCCCCGGGACGCAGCGTGGGCTCCATGGCCGCATCGGTGACCAGGTATCCGCTGACCAGCACATGCTGGGAGACGAAGGACAGCAGCAGCGCCACCATCACCACGGCGGCGGCATCGTGAACCGACTGCATGCGGCGGCTGCGCTTGGGCTGGACGGCATCCGCTCCGCGCACACGCCGACCGGTCCCCCTGCGGGACATGGGCACGCCGTCCGCGCGCACCACGGGAGCATCACGCAGGCCCTCCCACTGATCGGGCACGGAGTACTGCGCCTCCTCCGAATCGGGAGACGACGCAGGGCGCGACGACGGCGAGCCTGTCACTGGGACGGGTCGGGGACGTCGGCGAAGGTCTCGGAGGGGTTCGACAGCCAAGTCCAGCGGTCCATGGGCCACAGGACCGTGAACGCCGAGCCGACCACGTCGTCGTGGCTGACGAACTCGGTGCCCTCCTCGATGTGGTAGCGCGAATCGGCGGAGGCCGAGCGATGATCGCCGAGCACGAAGTAGCTGTCCTCCGCAACGGTGACCTCGAAGGGGATCTCCGAGGGCTCGTCGCCCTCGTAGAGGTAGGGCTCCTCCAGCTCCTGGCCGTTGACCGTGATCCTGCCATCTGCCGAGCAGCAGGTGACGGTGTCGCCCTCGGTGCCGATGACGCGCTTGATCAGGTACTGCTCGGAGCGATCGGGAGCCAGCCCCACGAACTCGAAAGCCCGGCGCACGGGATTCGTGGTGGTCTCGGCGGCCGGCAGCCAGCCCTGCGTGTCCTCGAAGACGGCGATATCCCCGCGCTCGAGCGGCCCCACCCACGGCTCGGCGACGTTCACGCCGATCTTGTCCTGCAGCTGCAGCGTGTTCTCCATGGAGCCGGAGGGGATGTAGAAGAGCCGGAACAGGAAGGTCTTCAGCAGGAACGAGATGATCAGGACCACCAGGATGGTGATCAGGATCTCCTTGAGCATGCCGCCGGACGAGCTGTCCTTCTGCGCCTTCTCGGGGGTGGACGACGCGGGCTGATCGCTCACAGGCTGTGCTTCCTTCCGAACAGGGGGCCGCCGCACGGCACATCGCGCGACGCTCAGGAATCAGGGGAGGTCCCGACCGGGCGGCCAGACGACGGCGACCGGTGTCCCCAGCACTCTATCCGCCCGGACCAGCCCTCCGCCCGGTGCGCCGAGCAGTGACCGGGAATCCACGGAGACCGATCGGTGATCGCCCAGCAGCCACAGCCGCCCCTCCGGCACGACGACCTCGAACTCGGTCTCGCTGGGGGCATCGCCGGGGAAGAGATAAGGCTCCTCGAGCGGCTCGCCGTTGACCGTGAGGCGGCCGTCGTCCACGCAGCAGGACACGGTGTCGCCGGGCACGCCGATCACGCGCTTGATGAAAGTGTCATCGCTCGGGCGGATCCCCGCCCAGCTGGCCAATCGCTGCCCGGCCTCTACCAGGGGCGGGTCATCGTCCACAGGGACGAACGAGCCGCGGCCGTCGAAGATCACCAGGTCGCCGCGCTGCAGCTGGGAGGGGTCGATCATCTGATCCGACAGGATCCGGTCCCCCGGCTCGATCGTGGGCTGCATGGACCGCGAGCCGACGTAGTAGATGTCCACCACCCACGTGCGCACGCCGATCAGCACGACGAGCGCGGCGATCACGGCCACGACCAGCAGCCTCCAGCCGCGGCTCCAGCGCTCCAGGAAGCCGTGCCGCCGATGGGCGGCCGTGGCTTCAGACGACGACGAGGACCCGGCCGGAGCCGGGTCCTCGTGCGTGCTGCGCTCAGCCAATCGATCGGCTCCCCGCGGCCGAAGCGCCCCGGAGGACGCGGCATGCAGTGGGGAAGCGGATCAACGCTTCTCGCGGATGCGAGCAGCCTTGCCGTGGCGATCGCGCATGTAGTACAGCTTGGCCCGGCGGACGTCGCCGCGGGTCAGGACCTCGATCTTGTCGATCACCGGCGAGTGCACCGGGAAGGTGCGCTCCACGCCGACGCCGAAGGAGACCTTGCGGACCGTGAAGGTCTCGCGGACGCCCTGGCCCTGACGGCCCACGACGAAGCCCTTGAACACCTGCACACGAGAGCGATTGCCCTCGATGATGTTGACGTGCACGTTCAGGGTGTCTCCCGGCCAGAACTCGGGGATGTCGCTGCGCAGCGACTTGGCATCGAGATCATCAAGGATGTTCATAGTGCATCTCCTGGCGGACACCGCAGGTCGCCCGCGTGAGGTCTTCGGCACAGCGCTGGCCCTGCGGGATCTCCCGGAGGCTTCGCGTGCCGCGAGTCGTGTGCTTGCCGCCGATCGCCGTGGAGGGATCAGGCGGTGCGTGCGCTGTTGAGGTCGCTCTTCCCCCTGCGGCAGGGGCGTGCCCAGCGCACACGCGATCGATCATTATGCCACAGCGCAGCGCCGAACTCACGTCGCGCTGCCCCTGGGGTCACTGCGAGGGGCCCGGCTCCCAGCCCAGCTCGGCGAGGAGCGCGCGATCGTGCTTGTCGAGGGTCTGCGGGTCCAGCTGCTCGAGCAGATCGGGACGACGAGCCGCCGTGCGGCGCAGCTGCTCATCGCGGCGCCAGCGCGAGATCCTGGCGTGATGGCCCGAGAGCAGGATCTCCGGGATGGGCCGATCCCTCCACTGCGCCGGCTTGGTGTAGACGGGGTACTCGAGCAGCCCGTCCGAATGCGACTCCTCCACGAGCGACTCGGGGTTGCCGATCACCCCGGGCACCAGGCGGGCGATGGCCTCGACCATGGCCAGCACCGCGACCTCTCCCCCGTTGAGGACGTAGTCCCCCAGAGACATGGGCCGGACCTCGAAGCGCTCGTGCGCCCAGTCCAGCACCCGTTCGTCGATCCCCTCGTAGCGCCCGCAGGCGAAGACCAGGTGCTCCCGTGCAGCCAGCTCGTAGGCGGTCGACTGTCGGAAGACCTCCCCTGCCGGCGACGGCACGATCAGCACCGGGCGCTGATCTCCTTCGGGCTGCGGCTCCCCCGACGACTCCAGGACCGTCTCGAGGGCACGCGCCCACGGCTCGGGCTGCATGACCATGCCGGCGCCGCCGCCGTAGGGCGTGTCATCGACGGTGCGGTGCCGGTCGGTGGCGGCCTCCCGCAGGTCGGTGACGGTGAGATCCAGGAGGCCGTCGCGCCGGGCCTTGCCGATCAGCGACAGGTCGAGGGCAGCCAGGTACTCCGGGAAGATGCTGATGACGTCGAGCTTCACGGGCGCTCTTCCTGCCCCGGCAGCTCGAGGCCGCTGAGATCCGCCGGCTCGCCGGTCTCCGCGGCGCGCTCGGCGGCCTCGTCCTCGGTGCCCTGCGCCGCCTCCAGGTCCAGCAGACCGGGCGGCGGGTCGATCACCACGCGGCCGGACTCCGGATCCACCTGGAGCACGATCTGCTCGACGAACGGCACCATGCCCTCCTGCCCGTCCGCCAGCTCGAGCTCGAGCAGGTCCTGAGCGGGCAGCGTGCGCAGCGCGGTGACCTTCCCGACAGCGGCCGGCTCGCGCCCCTCGGCCTGCGCCTGCTCCAGCTCGGCGGCCAGCACGACCTCGAGGCCGAGCAGCTCGTGCTCGTACCAGGCGTCGTCGTCCTGGTCGTCGTCCTCGGTCTCGGCCCAGAGGCGGGATTCGCGCAGCAGCTCGGCGGCATTGCGGTCCTTCACCGCGGTGAAGCCGAGGACCATGACCGACTTGTTCCACCGGGCCGAGGAGATCTCCAGGGTGCCAGTCGGCGCCAGGCGGGCGGCCTGATCGGTGGCGGCCTCGAGCTGCAGGACGGAGCCCGGGGCGCAGCGGCCCTGGGGGTCGTCGGTGAACAGCTGGACGGTGACTTCGCCGCGGATGCCATGCGGCTTGCCGATGCGGGCGACCTGGACCTTCACGCAGTGCTCCTTGCGCACGGGTTGCCCGTGCCGGTGGTTCGTGGCCTCCTGCTCAGGAGGCCCGGGATGACGACGGCCCCCGCGCCCTTGCGGGACACGGGGGCCGTGTTCGATGCACGATGGCTCGTGCCGGGTCCGTGCGGACCCACTCGCCTCAGCGTCGGCGGTCGGTGTCGACCACGTCGACCCGCACGCCCTCGGAATCGGACAGGGCGCTGATCACGGTGCGCAGCGAAGCCGCTGTGCGACCGTGGCGCCCGATCACGCGACCGAGGTCATCCGGGTGCACGCGCACCTCGAGGGTCTCGCCGCGCCGACCGCTCTTAGCGGTGACGTCGACGTCCTCGGGGTTGTCCACGATGCCGCGGACCAGGTGCTCCAACGCGTCGGCGAGCATGATCACTCGGCCTTCTCGGCCTCAGCCTCGGCGGGCTCCTCCGCGGCGGCCTCGGACTCGGCGGAGTCCTCGGTCTTCTCCGCCTTGGGGGTGATCGCCTCGGGGATGATCACGGAACCCTTGTCCTCGGCCACGAAGGCGGCCTTGGACTCCGGCTGCTGCAGGGTGCCCTCGGCGCCCGGCAGGCCCTTGAACTTCTGCCAGTCGCCGGTCACCTTGAGCAGGGCCAGGACGGTCTCCGAAGGCTGAGCGCCGACGCCGAGCCAGTACTGGACGCGCTCCGAGGTGATGCGGATGAGCGAGGGGTTCTCCGTCGGCTGGTAGATGCCGACCTCCTCGATCACGCGACCATCGCGCTTCTTGCGGGAATCCACGACGACCACGCGGTAGCGGGGATCGCGGATCTTGCCCATGCGCTTCAGACGAATCTTGACTGCCACTTGTGCAATCTCTCCTTGGTATTCAGGTACGGATGCACCGGTCACGCTCCCGTGGGGCGGGCCGATCTTGAGGTGCACCCTGTGGACGCGAATCCGGGCGGAGAGAGGGTCCGCTCGTTTCGGGTACCCGGCTATTGTGCCAGATCTGTCAAGGCTGCAGGCGATGACGCCCCGGTCCCCGGTGCGAGTCCGCTCACGCTTGCCGGAGGCGCCGTCTCAGTCCTCGAGCCGCATCGCCTGGCGCCAGGACAGCGAGCGCCCGCCCTGGAACACCGCGCGCTGGTAGACCCGCTCTCCGATCCGCAGCATGGCCCAGCCGAAGGCGCCGCACACGGCCAGGGCCGCGAAGGGCTCCCACACGGCCGCCTCGCCCTCCAGGAGGCGCACCGGCATGGCGATCGACGAGATGATCGGGACGTAGGAGGCGACCGTCAGCCAGGTGCCGGTGCCCATGAGCCCCGCCAGCATGGCGACGACGAGCACTGTCATGATCGGCGTCATGGACGTGTTCAGGTCCTCGCTGCGCGAGGCCAGTGCGCCGAGGGCCGCCCAGATCGTCGCCTGCGCGGCGAAGCCCACGACGAAGAACGCGATGAACCAGCCGGAGGCCGACAGCGCCCAGCCGAGGTCGTCCGTGAGCCCGAGCAGCGAGGCCGTGAGGAGACCGGCGCCTGCGAACAGGCCCATCTGCGCGAACGCCATCACGCAGTTGCCGAGCACCTTGCCGTAGAGGATCTGGCGCACCGGGATGGCCGTGGCCAGGATCTCGACCACGCGGTTGTGCTTCTCCTCCAGGACGGAGTTGGCGATCGCCGTCCCGAACATGATCGCCGCCATGTAGAACAGCAGCGCGAAGACGTAGCGCAGCACGAACGAGGCCGCGGTATCCCTGCTGTCCGACCCCTCGCCGATCTGCTCGACCCGCACCTCGGAGCCCTGCGCGAGCTGATCCATCGAGGTGCCCGCGCCGGCCGCGTTCGCGGCGATGGTCGCGCTGGAGACCGACTGCGTCACGGCCTGCTCGAGGACCGGATCGAGGGAGCCGTCGCCGAGCAGCACCCACGAGCCGTCCTCGTGGACCAGGGCCGCGTCCACGTCGCCGTCGTCGAGCAGCTGCTCGGCCTCCTGACGCGTAGCCTCCCACGGACTCGCCGAGTCGTCGTCCGACAGGCTGTCATCGACGGCCTCGACCATCTCGACCGAGCCGGCGCCCACCGCCGCGATCTCGTGCTCGCTACCCGAATCCGTGCCGGAGAGCAGCGAGGAGGCCACGAGGCCTCCGACGATCAGCACGAGCGTGACCGCCGTGGAGATCAGCACCGAGCGGTTGCGGACCTTCACGGCCAGCTCCCGCATCATCACGGTCAGCCACGGGCGCTCGACCGTGCGACCGGGGCCGCCGGCCTCCTCGGAAGCACCGGGTGCGGAGGCATCGGGTCCGTCGGATCGGGTCGCAGAGCTCATCGGGTCACCTCGCGGTAGATCTCGGACAGGGTGGGCGCCAGGTCGGTGAACTCCTGCAGGCCGCGGTCCAGCGCTCGGCGCAGCAGCTCGGCGCGTGCGGCGTCGTCGTCCAGGCGCACGACGGCCCGGCAGCCGTCGAGGTCCTCAACCTGCACGCCGTGGACCTCGCGCACCCATCCGACGTCCTCGCTGCATCGCAGGCGATGTGACAGCGGGCGGGCGGCGCGCAGCTCGTCCGCGGTGCCGTGCTCCAGCACGCGGCCGCCGGAGAGGATCACCATGGAGTCGCACAGCCGGTCCACGAGGTCGAGCTGGTGGGAGGAGAAGAGGACGGGGACGCCGCGAGCCATGTGCTCGCGCAGCAGCTCGACCATCGAGTCCACGGCCACCGGGTCCAGCCCGGAGAAGGGCTCGTCGAGGATCAGGGCGGACGGACTGTGCAGCAGGGAGGCCGCCACCTGGACGCGCTGCTGATTGCCGAGCGAGAGGGTCTCGAGCTTGTCCTTGGGCCGATCGGCCAGATCGAAGCGCTCGAGCAGGCGCTGGGCCTCGCGCAGAGCCTGGGCGCGCTCCATGCCGTGCAGCTGACCGAGGTAGCCGAGCTGGTCCAGGATCCCCTGCTTGGGATACAGCCCGCGCTCCTCCGGCATGTACCCGAACCCCGCGCGGTCGGCGGCGGTGATCGGGCGGCCGTCCCAGAGCACCTGCCCGGAATGGATCCGCAGCACGCCCATCATCATGCGCATGGTCGTGGTCTTCCCGGCGCCGTTGGCCCCGATGAACCCCGTCATGCCCCCGGGCTCCACGGTGAAGGAGACGTCGTCGACGGCGGACTTCTCGCCGAACGTGCGGGTCAGGCCGCGGACCTCGAGCCGATGGCCCCGGCTGGGCGGCGAGTAGGTGGTGCTGCGGCTCACGGCGCCGTCGGAGGGCGTCTCCTGCGCTGTCTGCGTGCTGCTCACGTGGGCTCCTGAGCTCTCGGCCTCAGCGCCGGGGCAGCTCCCCCAGCGCAACTGGGACCAGCCTAGGGACGGGCCTCGCCGCGGTCCTCCGCCGTGCGACGGAACCTCCGGGACAGCCCAGCGTCTGGGCACGGACGAGGCCTCCGCCGCGAGGCGGAGCGGCCCGAGATCGTGCGCTTCAGGACCCGACGACGCCGGCCCGGTGCGCCAGCACGACGGCCTGGACCCGATCGCGACTGCCGGTCTTGGCCAGCACATTCGACACATGGGTCTTCACGGTGGCCGAGCCGACGAACAGGCGCTGGGCGATCTCGGCGTTGGACAGCCCCTCGGCCATGAGCCGAAGGATCTCGGACTCCCGCTCGGTCAGGCCCTCTAGCAGACGGCGATGCTCCTCGGACGGACGCCCCGGGCCCGATGCGCCGACTTCGGTGGTTGGGCCGGCGGAGGGAATGGTCGCCGTCGTCCCGGTCGTGCGCTGCGCAGCGGCTGCCGACGTCGGCGCGGCTGCGCCGTGGGGGGCGGAAGCGCCCGGAGCCGCTGCGTCCGCGGCGACCCACCGCTGGATCACCCGCACCGTGGCCTCCGGAGCCAGCAGCGCGTGACCGTCGGCCACCGAGCGCACGGCGTCGACCAGATCGTCCGGGTCGGCGTTCTTGAGCAGGAAGCCCGAAGCCCCGGCGCGCAGCGCCTCGAACAGGTAGTCCTCCCGGTCGAAGGTCGTGAGGATGATGACCTTGGCTCCGCCTGCGACCACGATGCGCCGGGTGGCCTCGAGCCCGTCCATGTCCGGCATCTGCACGTCCATCAGCACGACGTCGACACCGCCCTCGGCAACCCTCTCCACGGCCTGGCGACCATCGGCGGCCTGGCCCACGACCTCGAGGTCGTCCTCGACGGAGAGCACCATGGCGAAGCCTGAGCGCACGAGAGCATGGTCATCGGCCAGCAGCACAGAGGTCATGGCTGTGATCCTCTCATTCCGAGTCGGGCGCCTCGGGACCGAGCCTCTCGAGCGGGAACCTCGCCCGCACGCGCCAGCCGGGCCCGGGCTCCCGGCTGCCGATCTCCACCGTCCCGCCGTGGAGCTGGACCCGTTCGCGCAGTCCTCGCAGTCCGAAGCCGGTGCCGGCGCTGCCCGCACGGGGCCTTCCCCCGTCCAGCACCTCGAGCTCGATCGCCTGCGCTGCCCCGGAGCCGTGGTCGTCCCGGCGGATGCTGCGGATCACGACCTCGGCGCTGGTGGCGGTGGAGTGGCGCACCACGTTCGACAGCGCCTCCTGGACGCAGCGGTACATGGACAGCCCGAGGGTCGGCGGCAGCTCAGCGGCCTCTGCCCCGCCGACCCAGGTGACCGTCACCGACAGGCCGCGCTGGGCGTGCTCGCGTGCGAGCTGCTCGATCTCCTCCAGCCGGGGCCCGGGGCTCGTCGCCGGCGCCGTCTCCGCTCGCGGCTGTCCATCGGCGGCCTCCGCGTCCGAGTCCGCTCGCAGGACGCCCAGCAGCTGCCGGGTCTCGCTCACGGCCTGGCGGCTGGATCCCTCGATCGAGCGCAGCGCCTCGGCCGCCAGCTCGGAATCTCGGTGCAGGACCTTCCGGGCTGCCCCGGCCTGGATCCCGATGGCCGAGACGTGGTGGGCGATCACGTCGTGCAGCTCGCGGGCGATCCGCAGGCGCTCTTCGACGACCGCCTGCCAGGCCAGGCGCTGCGACTGGCTGCGCAGCTGCTCGGCCTGCGCGCGGTTCTGATGGCCGCGCAGCGCCGAGCGCCACGAGGTCCACCCCAGGAAGATCGTGATGCCGAAGCCCAGGATGTTGAGCAGGAAGGAGTAGGCCGAATAGGCGGACATGGGCTCGAAGGGCCCGGCCTGGGAGTCGAGCTCCTCGACCATCTCTGCGTACGAGCCCGTGATGGCCAGGTCGATGCCCACCCAAAGCAGCAGAAGGACCAGGAACAGGGCCACGATGATGCGCACGACCTGCCGCGAAGGCCCCCAGGCCACGAGCGTGTAGACCGCGACGTACAGCCCGAGCACCGTCCCAGACTGACCCGCCGCCATGGGTGTCAGGTAGTAGCCGATCACGTAGACCGCCGTGGAGACCACCATGACCGCAGCGGGCCAGCGGCGGCGCCCGGCCAGCGGCAGGATCTGCAGCGCGACCATGAGATAGCCCAGCCAGCGGGGCCGGTCCTCGCTCGTGCCGGCGAAGCTCTCGAGCAGGGCCAGGATGAGGGCGGCCACCCCGAACAGAGCCAGGGCCCCCAGGACATCGCGGCGCAGCCCCGTGGCACCGGGCCCGGGACGGCGCCAGTCCGGATCCGAGGGGTCGGAGAGGACCCCGATCAGGCGCTCGGCGGTCGTGGGCCGGGACTCGAGTCGCGGAGCCGCCCCGGCGGGAGCAGACGGGGCGACATCCTGGCGGGGGTCCTGGCTGAGCTGCGACACCCCAGCACGCTATCGCCTGCCGCGTCCTGGCGGATCCGTCGCGCGACAGATCTGCCGGCAGCGGCCGCTCAGTCGTGCGATCGGCCGGGCCGCCTGCCGTCTCGACGGCGGCGCTGCCTGCGCAGCACGGCGTAGAGCCCCGAAAGCGAGGCCGCATCCGTGAACGCGAGCCCGGACAGCGTGCCGAGCACCAGGCTGCCCCGTCCCCCGCGACGCCCCAGCGCAGCCAGGCCGACGCCCACCGCGGTCTGCGCCCCGGCCACGGCCAGGAGGATCTCCGGGCGCTCGGCCAGCCTGGCCTGCAGACGGGAGAAGGTGCTGTCGTCGGTGGGCTCCAGGCCCAGGCCCTGCATCACGGCCTCACGCATGCTGGTGGGCTCGAACCGCTCCAGCCCCTCGATCTCCGACAGCGGCTTCTGCCCCTCGACGATCTTGGCGGCCAGCACGGGCAGCTCGAGCAGCTGCAGCACGGACTCCAGCACCAGCGAGGAGGACTCCCCCTCGACGTAGTTGCGCAGCCGCATGGTCTGCACCGGGTCCAGGTCGAAGACCGAGGCCACCGACTCGACATGCATCTGGGTGGTCTCGGCATCGCACAGCTCGAGGACCTCCCGGGTCAGCCGGGCGGCAGGGGTGCCGTCGTCGTCGATCGAGACCGCGGACCAGGCCGGGCCCCAGGACAGCCCGCAGGCGGCCCGGTCGCCGGAGGTCTCGGCCGAGATCCGCGTGGGATCGGGCTGAGCGGTCTGCGGGTGTCGGCCGACGCCGTCGGCGGCGTCGAGCAGGACCTCCAGGGAGCGGGCGGCCCCGTCCGAGGCCAGGGCCACGGCCGTGCCGGTCAGCCCGGTGCGCAGGGCCCACCAGGAGGCGTCGTCCTCGGGCACGAGAACGGACCAGCCGTCGCGGCTGACCGCCCGGAAGGAGGCCCCTGCGCTGCTGGCCAGCAGCGGCAGCTCGGGGGCGTCCAGGTGCAGGATCAGCGCCCGGTGCAGGCGCGGGTGCTGCGGCTCGAGGGTCTGGCCGGTGATGCGGTGGACGGAGGCGGCGATCTCCTCCACGCCCTGGCCGGCCACGACGGCGCCGTGCTCGCCCACGGTGGCCGTGCGGCCCTGGTCGTCGACGAGCACCGCGATCTGCAGGTAGTCGGCGCCCTCGGCGGCGGCGGCCACGGCGCGGTGATGGCCCAGCACCTTGCGGATGCCCTGCGCCGTGGGCACGAAGCCCACGATCTCGGCGGCATCGGCGGTGTCCGGGCCGAGCAGGTCGGAGCGCTCGACATCCGGAACGGAGCTGCGGCCGCTGATCCGCACGGCCAGCGGCAGCACCGACCAGCCGTCCAGCGCGGAGGTCTTGCGATCCACCGGGGCCTCGGCGCGTCGACGGCCGTGGCCGGCGGAGGCAGCGCCGTCGGCTCCTTCGGCACCCTCCGCGCCGGAGGACGACGGATGCTGGGGCTCGGAAGAGGGGGTGGTCATGTGCGCCATGCTACCTGCGCGCTCTCACCGCCCCGCGGCACCGAGAGCCGATTCCGCCGAGAGCCTGCACGGCGCTTCAGCCGCTCGGCGACTCGGCCTCAGCCGCCGAGCACGAACTCGGCCACTCCGCCCGTGTCGAGCTGCTCGAGCCCGCTGAGGATCATCCGTCCCATGCGCTCGCCCATGTATCCCGGGATCTGCGTGGGCTCGACCCAGCGGTGGCTGTCCAGTTCCTCCTCCTGCAGGGTGATCTCGGTCTCGGCCGGGATCACACCGCCGTCGTAGAGGAAGGCGACCGAGTCTCCCCAGATCCCGGCGGAGAGCCCGTGGGCCACCACCAGCAGGCGACCCTCCGGCAGGTGCAGCCCGATCTCCTCCACGACCTCGCGGAAGCAGCCGGTGCGGGGATCCTCCCCGGCCTCGACCGTGCCGCCGGGCAGGGTCCAGCCGTCGCGGTAGTTCGGCTCGACGATCAGCACCCGGCCACGCGGGTCCCGGATCAGCGCCGCGGACGCCAGGCGCCGGGTCGGCAGGGAGTCGATGAACTGCCTGAGCTCGTTCTCGGGGAGGTAGGACGACATGGTGGTGCCTTTCGCTCAGCGCCGCAGCGGCCGGTGCGGGATCACTTGAGGAACTTCTCGAACCCCTTGGGCAGGTCCTTGAGGTTCTGCTCGGACTGCTGCGCCTGCCCGAACGACGAGCCCGTGGGGGCCTTCGAGCGGTTCTGCGCCGCGGCCGCCTCCTGCGCGCGCTTGGCAGGGTTGCCCGAGCGCGAGCCCTTCTTCTTGGCCTTGGACTTGGAGGACTTCCCGCCGCCGCCTCCCGGCAGACCCTGCATGCCCTGCATCCCCTGCATGCCGGCCATGGGATTGCCGCCCTGCGGACCCATGCCCGGTGCGCCGCCGCCCATGCCCGGGAGGTTCGGCATGCCCTTGCCCTGGGACATCTTGCGCATCATCTTCTGCGCCTGCCCGAAGCGCTCCATGAGCTGGTTGACCTCCTGCACGGTGGCCCCGGAGCCCTTGGCGATGCGCGCGCGGCGCGAGCCGTTCATGATCTTGGGCGCCACCCGCTCGTGCGGGGTCATGGACTGGATGATGGCCTCGATGCGGGTCAGCGCGGACTCGTCGAAGTTCTCGAGCTGCTCGCGCATCCCGGCCATGCCCGGCATCATGCCGAGCAGCTTCTTCATGGAGCCCATCTTCTTGAGCTGCTGCATCTGGGCCAGGAAGTCCTCGAAGGTGAAGTCCTCCTGATCGGCGAACTTCTTGGCCATCTTCCGGGCCTCGGCCTGATCCCAGGTCTTCTCGGCCTGCTCGATCAGGGTCATGACATCGCCCATGTCGAGGATGCGCGAGGCCATGCGATCCGGGTGGAACTGCTCGAAGTCCTTCACGCCCTCGCCGGTGGAGGCGAACATGATGGGCTTGCCGGTCACCGAGGCCACCGACAGGGCGGCGCCGCCGCGGGCGTCGCCGTCGAGCTTGGAGAGCACCACGCCGGTGAAGTCCACGCCCTCGTTGAAGGCCTGGGCGGTCTGGACCGCGTCCTGGCCGATCATGGCGTCGATGACGAACAGGACCTCGTCCGGCTGCACGGCGTCGCGGATGTCGCGGGCCTGGCGCATCAGGGGCTGGTCCACGCCCAGGCGGCCGGCGGTGTCCACGATGACGACGTCGTAGAGCTTGGAGCGGGCGTGCTCCACACCCTCGCGAGCCACTTGGACGGGATCGCCCGTGGGGTCGTCGAACTCGGAGGTGGTGCCCGGATGCGGAGCCCACACCGGCACGCCGGCGCGCTCGCCCACGACCTTCAGCTGGGTCACGGCGTTGGGGCGCTGGAGGTCGGAGGCCACGAGCAGCGGGCGGTGGCCCTGGCCCTTGAGCCAGTGCGAGAGCTTGCCGGCCAGGGTGGTCTTGCCGGCGCCCTGCAGGCCCGCGAGCATGATGATCGTAGGCCCGGTCTTGGCCATGCGGATGCGCCGGGTCTGACCGCCCAGGATCTCCTGGAGCTGGTCGTTGACGATCTTCACGACCTGCTGGCCCGGGTTCAGCGCCTCGTTGACCTCGGCCGACAGCGCGCGCTCCTTGACGGCGGCGGTGAACTCGCGGACCACGGGCACGGCGACGTCGGCGTCGAGCAGCGCGCGGCGGATCTCGCGCACGGTGGCATCGACATCCGCCTCGGAGAGCTTGCCCTTCCCGCGCAGGTTCTTGAACGTCGCGGTCAAGCGGTCGGAGAGGGAGTTGAACACGTGGTCCTCGCTGTGGATCTTCGATGGTCTGGGGCGGCGGGCGGGCCTGGACGCGCGTCGACGGCGCGACCAGGTGGCCGCGCCGTCGTCGCCCCTGGGGGTGCGCAGTGCGCACCGGATCAGTGCTCCAGGGTAGCAATGCCCGCTGTCCGCACATGCTCGGCTCCTGACGCCGTGCGCTGAAGCGCCTGCGGGACGTGTTCAGACAGCTGACTCGCCGCCCTCCCCCGTGCGCAGCCGCACGACCTCCTCCACGGGGGTGACCCAGACCTTGCCGTCGCCCGCCCGGCCCGTGGTGGCGGCAGCGGCGATCGCGTCGACGACCTCGTGGGCCTGCTGGTCCGTGACGACCAGCTCCAGGCGGGTCTTCTCGATGAGGTCCACCGAGTACTCCGCACCGCGGTAGACCTCGGAGTGCCCTCGCTGGCGGCCGTAGCCGTGGACGTTGGTGACGGTCATGCCCTGGATCCCGAACGCGGCCAGCGCGTCCTTGACGTCGGCGAACTTCTCCTGCCGGATGACGGCGACGACGAGCTTCATGCGCGCTGCTCCTTCTTCTGACGCTCGATGACGTCCTCGAGGCTGCCCGGGACCGGGCGACGGGGGCGGAACGAGCCGGAGGCATCGCCCGCGAGGTTGTAGCCGGACTCCGCGTGCTCGGTGATGTCGATGCCCTCGATCTCCGCCTCCGCCGTGATCCGCAGGCCGACGAACGCGCGGATCACCAGGGCGATGACGAGAGTCACGACGGAGCAGTAGATGACCGAGACGACCGTGGCGATCACCTGCGTGCCCAGCAGCGCCAGCCCGCCGCCGTAGAACAGCCCGCCTGCCGACTCCGCGGACGGGATCGCGATGAAGCCCAGGGCCACGGTCCCCACGATGCCGGAGACCAGGTGGACGCCGATGACATCCAGCGAGTCGTCCATGCCCATGCGGTACTTCAGCGCCACGGCCACCGCCGAGCACATGCCGGCGACGAGTCCCAGGACCATGGCCCAGAACGGGGAGACGTCGGCGCAGGCGGGCGTGATGGCGACCAGCCCGGCCACCGCGCCGGAGGCCGCGCCCAGGGAGGTCGGGTGGCCGTCGCGGACCCGCTCGACCAGCAGCCAGCCCAGCATGGCCGTGGCCGGAGCACCCATGGTGTTGATCAGGATCAGCCCTGCCTGCTCGGGGGTGGCCGCAGCACCGACGTTGAAGCCGAACCAGCCGAACCACAGCAGGGCCGCGCCGAGCATGACCAGGGGGAGGTTGTGCGGGCGCTGGCCCGAGTCCTTCCCGAATCCCTGTCGCGGGCCGATCAGCAGGATCAGGATCAGCGCCGCCACGCCGGCGTTGATGTGCACCACCAGGCCTCCGGCGAAGTCGATCGCCTCGCCGAAGCGCGCACCGATCGCGCCGTCGGCACCCAGCAGGCCGCCGCCCCAGACCATGAACGCCAGCGGCGCGTAGACCAAGGTGGTCCACACCGGCACGAACAGCAGCCAGGCGCTGAAGCGCATGCGATCCGCGACCGCACCGGAGATCAGCGCGACCGAGATGATCGCGAACGTGCAGGAGAACGCGACGCCCAGCAGGTCGCTCGTGCCGATCAGGTCCTCCAGCCCCGGCGCCTGCAGAGGGCTGCCCGCCAGGCCTCCCAGGATGGGCTCGCCGCCGGAGATCGACCACCCCCACAGGATCCACACCGGGATCACCAGACCCAGGGCGGCGAAGGACATCATCATCATGTTCAGCACGCCCTTGGCACGGGTCATGCCCCCATAGAACAGGGCCAGTCCCGGTGTCATCAGCAGCACCATGGCGCTGGCGACCACGGTCCACACATCGACCGCGCTCAGCGTCGTCTCATCCATCGTCAGTCTCTCCTCGCTTCTCGGGCCCTCTCGGGCGCTGCACACGAGTCAAGCGAGGTCATGAGTCACCGGCGTCGCACCGTCGTTTCCGGCGTGTGACAACACGCGCTCGTTCGTGTCGGGCATGTGAACGGGGCTGCGGTCATCGAGCAGCGTCCGCGTGGCCTGACTACGGCGGAGACAAGACGAGTGGCCCCGCAGTGTGCGTCTGAGCTGGACGGACACTGCGAGGCCACTCGATCTGTGGGATCACACCAGGGGCCTACTCGAGCAGGGCGTCCACGAACTGCTCGGCGTCGAACGGGGCGAGGTCATCGGCGCCCTCGCCCAGGCCGATGAGCTTGACCGGAGCGCCCAGCGCGCGCTGGATCGCCACGACGATGCCGCCCTTGGCGGTGCCGTCGAGCTTGGTGAGCACGATGCCGGTCACGTTCACGGCCTCGGAGAAGACCTTGGCCTGCGTCATGCCGTTCTGCCCGGTCGTAGCGTCGATGACCAGCAGGACCTCGTCGACCTCGGCGGCCTTCTGCACCACGCGCTTGATCTTGCCGAGCTGGTCCATGAGCCCCGCCTTGTTCTGCAGGCGCCCGGCCGTGTCGATCATGACGACGTCGACCTCCGAGTCGATGCCGGTCTTCACGGCATCGAAGGCCACGGAGGCGGGATCGGCGCCCTCCACGTCAGAGCGCACGGTCGGCACGCCCACGCGGTTGCCCCAGGTCTGCAGCTGATCCGCGGCCGCGGCGCGGAACGTGTCGGCCGCACCGAGCATGACGTCCTTGTCCTCGGCCACGAGCACGCGCGCCAGCTTGCCCACGGTCGTGGTCTTGCCCACACCGTTGACGCCCACCACGAGCATCACGGCCGGGGTGTCGCCCTTGCGGGTCACGGCCAGGGAGCGGTCCATGGACGGGTCGACGAGCTTGAGCAGCTCCTCGCGCAGCATGGCCCGCACGTGGTTCGGATCCTGCGTGCCCTCGGCCTTGACCCGCACCTGGAGGTTCTCGACGAGCTCCATTGAGGCGTCGGTGCCGAGGTCCGCCATAAGCAGCGTCTCCTCGATCTCGTCCCAGACGTCCTGGTCGATGTGATCGCGGGACAGCAGCGCCAGCAGACCGCGGCCGAACACGTTGTTGGACTTGGCCAGGCGCCCGCGCAGGCGCGCCATGCGGGAGCCGGCGGATTCGGGGGTGTCCAGCGTCGGCGCCTTGGCCTCGGTCGCGGTTGCCCCTCCGGCCCGGGCATGCTCACCCGAGCCGTCGCCGGCAGCGCCCGGCGCCGGGTCATCGGCGTCTCGGGTCGAGTCGTAGCCGCCGGGAGGCGCCTTGGGCCCGCGCAGCAGCACGAAGCCCAGCAGCGCCAGCACCACCACGGCGATCAGCACGTACACGAAGACAGGGATCTGAGCGAGTATCTGGTCCACGTCCCCCATTGCACCACGATTCGGCGGGGGCCGCCGAGGGCCGGTGCCCGCACGCGCCTGCGGCGTCAGCGCCTTCTCCTAGACTGCGCTGGTGATGGCCTCCTCCTCTTCGTCCCCGGACCCCGCTGCGCGCAGGTCCTCCGACCGGTCGTCGCGATCGAAGTCTCCTGCCCGGACCCCGGTGCCCCGGGAGATCCTGGTGCTGATCGCCGCCGCCTTCGCGATCGCCGTCGGCTACGGCCTGGTGGCTCCGGTCCTGCCCCAGTACGCCTCCAGCTTCGGCGTGGGGGTGGCCGCCGCCTCAGCGGTGGTCTCGGCCTTCGCGTTCTGCCGGCTGATCTTCGCCCCGGCCGGCGGTCGCATCCTGGATCGGATCGGCGAGCGCCGGACCTATCTCATCGGCCTGGTGATCGTGGCGCTGTCGTCGTTCGCCACGGCGTTCGCCGGCTCCTACTGGCAGCTGCTGGTCTTCCGCGGCCTGGGCGGACTCGGCTCCACCATGTTCACCGTCTCCGCCATGGGCCTGATCGTGCGCCTGGCGCCGCCGGATTCGCGCGGGCGGATCTCGGGCATGTACGCCTCCACGTTCCTCATCGGCGGGATCCTGGGGCCGGTGATCGGCGGGCTGCTGGCGGGATTCGGCATGCAGGCGCCGTTCCTCATCTACGGGGCCGCGATCCTGCTGGCCGCCGGTGTGGTCTTCTGGCAGATCCCCCCGCAGTCGCTGCAGGATCGCGCGGCCTCCAAGGCCCAGGTGCGCATGAGCTTCCGCGAGGCCTGGCAGTTCGGCGCGTATCGGGCTTCGCTGGTCTCGGGCTTCGCCAACGGATGGACCTCCATGGGCATCCGCGTGGCGCTGATCCCGCTGATCGCCTCCGCCGCCTTCGGCGCCGGACCTGCCCTGTCCGGCCTCGCGCTGACGGTGTTCGCCGCCGGCTCCGCCGTGGCGCTGTCGTTCTCGGGCCGGATCTCCGACTCCGTGGGCCGCAAGCCGCTGGTGATCAGCGGACTGGTGCTGGCCGGCGTGATGACGGCGGTCATCGGGTTCACGGACAGCGTGTGGATCTTCGCGGTGGCCTCCTTCCTCTCCGGAGTGGGCTCCGGAACCCTCAATCCGGGGCAGCAGGCGGCCGTGGCCGATGTCATCGGCCCGCAGCGCTCCGGCGGCACCGTGCTCTCGCGATTCCAGATGAGCCAGGACGCCGGGCAGATCCTGGGCCCGATCCTGGCCGGGGCCCTCGTGGATGCCGCCGGCTTCGGCCCGGCCTTCCTGGTCTCCGGCGTGCTGATGGGTGTGGCCGCGCTGGCCTGGACCCCCGTGATGGACACCCTCAGGCGCCCCGACGTCGACGCCGTCCCCACCGGCTCCGTCCCTCGCGTGTCCGACGAGGAGCGCGAGGACTCCTGAGAACCGCTGCCAGCCGATTCCGGCCCGTCCCGCCATCGAGCGGCCGAATCCGGGCTGATCCGTCATCGGCAGGCCGAGTCGTCACCGGTTCCTCGCTGGAACGGTGAGGGATCGGCCAGTCGATGGGGGTGGCGTGGGGATTCGGCCACTCGATGAGCCGGAAGGCCACCGCCCAGCTTGCTCTGGTCGGCGCAAGTCGCCACCGCTGGTGAGCACCCCTTCAGATCAGATCGCCTAGCGCATCTCCTTGAGGCGCTGACCCAGCACGGTGGTGACGCCGTCGCGCATGGTCACGCCGTAGACGGCGTCGGCGATCTCCATGGTGCGCTTCTGGTGGGTGATCACGATCAGCTGCGAGGTCTCCTGCAGCTGCTGGAAGATCGTCAGCAGCCGGCCCAGGTTGCGGTCATCCAGGGCGGCCTCGACCTCGTCCATGATGTAGAACGGCGAGGGCCGGGCGCGGAAGATCGCCACGAGCATCGCGATCGCCGTCAGCGACCGCTCGCCGCCGGACAGCAGCGACAGCCTCTTGATCTTCTTGCCCGCCGGGCGCGCCTCCACGTCGATGCCCGTGTTGAGCATGTCCGCCGGATCGGTCAGCCTCAGCCGCCCCTCACCGCCGGGGAACAGCGTCCCGAACACGGTGATGAACTCGCGCTCGACGTCGTGCCAGGCCTCGGTGAAGACCTGCTCCACGTGCTCGTCGACGTCGCGGATGATCTGCCGCAGATCGGCCCGGGAGCGGTGCAGGTCCTCGAGCTGCTCGGAGAGGAACGCGTGGCGCTCCTCCAGGGCCGCGAACTCCTCGAGGGCCAGCGGATTGACCTTGCCGAGCTTGGCCAGATCGCGCTCCGCCGACGCCAGCCGCTTCTCCTGCTGCTCGCGCACGAACGGGATGCCCACCGGCTCGTCGTAGAGATCCTCCTCCGGCTCCTCCCCGTCCGAAGTGTCCGGGGTTCCCGACGACGGCACCGACTCCCCCTGCTTCTCTGCCAGCTCCTCCGGGGTGATCCCGTGCTGCTCGGCCTCGAGCTCGCGACGCGCAGCTGCGGCGGCGGCGCGCTCATCGCGGCGCTGCGAGGCCTCCAGGATGGCGTCGGCATCAGGGATGGGCAGGTGCGGGCCGTAGTTGTCGATCAGGGCGTCGGGGGTCAGCCCGAGCTCGTCCAGCGAGCGCTGCTCGAGGGTCTCGATGCGGGCGCGCTTCTGGGTGCGGGCGATCTCGTCGCGGTGGACCTCGTCGGTGAGCTGGGCCAGCCGAGAGGCTAGGCCGTCGTTGGCGGTGCGCACCTCCTGCAGCTCGGCGTCCAGGGCCTGGCGGACCTGCTCGGCCTGCTGCCGCTCGGCCTCGGCCCGCTCCACGGAGGCGTCGATGCGCACCAGGATCTGGCGCACCGCGGCCAGCACGGCCTCGGCGCTGCGCGCCTGCTGCCGCCGCCTCTCGGCACGGCGGGCCGCCTCTTCCCGGGCGCGGCGCTCGGCGGCGGCGGCCCGCTCCTGCGAATGCGCGCGGTTGCCCAGTGCTCGGGCCTGCTCCTCGAGCGACCGCAGCGCCAGCCGGGCTTCCGTCTCTGCCTGCCGTGCCTGGGTCGCCTCGCGCTGCGAGGAGTCGCGGCGGGCCACGGCCTCCAGGTGGGCGCGCTCGGACTCGTCGTCGTCGTGGTCCTCCTGGGCGGCCTCCAGGCGCGAAAGCGCCTCGTCCAGAGCGCGCTGATGCGCGGCCACCTGGTCCTGGGTCTCGGCGACCTGGCGCTGGAAGCGATCCGACTCAGCCTGAGCGGAGTCCAGCACGGCTTCGGTCCGCGAGGACGCTCCGGCGGCATCCCGCTCGGCCTTCTCGGCCTCCTGCGCCGCCTTGCGCGCAGCTTCGGCCTGAGGGCGCAGGCGGTCCCGCTCCGCAGCAGCCGACTGGGTGGCCTCCGTCGCCTGATCCAGCGTCTGCCGCAGTTGAGCCAGCTCGGCCTCCGCGGCCTCGGCCTGCGCGCGGATCTCCAGGGAGCCGGCCGCCTCCCGCGCTCCGCCCCGGGCGCTGTGCGGGGCGAAGACGTCGCCGTCGCGGGTCACGGCGCGCACCTGCGGATGATCGCCGGTCAGGCGCACCGCGGTGGCCGCGTCCGAGACCAGCACGGTCCCGGCCAGCTCCGCGCGCACGCGCTGCACGACGGCCTCCGCAGCATCCCCCGTTCCCGACGCCGCCTCGACGGCCTCGGCCGCCGGCACGACGCCCGCGTAGCCCCGGATCTCGTCCGGCAGCTCTGAGACGGGCGCCGCAGATCCGCCGGCCACGAGCATGTGCACGCGCCCGGCATCCGCCTGGCGCAGAGATTCGAAGATGCCCGCCGCCGCCGCGTGCGAGCGCACCGCGAGCGCCTCGGCCAGCGGACCTAGGGCCGCCGTCAGCGCACGCTCCCAGCCGACGGAGATCGTCAGGACCTCGGCCACTGCAGCCACCACAGCATCGGCGGACTGCGCCTTGACGGCCTCGGTGCCGTCGGGCTGACGCACCGAGGCCCGCAGCGTCTCGGCGCGAGCGGCCTGGGCATCATGGGCGCGCACCGCTTCCGTGCGCGCAGCCTCGGCCTGGCGGTGCAGCTCGCGGGCGGTCTCAAAGGCCTCCACAGCCTCGTCGCGCTCGGAGGCCGCCCGGCGCGAGACCTCGGCGGCGTCCTCGGCGGCTGCGCGCAGCGTCTCCACCTGGCTCAGCGCACCCATCCGGCGCTGCGCCGCCTGCTGCTCGGTGCCGCGCAGCCGCTCGAGCTCGTTCTCGGCGGCCTCGACCCGCGAGCGCGCAGCACCCACGCCGCCGGAGAGCTTGGCCACGCCCTCGCGGCGATCGGCGGCCGCCTGCAGGATCGCCGTCACGGCCCTGTCCGCCTCGCGGGCCTGCGCCTCGCTGTCCTCGCGGTCCTGGATGGCCTCGGCCAGGGTGTCCACGGCTTCTTCGACCTGCTCCAGCGCCGCCTTCTCCTCCTCGCGGGTGCGCGCGGCCTGCTCGGCCAGCCGGTCCGGGTCGCGGTCCGAGGAGGGCTGCTCCTCCGTGGCTCCGAGCAGTCTCCGCCGCTCCCCGGCCAGCTGCTCGAGCGAGCGGTGCCGCTCGCGCACCGAGGTCAGCTCGTACCAGGTCTCGCGCGCCGCGGTCACCGCAGGGGTGGCCTGGGCGGCGCGGGTCTCCAGCTCGTTCTGGCGGGTGCGGCCCGCCCCCAGACGCCGCTCGGCGTCCTCCTTCTCCTCGCGCAGCCGCTGCTCGGTCTCGACGTCGACGGCCAGCGCGGACTGCGCCTGCACCAGGTCATCGGCGAGCAGGCGCGAGCGGGCGTCGCGGACGTCGAACTGGATGCGCTGGGCGCGGCGGGCGACCTTGGCCTGACGGCCCAGCGGCGTGAGCTGACGCCGGATCTCGGAGAGCAGGTCGTCCAGGCGGTCCAGGTTGGCCTGCATGCCCTCGAGCTTGCGGATCGTGCGCTCCTTGCGCCGCCGGTGCTTGAGGATCCCGGAGGCCTCCTCGATGAAGCCGCGGCGCTCCTCCGGCGTGGCGTGCAGGATGCGATCGAGCTGGCCCTGCCCGACGACCACGTGCATCTCCCGGCCCAGACCCGAGTCCGAGAGCAGCTCCTGGATGTCCAGCAGGCGGCAGGACTGGCCGTTGATCGCGTACTCGGAGCCGCCGGTGCGGAAGAGCGTGCGCGAGATGGTGACCTCGGTGTACTCGATCGGCAGAGCGCCGTCGGTGTTGTCGATCGTCAGCGCCACGTGCGCCCGGCCCAAGGCCGCCCGGCCCGAGGTGCCGGCGAAGATCACGTCCTCCATCTTCCCGCCGCGCAGCGACTTGGCGCCCTGCTCGCCCATGACCCAGGACAGGGCATCGACCACGTTCGACTTGCCCGACCCGTTCGGGCCGACGACGCAGGTCACCCCGGGCTCGAACTCGAAGCTCGTGGCCGAGGCGAACGACTTGAAGCCGCGCACGGAGAGAGTCTTGAGATGCACCCGGCGAGCCTACCGGCAGGCGACCGACGACGCCGTCAGCCCGCCACCGGGTGAGGTCGGCACTGAGATCGCCGGTCAGGAGCCGACCGAGAACACCCTCTGAGCCTGCCTCACTCGGCTGGGCGCCCCTCCGGTCGGGTGCTGTCGCCGACGACCGGCGTGGAACCGGTGGTCGGCGTGCGGCTTGCCTCCGGTCGGCCGATCGGCTCGTCGCCGTCGCTGCGCACCGGCTGCTGGCCCTGCTCCTGCTCACCTGAGCGAGTGCCCGAGGCGGTGTGCGCCTCCGAGTGCCGCTCCCCCGACGGCCCGCCCGGAGCATGGCTGCCGCCCGAGGAGGCCAGCGAGCTGCCGGCGCCGACAGTGGCCATCATCCCGGTCTGCGTGGCCATCTCGTCGTTCCAATGGGGCCCGTCGTCGTCCAGGAAGCCGAGCGGGGCGTGCTCGCCGAAGTGATCGGCGTCGGCCTCGGCCCAGTCCGCGGCCCAGCCGCGCGGGGGCTGCTCGAGCAGCTCGCCCTCCCGCAGCCAGTTGTAGATCGAGGCGTAGGAGCGGGTGTTGAGGTGATCCACCCGACGACGCAGCATGCGAGCGTTGAGCTGCGACGGGGCCTCCACGCCCATGGAGGCCATGATCTGCACGGCCTCGCGGACGGTGAGCTTCTGGTAGTTGTGCACCCGCTTGGCCTTGTCCTCCACGTCCAGTGCGCGCATGAGGCGGGCGTCCTGGGTGGCCACGCCCACGGGGCAGTGGTTCGTGTGGCACTTCTGCGCCTGGATGCAGCCGGTGGCCATCATCATCCCGCGGGCGGACATGGTGAAGTCCGCGCCCTGGATCAGGCGCTTGACGATGTCCGAGCCGGAGACCACCTTGCCGGCGGCGCCGATGCGGATCATGTGCCGCAGCCCGGTGCCCACCAGGGCGTTGTGCACGAGCATGAGCCCCTCGGTCAGCGGGGTGCCCACGTGATCGGAGTACTCGAGCGGGGCGGCGCCGGTTCCGCCCTCGGAGCCGTCCACGATGATGTAGTCCGGCGCGATCCGCTCCTCCCACATGGCCTTGCACATGGCCAGCACGTCCGTGCGCGAACCCACGCAGAACTTGATGCCGATCGGCTTGCCGCCCGAGAGCTCGCGCAGCTGCCCGATGAACCGGACCATCTCGCGCGGGGTCGTGAACGCGGAGTGCGAGGCCGGGGAGATGCAATCCACGCCCTCGGGGACCTCGCGGGCCTCAGCGATCTCGGCGGTGACCTTGGAGCCCGGCAGCACGCCGCCCAGGCCGGGCTTGGCGCCCTGGGACAGCTTGATCGTGATGCCCTTGACCTCGTCGTAGCGGGCCTTCTCGGTGAAGCGCTCGGGGTTGAAGCGCCCGTCGGCGTAGCGGCAGCCGAAGTACCCGGAGCCGATCTCCCAGAACAGGTCGGCGCCGCTGCCGAGGTGGTACTTGGTCAGCCCGCCCTCGCCGGTCTCGTGCACGAACCCGCCCATGGCCGCGCCCTTGTTCATGGCCAGCACGGCGTTCTTGGACAGCGAGCCGAAGGACATCGAGGAGATGCTCATCAGGGGCATCTCGTAGGGCTGAGTGCAGTCCGGTCCGCCCACGCGCACCGTCGGCGGCTCCGCGGCCGGGGCTACCGGGGCGGTGGTGTGCAGCAGGAACTCGTAGCCGATCGCGTCGGTGGCCTTCTCCGTGCCGAAGGCCTTGTGGTCGTCCTGGCCCTTGGCGCGGGCGTAGACGATCGAGCGCTGATCCCGGCTGAACGGCTTGCCCTCGGTGTTCTTCTCGATGAAGTACTGCTGGATCTCGGGGCGGATGGACTCCAGCAGGTAGCGGGCGTGCCCGAGCACGGGGAAGTTGCGCAGGATCGCATGGCGCGGCTGGACCAGGTCCCAGATGCCCAGCCCCACCAGCAGCAGGGCCACCACGCCCAGGAAGATCCAGGCCCACATGCCCACGAGATAGGCGACGAGGAGGACGAGGGCCAGGGTGACGACGGCCCCGGCCATGAGGAAGCGATTGTTCATGCGCCCATCGTCTCGCATCGGCCCCGCGACGACGAAGCGGCGGACATGGACGCGCTGCCGTCAGGTGATGTCCAGGCGCGTCGATACACTTCAGGACAGACTCCTCACACCTTCGTCGAAAGCAGTGCCTTGCCAGGGAACTCCATCATCCGCCACAGCAGCGCTTCGCTGCTGTCGATCCAGAAGGTCGAAGCCGACGTCGTCGTCTCCTCCGAGCGCGCAGACGAGCAGCTGCAGGAGACGTTCGAGCGCCTCAAGCTGCCCAAGGGCCTGCTGGAGCGCTTGGCCGGCGTCAAGGAGCACCGCGAGTGGTCCGAAGGCCGCCACTACACCGACGGCGCGATCGAGGCGGCTCAGGCCGCCATGGATCAGGCCGGCATCAGCCCGGACCAAGTGGGCCTGCTGATCAACTGCTCGGTGACCCGCGACGGCTACGAGCCGGCCCTGGCCTCCGGGGAGCACGCCCGGCTGGGCCTGCCCAGCTCGGCGCTGAGCTTCGACATCACCAACGCCTGCCTGGGCTTCATCAACGGAATGACCGTGGCCTCGTCCATGATCGACTCCGGGGCCATCGACTACGCCCTGATCGTGGCCGGCGAGGATCCCACCCGCTGGCACCGCGAGGCCTTCCGCCGCCTCAGCGAGCCGGACGTCACCCGCGCCGAGGTCATCCGCGAGTTCGCCACGCTCACGCTGGGCTGCGGCGCGGCCGCTGCGGTCGTGGGCCGGGCGGACAACCACCCCGAGGGCCACCGGATCCGCACCTCCGTGACCCGCTCGGCCACCGAGCACCACGAGCTGTGCATCGGCTCATTCGACGGCATGTACACGGATGCCGGCGGTCTGCTCAAGCACGGCGTGGGGCTGCTCACGGACACCTGGGAGGAGGCCCGCACCCAGGGCTTCGAGTGGGACGACTTCGACTGGGTGGTGGCCCACCAGGTCTCCACCTCCCACACGGACAAGACCGAGGCGGACATCGGGATCCCGGCGCACAAGCTGCCGCGCACCTTCCCGTTCTGGGGCAACGTGGCCTCGGCCGCCCTGCCGATGACTCTCGCCCTGCAGTCCGAGAACGGCTCGTTCCAGAAGGGCCATCGCGTGCTGGCCATGGGCGTGGGCTCCGGACTGAACGCGACCTTCATGGAGATCGACTGGTGAGCACCCCCGAGACCGCCGAGACCGTCACGCCCCCCAGCAGCTGGGAGGCCTTCCCGGGCGTGGACCCCCGCTGGTCGCGCACCGTGGAGGTCGCCTCGCACGCTGCGTGCGAGCCCGTCGAGGGCACCGTCCGGCGCTGGCACCTGCTCGACAACCTGGCGGTGCTGCAGGAGCAGGACAAGACCCCCGCCGGCACCATCCTGGCCGTGCACGGCAACCCCACCTGGTCCTACCTCTGGCGCTCGGTCCTGAAGGCCGCGACCGAGGCCGAGACCCCCTGGCGCGTGGTGGCCGTGGATCAGCTCGACATGGGCTTCTCCGAACGCACGGGCCTGTTCCGCCGCTACGACGACCGCATCCAGGACCTCAGCGACCTCACCGCCGCGATCGGGCTGAACGACGAGCGCGTGGTCACCCTGGCCCACGACTGGGGCGGTCTCGTGTCCATGGGCTGGGCCGAGCTGCACCCGAAGGCGCATGCGGCCACGATCATGACCAACACGGCGATCTACCACGATCCCGAGTCCGGTCCCATCCCGGATCCGCTGCGTCTAGCGCTGGCGCCGAAGGTCCACGGAACCGTCACCTCCCGGACCACCGCGTTCCTGGACATCACGCTGTCGCTGGTCTCCCCCTCGCTGGCTCCCGAGATCAAGGCGGCGTTCAAGGCGCCCTACGACACCGCGGAGCACCGGGCCGGCATCAAGGGCTTCGTGGCGGACATCCCGGCGTTCGAGGGGCATCCGTCGAACCACCGCTACGAGCGCACGGCGTCGTGGATGGCCACCTCCACCGTTCCGGCGCTGTTCCTGTGGGGCCCCAAGGACCCGGTGTTCTTGGAGCGCTACCTCCAGGACCTTCGCAAGCGCATGCCGCAGGCGGACGTCCACCGCTTCGAAGGCGCCAACCACCTGCTGCCCGAGGACCGGGACATCGCCACGCCGGTCATGCAGTGGCTGCAGCAGAACCTCGTCGATCCACACCCCCGCCGCTTCCAGCACCTCGAGGCCCGTCCGCAGGCCGAGGAGCCGTTCGTGCCCTTCACGGCCGGGCTGTCCCACCGGGCTAGCTTGGATGAGGCCACGACCGCGGTCGCCACCGTGGACATGGGCAAGGCCGAGAACGACAGCGCCCCGGCCGTCGAGCGCAGCCTCACCTGGGCGCAGCTCGACGAGCGCGTGGAGCGCATAGCCGCCGGGCTGACCGGGCTCGGGGTGAAGCCCGGAGACCGCATCAACCTCATGGTGCCCCCGGGGGCCGATCTCACCACGCTGATCTACGCCTCACTGCGTGTGGGAGCCGTGATCGTCGTGGCGGACACCGGACTGGGCCTGCCGGGGCTGCGCCGCGCGCTCAAGGGAGCCTCCCCGCAGTGGCTCATCGGCATCCCCGCGGCTCTGACCGCCGCCCGCACGCTGGGCTGGCCGGGGCGGCGCATCAGCGTCGAGACCCTGGATCCGGTGCGCCGTCGGCTGCTGGGCATTGAGTCCTCAATGGCCGAGCTCGAGCGCACCGCGCCGGGCCCGCTGCCGCAGATCGACCCCGATGCGGATGCCGCCGTGCTGTTCACCTCGGGCTCCACCGGCCCGGCCAAGGGCGTCGTCTACACCCAGCGGCAGATGGCCGCCATGCGCGATGCCGTGGCCGCCGTGTGCGACCTGCGCCCCGGCACCGGGCTGGTCGCCGCCTTCGCGCCCTTCGCGCTGCTGGCCCCGGCCATGGGCGCCGCCTCGGTGACCCCGGACATGGACGTCACCAAGCCGCGCACGCTCACGGCCCGGGCACTGGCCGATGCGGCTGCGGCGATCGAGGCCACCACCGTGTTCGCCTCGCCCGCTGCGATCGTCAACGTGCTGGCCACCCAGAAGGACCTGGCACCGCATCAGCGCCAGGCGCTGGGGCGAGTGCGGCTCATGCTCTCGGCCGGCGCCCCGCTGCCGCCGCCGCTGCTGGATCAGTTGCAGAAGCTGCTGCCGGCCGCCGAGCTGCACACGCCGTACGGCATGACCGAGGCCCTGCCCATGACCGATGTCCGCCTGGAGACCATCCGCGAGGCCGCCGTCGACTCCCAGCCGCTGCACCCCGAGCAGGGCTTCCGCTCGCAGGCCCGCGTGCGCGGGGCCGGCGAGGGCGTGTGCGTGGGCACCCCGGTCCCCGGGGCGACCGTGCGGATCGCCCCCGTGGATCATGACGGCGTCCCCTCGGACCGCCTCGTGGATCTGCCGGATGTGCTGGGCGAGATCGTGCTGCAGGCCCCGCACGCCAAGGACCGCTACGACGCCCTGTGGATCACCGAGGACGAGTCCACCCGCATCCCGGGCTGGCACGCCACCGGAGACGTCGGGCAGCTCGACGACAAGGGCCGCCTGTGGGTCTCCGGACGCCTCCATCACCTGCTGCTCACGGCCGACGGCCCGGTCGCTCCGGTGGCCGGCGAGCACGCCGCGCAGACGGTCTCGGAAGTCGGTCGCGCCGCGCTCGTGGGCGTCGGGCCGAAGGGTGCTCAGGTGCCCGTCATCGTGTGCGAGACTGAGCCTCCGGCACGCCGATCCGGCCCCGCGCGAGCGGGTCTGGCCGGGCGCGTGCGCAGTGCAGTCCACGACGCCACCGGCCTGGATGTCGCGGCCGTCCTGGTGGTGCCCCGGCACCCCACAGACATCCGCCACAACTCCAAGGTCGACCGCACGCGCCTCGCCGCCTGGGCCGATGATGCCCTGAGCGGGGGAAGGATCAGGAACCCGTGAGCACCACGCCAGGCATTCCCCGCGCCGCCGGAGCACCCCGGAAAGCGCATCGTGCCACGCCGGAAGAGCTGCAGGACGTGCAGGAGCTGCAGGGGAAGGGCCGCACCGTCCTGGTGACCGGCGCCTCCGGGATGCTCGGCGAGTCCGTGGCCCGCAGGCTGCTCAGACAGGGCTGGACGGTGCGCGTGCTGCAGCGCGGGCAGGCTCCCATCGCGCTCGAGGACGGCGTGGAGCAGGTCCTCGGCTCCATCACGGACATGGAGACCGTGCAGCGCGCACTCGACGGCGTGGACGACGTCATCCACCTGGCGGCCAAGGTGTCCTTCGCCGGCGACTGGGAGGACTTCGTCTTCACCAACATCACCGGAACGCGCATCCTGCTGGAGTCGGCGCGCAAGGCCGGTGCCCGCAACTTTGTGTTCGTCTCCAGCCCGTCGGTGGCGCACACGGGCGTGTCCATCGCCGGCGACGGCGCCGGACCGGCCAATCCGTACAAGGCCCGCGGGAACTACGCCCGCTCCAAGGCGGCGGCCGAGCTGCTGGCCCTGGAGGCCGATTCCGCTGCCCTGCGCGTCACCGCGGTGCGTCCGCATATCGTGTGGGGCCCCGGCGACACCCAGCTCGTCGAGCGCATCGTGGACCGGGCCGCGCGCGGGCGCATGCCGCTGCTCGATGACGGCGCCGCACTGATCGACACCACCTACGTGGACAACGCCTCCGAGGCCATCGTCCGGGCGCTCGAGCGCATCGAGGTCGCCCACGGCGAGGCCTTCGTGGTCACCAACGGCCAGCCGCGTCCCGTCGGCGAGCTGATCGGCATGATGTGCCGCGCCGGCTCCGTGCCCGCCCCCAAGCGGAAGATCCCCGCCGGGGTGGCGCGCTTCGCAGGCCGCACGATCGAGAAGGTCTGGGCCCGGTTCCCCGGCAAGGATGAGCCCCCCATGACCGAGTTCCTGGCCGAGCAGCTCTCGACCGCGCACTGGTTCTCGCAGAAGCGCACCCACGAGGTCCTGGGCTGGGAGCCGTCGATCTCCATCGAGGAGGGCATGCGCCGGCTCAAGCAGCACTACGACCACCATCCGCTGCCGGTCGTGGTCGAGCAGCGCGAGAAGCGCGAGAGGCGCGTCGAGAACACGACGTTCAAGGCCGGCAGCTGAGTCTGCTGGTTGCATGGACTGATCTGATGATCTGCAGGTCCGCTGGCCTTCAGCGTCACTGAGCGGCAGACCTGCGCAACGTCCGCGTCGGCCCCGCCTCCTCTCGCGAGGCGGGGCCGGCGCCGTTCCGGAGTCCCTCTCCCGCGCCGAGCCCAGGTCGGCCAACCCGAAGATCCCGTGATTCCCGCGCAGAGACAGCACTTCACAGGTCGAGGGGCCGCGGCGGTTCGACACGGCGTACGGGCAGGTCGAACTCGACACCGTGATCCTGGCCCGTTCGGAGACGGTCTCCCATCAGCTCCGGCGTGCCGGAGAGCCGCTCGAATTCCTCGACGGTGAGCAGCACATGCGTTGCCCAACCGTGATCGATGACCATGACCGGGCCCTGCTCGGCGGCTCGCATGGCTGCGCCGACGTCGCAGTCGAAGTCGCGGCTGGTGACAGCTGTGCTCACGTCGGGCCTCCCGGTAGGAATCGCCTTCACAGCAGGCCTGCCGCTCACTCGTCGGGAAGACCACGGCCGCGCAGCTGCTGGATCGGACGACGAGCTCTGGCCCCGGATGCTGACGCCGCATGACACCCATCCATCGGATCTGATGGCCTGCAGTTATGCGGCCTCAGCGGCAGAGTTGGGCTCACCCCCGCGGCGACGCCGCACCTGTTCAGCCCATCGGAGCTGATGGCATGCGCACGTGCGGCCTCAGCGGGGCGGGCAGGCGGCAGGTCAGTACCGCGCGCGGCGGGGGCGGCGCTGGCAGACGGAGCAGCGGTACGACGACCGGTTCATGAACTGCTCGCGCACGATCACGCCATCGCGCCCCTCGGACTCGCACCTCAGGCAGGGCTGACCGGCACGGCCATAGGCGTTCAGCGAGCGGGAGAAGTATCCCGACTCCCCGTTGATGTTCACGTACAGGGAGTCGAAGCTCGTCCCGCCGGCCTCCAGGGCCCGGGCCATGACGTCCTGCACCGCCTCGACCACCCGCTGGGTCTCCGGGCGCGTCAGGGTCTCGGTGGGGCGGGCGTAGTGCAGCCGGGCGGACCACAGGGCTTCGTCGGCGTAGATGTTGCCGATCCCGGAGATGAGGCCCTGATCCAGCAGAGCGCGCTTGATGCCTGTCCTGCGGCGGCGCAGGGCGGCGTGGAAGGCGCCGGGGTCGAAGTGCGGGTCCAGCGGATCGCGGGCGATGTGCGCGGCGTGGACCGGGATCAGCGGCTGGCCCAGAGCACCTCGACCGCCGGGATGGCCGTCGGCGGTGGGGACCAGAGGATCCAGGAACATGCCCCCGAAGATGCGCTGGTCCACGAAGCGCAGCTGCCCGGGCAGCCCGTTGGGAGTCTCGGAGAGCCCCAGGCGGACCTTGAGGTGGCGCTCGTCGGGCTGGTCATCGCCCTGGATCAGCGCCTGGCCGGACATCCCCAGGTGCATCATCAGCCCGAGCTCGTCGCCGGAGCTCAGAGCCACGGGCAGCCAGAGGAACTTGCCGCGGCGCACCGCATCCAGGATGGACGCGCCCTGCAGCCGCTCGACGAAGTCGCCCGGCCCATCCGCATGACGGCGCAGTGAACGGGGATCCAGGACCTCGACGGCCTCGACCCGGCGTCCGACCGTCCAGCGCTCGAGGCCGCGGCGCACGACCTCGGCCTCGGGCAGCTCGGGCATCTCAGCGCCCGTCGGCCAGCGGCCGGCCGTGGCCGTCGGTGCGAGTGGTGCCGGTGATCGCCGAGTAGGCGGACTCCGCCGCCCGGCGCTCGGCCTCCTTCTTGGAGGTGCCGGGGCCGGTGCCGTGCACGGTTCCGCCCAGCAGGCAGGAGGCCGTGAAGGAGCGGTTGTGGTCCGGGCCCGTGCCCTCGACCTCGTAGGTCACCGCGCCCATCCCCCGCATGGCCGCGAGTTCCTGGATCTCGGTCTTCCAGTCGCGGCCCTCGCGGATCACGAAGTCGTCCTCGAGCAGCGGCACGATCATCCGCAGCACGAAGGCCCGCGCGGCATCCAGGCCCTGCGACAGGTACAGCGCACCGATCACGGCCTCCATGGTGTCGGCCAGAATCGAGGACTTGTCGTGCCCGTCGGTGCGGATCTCGCCGCGGCCCAGGCGGATGAACTCCCCCAGCCCGCGCTCGCGCGCCAGCTGCGCCAGGGTGCGCGTGGAGACCACGGAGGCGCGGATCTTGGCGAGCTCGCCCTCGGTGCGATCGGGGTAGCGCGTGAAGATCTCGTCGGTGACCGTCAGCCCCAGCACGGAGTCGCCCAGGAACTCGAGGCGCTCGTTGTGCTTCTGACCGGCATGCTCGTAGGCGTACGAGCGATGCGTCAGCGCAATGAGCAGCGTCTCGGCATCGATATCGACGCCGAGACGCTGTAGAAGATCCTGATGATCAGACGCCAACTCAGGCGTCCGCCACCTTGCGGCCCTTGTACTCGTAGTACAGGGCGGTGCCGGCGGAGTCGGTGACCAGCTTGGCCTGGTGCGGCAGGGAGTACACGGTCTTGCCGTTCTCCACGGTGCGGACCAGCTTGGGGGCCTTCGCCTTCCACTGCGAACGACGGGCGTGCGTGTTGGCTCGCGAGAGCTTCCTCTTCGGAACAGCCACTGCTATCTCTCTTCTCTCGGGGACTCGTCCCCCTGCTCGAGCAGGCCTGCGAGGGCGCTCCAGCGGGGGTCGAGCACTTCATGTACATGATCGGGGTCGTCCTCCAGCCGCGCGCCGCACTGGGCGCACAGACCGGGGCAGTCCTCCCGACACACTGGCTGGAACGGCAGCTTGGTGATCGCTGCGTCCCGGAGCATCGGCTCCAGATCGATGTGATCGTCCTGGACGGTGTACATCTCGTCGGCGTCGTCGTCCTCTTCCGGAGTCTCGGAAGGGGCGTCGAACAGGAAGAGCTCCTGCACCTCTACGGTCATGTCCTCCTCGACCGGATCGAGGCACCGACTGCACTCGCCGTGAAGGCGAGCTGTCACCGTGCCGGAGACCAGGATACCGTCCACGACGGATTCCAGCCTCAGGTCGGCTGCCATGTCGGAGCCCTCAGGGGCCCCGATGATCGCATTGCCGAAATCCTTCGGCGCAGGCACGGTCTCCTGGAAGAGACGCATCGTCCCGGGACGCTGTTCCAGGTCCTTGACGTCCAGCGCCAGCGGCGAAACGTTGTCTCGACTGATGATGATCTCCTGTGGGTTCAATGCCAGCACGCCATTCTAGACGGCCCGACGAGGATGCTCAACCGATGGCGTCGCGGGTCTCATCGAGCGCGGCCAGCACCGCCGGCGTCACGAACGCGGAGATGTCCCCTCCGAAGCCGTGGACCTCCTTCACGAGCGAGGACGACACGTGCCCGAGCTCCGGGGCGGCAGCCAGGAAGACCGTCTCCATGCCCGTGAGGCTGCGGTTCATCCCGGCCATCGGCAGCTCGTAGTCGAAGTCCTGTCCCGAGCGCAGGCCCTTCACGACCGCCACGGCACCGCGACCGGTGACGTACTGCGCCAGCAGTCCCCCGCCCAGCGGCTCGATCCTCACCCGCTCCGACGACGAGCCCAGCGACTGCTCGACGAGCTCCACGCGCCGATCGATCGGGAAGCGGTGCTTCTTGCTCGGGTTGTCCGCCACGGCCACGATCACCTCGTCGAACAGCCGAGCCGCACGCTCGATGATGCCCACGTGACCCAGGTGGATCGGATCGAAGGAGCCGACGCACACCGCGCGGCGCAGGCGGGACTCGGCCGTCGCCGCTGTCTCGGAAGGGTTCTCGCTCATGCGGAACACGCTATCGCGGGCGCCCGCACCACCCCGGGCGATCCCTAGACTCTGTGGCCATGAGCACTGCGCGCACCGATGGACACGACCTCCCTTGGCACGCCCTGGCCCGCGGGGCCGGCCTGATGCAGGAGGCCGGGCCACTGCGCTCCACGATCTTCGACGAGACCTCCACCCGGGCCCGCGCACACGGCGCCGTGAACCTCGGGCAGGGCTTCCCCGACGCCGACGGCCCCGACGTCATGATCGAAGCCGCCGTGGAGGCCATGCGCAACGGTCAGAACCAGTACTCCCCCGAGCGCGGGCTGCTCGAGCTGCGCCAGGCGATCGCCGCTCAGCAGCTGGCCACGCAGGACCGCGAGCTCGACCCGCAGACCGAGGTGGTCGTCACCGCCGGGGCCGCCGAGGCCCTGACCGCCGCGCTGCTGTCGCTGCTGCGCCCCGGCGACGAGGTCGTCGTGCTCGAGCCGCACTACGACCTCTACGCCGCGATCGTCGCCCACGCCGGAGGCGTCCTGCACCCGGTGGCGCTGCGGCCCCCGCACTTCACGGTGGATCCCGACGAGCTGCGCGCGGCCTTCAGCGAGCGCACCACCGTCGTGCTCGTCAACGACCCCCACAACCCCACCGGCACGGTGTTCAGCCCGCAGACCGCCGCCGAGATCGGACGCCTGGCGCTCGAGCACGACGCCGTGATCCTCACCGACGAGGTCTACGAGCACCTGCGCTACGACGGCGATCACGTGAGCCTGGCCGCCGGCCCCCGCTCGTCCCTGCTCGAGGAGCCGCTGGCCCAGCAGGTCCGCGAGCGCACGCTCGTGGTGTCCTCGGCCTCCAAATCACTGCAGGCCACCGGCTGGCGCGTGGGCTGGGTGAGCGGGCCGGCCGAGCTGCTCAGCGGGGTCGTCGCGGTGAAGACCTATCTCAGCCACTCGGCGGCGGCCCCGCTGCAGCAGGGCGTGGCCGCTGGTCTTTCCGCCCTGCCGTCCTGGGGGCCGTCGATGACCGCCGAGCAGCAGCGCCGCAGCGCCCTGGTGGTCGACGCCCTGCGGGCCATGGGCTTCGCGGTGGCCCAGCCGTCGGGGTCGTACTACGTGGTGGCCGATCTCTCGCCGCTGTTCGACCGCTTCGGCGCGACGACGTCGGCCGAGCTCTCCCGTGCGCTGATCGAGCAGGCCGGGCTCGCGCTGCTGCCGCTGTCGGCCTTCGCGGCACCCGAGAACCAGGCGCTCTACTCCGGGTGGATGCGGGTCGCCGCCTGCAAGTCCGTCGAGACCCTCCAGGAGGGCATGGACCGCCTGGCAGCCGCCCTGCGCTGAGGCCATCGAGCGCCCGATCACCGGGGCGGGTCTCAGGTCACGGGGCCCGGCTCAGCCCCTGCGGCCCAGGGCGCGGTAGGTCCAGCCGGCATCGGACCACTGCCGCGGATCGAGCACGTTGCGCCCATCGAGGATCTGACGACGACGCACCAGCGGGGCCAGCTCCTCGGGCGTCATCCGCCGGAACTCGTCCCACTCGGTGAGCAGCACGACCACCTCGGCACGGGCCACCGCCTGGATCAGCGAGCTCGCGTAGTCCACACGCGGGTAGCGCTTGGCGGCGTTCTCATTGGCCTTGGGGTCGTAGACGTGGACGTCGGCGCCGATCGAGTGCAGACGGGCGGCGATGTCCAGGGCGGGCGAGTCGCGGACGTCGTCGGACTCGGGCTTGAAGGCGGCGCCGAGCACGGCGATCTCCCGGCCCATGACGGAGCCGTCGAGCATGTCGGTGATGACCCCGACCGTGTGCTCGCGGCGTCGGGTGTTGATGTCGTCGACCTCGGCCAGGAAGCGCACGGACTGGTCCAGCCCGAGCTCCGAGGCCCGGGCGCGCAGGGCGCGGATGTCCTTGGGGAGGCATCCGCCGCCGAATCCCACGCCGGCGTTGAGGAACTTGCGCCCGATCCGCTCGTCCATCCCGATCGCATCGGCCAGCGTGCGGATATCTCCGCCCACGGCCTCGGTGAGCTCGGACAGCGAGTTGATGAAGCTGATCTTGGTGGCCAGGAACGAGTTCGCCGCGACCTTCACGAGCTCCGAGGTCTCGTAGTCGGTGACGATCAGCGGGATGCCCTCGGCCAGCTGCGGGGAGTAGACCTCGCGCATGAGCTGCTCGAGGCGCCGGGCCTGCTCGTGCTCCTGCGGATCCGCGGAGCCGTGCCCGGGCAGGCCGATGACCATGCGGTCGGGGTGCAGCGTGTCCTCGACGGAGTGGCCCTCGCGCAGGAACTCGGGGTTCCACACCAGGTCCACCTCGATCCCCTCCGGAGCGTTCTCGCGCGCCAGCTCGCGCAGCCGCCGGGCGGTGCCCACCGGGACGGTCGACTTGCCGGCGATCACGGCATCGCGGGTCAGGTGCCGGGAGATCTGCTCCACGGCGGCGTCCACGAAGCTCATGTCCGCGGCGAACGCACCGGGGCGCTGCGGCGTGCCCACTCCGATGAAGTGCACGTCCCCGAAGGCCCCGGCCTCCTCGTAGTCGGAGGTGAAGCGCAGGCGTCCGGACTCGACGTGCTTGCGCAGCAGCTGCGGCAGCTCCGGCTCGTGGAAGGGCAGGACGCCGGCCGACAGCGACTCGAGCTTGGCCGGGTCGATGTCCACCCCCAGCACCTCGTAGCCCATCTCCGCCAGCGATGCCGCGTGCGTGGCGCCCAGATAGCCGGTCCCCAGAACAGTGATGCGCATCCGGTGCATACTCCTCGGTCTCGTCCGCGTGCCCGACGCACGCCGGTCCGCAGTGCGGGCCGCACGAACGGCGACCCGTATCAGCAGACTAACGATCCGCTTCCTCCCCCGGAGCGAGGGGCCGCGGCGTGCCAGGTGAACTTCAGATGATGCCGGCGTCGACGTCCCCGTCCCCACCCCGGATCCGCTCGGGCGACGAGCGAGTCAGGAGGGATCGTCGGCCTCAGCGAACCAGAGCATGGTCTCGCCGTGCCTGCTGCTCTCGAGCCGACGCAGGCCCTGGGGCCAGGCGGGCTCCGGACTGCGCGAGGACCGTTCGATCACCACGACGCCGCCGGGACCGAGCTTGCCGCTCAGCAGGGACAGCACCTCGCTCAGCTCGGTCTCCCCCAGCGGGTAGGGCGGATCGGCGAGCACGAGATCCCAGGGACCCTCGTGGGTCGAGGCGTAGCCGTGCACGGAGCCGCGCTCGCAGCGCACCCGCTGCGAGCCGAGGGCACGATTGACCGTCTCGGCATTGGCCCTGCACACCGAGACAGCCCGCGGATGCTTCTCCACGAGCACGACCTCGCGTGCGCCGCGGCTGGCGCACTCGCAACCCAGGGCCCCGGAGCCGGCGAAGAGGTCCAGGACGCGGGCCTCGTCGATCATGCCCCAGGCGTCCAGGCGGGAGAACAGCGACTCCTTGACGCGATCGGTCGTGGGCCGGGTACCGGTGCCGGGCACGGAGGCCAGACGAGTGCCGCCGGCCGCTCCGGCGATGATGCGGGTCACGAGCGGATCAGCCCCTCTCCAGGTACTTCTCGGTGTCCTCGTCGAGCGCGGCGCGGATGGCCGCGAGCAGCTGCGGGTGCTGCTCGAGCCCGGGATCGGCGCTCAGCACCGCCTGGGCCTCACGACGGGCGCGCTCGATGACGCCGGCGTCGTCGACGGCGCGCAGCAGCCGCAGCGTGGAGCGCCCGCCGGACTGGGCATCGCCCAGGATGTCGCCCTCGCGGCGCTGGGCCAGATCGGCCTGGGCGAGCTCGAAGCCGTCGGTCGTGGCCGCCACAGCCGCGATCCGCTCGCGCGAGGGGTGCTCGGGATCGCGGCGGGTGACCAGCAGGCAGGTGGAGCGGTGCGCCCCGCGACCGATCCGCCCGCGCAGCTGGTGCAGCTGGGAGATGCCGAAGCGATCGGCGTCCACGATGACCATGAGCGTGGCATTGGGGACGTCGACGCCGACCTCGACCACGGTGGTGCAGATCAGCAGATCGATCTCCCCGGCGGCGAAGGCGTCCATGGTCTCGGCCTTCTGCGCGGCGTCCAGGCGTCCGTGCAGCACCGCGATCCGCGTCCGCTCCAACTCCGGGGCCCGCTGCACGAGCAGCTTGAGCCAGGTGGTCGAGACCATGGCCTCGGCGGCCTTCTCATCGGCGGCCGAGCCTGCCAAGGAGAACGGCGGGACCTCGTCGTCCGCCCCGATCTTGGGCGCGACCATGTAGACCTGCCGTCCTGCGGCGATCTCCTCTGCGGCCCGGGCCATGATCCGCCGCTCCCAGGCCGGGTGCTCGAGCAGCCCGACCACGTGCGTGTCGATCGGCTGGCGTCCCGCGGGCAGCCCTTCGAGCACCGAGACGTCGAGATCGCCGAAGACGGTCATGGCCACGGTGCGCGGGATGGGCGTGGCCGTCATGACGAGAAGGTGCGGGACCTCCTCGGCGCCGGTCTCGCGCAGGCGGTCGCGCTGCTGCACGCCGAAGCGATGCTGCTCATCGACCACCACCAGGCCCAGGCGCAGGAACTGCACCGTCTCCGCCAGCAGCGCGTGGGTGCCGATCACGATCCCGGCCTCGCCGGTGACGATCTCGAGCAGCGCCTGCCTGCGCGCGGCCGTGGGCATGGACCCGGTCAGCAGCACCACGCGGGTTCCCTGCGGATCGCCCTCCAGCGTCCCGGCCGCCCCCAACGGCCCCAGTGCGCGCACGATCGAGGCGTGGTGCTGGGCGGCCAGGACCTCGGTGGGCGCCAGCAGCGCGGCCTGCGCCCCGGAGTCAACGGCCTGCAGCATGGCCCGCAGCGCCACGACGGTCTTGCCGGAGCCCACATCGCCCTGCAGCAGCCGGTTCATGGGGTGGACCTGCCCCAGATCCGCGGCGATCTGCCGTCCGACCTCCTGCTGCGAGGCGGTCAGCTCGAAGCCCAGCCGCTGCTCGAATCCCTTCAGCACCACGCCGTCGCGGCCGGTGAGCTCCGGCGCGCGGCGCTGGGCGACCGCCTGGCGGCGGCGCAGCAGCGCTGCCTGCAGCACAAGCGCCTCGGTGTGGCGGAACCTGGCCTTGGCGCGGTGCCAGTCCTGCTCATCGGCCGGGCGGTGCATGGACTGATACGCGCTGGCCAGATCCGAGTACCGGTGCTCCCGTGCCACCTCGAGCGGCAGCGGATCCGGGACGGTCGACCAGTCCACGGCGGCCAGGCACAGCTGCACGGCCTGGGCGATCCGGTCGCTCGTGAGCTTGGCGACGGCCGGATACACCGGCACGGGGCGCCCGGCGCTGTCGAGGGCATCGGCGGCGTCGACGTCGTCGTCGGGATCCAGCGGCGCATAGTGCGGGTTCGCCATCGTCAGCTCGCCGCGATACTGCGAGACCTTGCCCGAGAACAGCGCGTGGGTCCCGCTGGTGAGGTCGCGGGAGGCCGTCCAGGCGTTGAAGAAGCTCAGCGTCATGGTGGCCCCGGTGGACTCCGCCAGCAGGTCCGTCCCGGAGTCCGAGGAGCGGTCGGTGATCACGACCTCGGTGATCGAGCCGCTGCGCGAGCGCATCCGCCGGGTGGACACGCGCAGCACCTCGGCCACGAGCGTGGCGTGCTCATCCAGGCGCAGCTCGCTGAACGAGGTCAGCTCCCCTCGAGGAACCAGGCGGCGCGGGAAGTGCTCGAGCAGCTGGCCGATCGTGACGAGGCCCAGGTGCTTCTCGAAGGTCTTCGCCGAACTGGCCCCGAGGACCTCGGCCAGCGGGCGATCCAGATCCCCGCGGTCCACGGACGACGCTGGGGCCTCCGGTCCGGATGCCGAGCCCCGGCTGCCCTTCCGCGGGCTCATCAGTCCAGATCCGAGGTGTTGACGCGGTTCTGACGCCCCGAGCCCTCCGGGTCCAGCCCGGTGACCGCCACATTGCGCGGCGTGCCGTGGGCGCGCAGGACGTCCAGGGCGACCTGCTGATCATCCACGTGGACGTGGACCCGCCAGCGCCACAGCTCGCCCTCGATCTGGGAGATCGGCGAGGTGATCACGGAACGGCCGATCTCGGTGAGCTCGAAGCGCACGGAGGCAGCCTCCAGGGCGGTCAGCTCGACGGTGGCCACGACTTCCACGCCGGTCTCGGCCTCGCCGCCCGCCGCGCCGGCCTCCCCGGCTGCGCCGGCCGCCGAGGCCTCTCGCATGCTCTCGAGCAGCTGCTGGACCTGCACGCCGGTCTCCTGGCCGGTGGGCTCTGCGCTGTCGTCCGGGGCGCCGGTCCACAGCACGGGCCGACCGGATCCCTCGCCGGCGGCGGAGCGACGCAGGGCGTCCAGGATGATGAGCATCCCCAGGGCTCCGGCGTCCACACGCCCCGAGCCCTGCAGGACTTCGAGCTCATCCGTGGAACCGAGCACGGCCTCCCGGGCCGCGGCGACCACGCGCTCCAGATGATGCAGCAGCGTGCGTTTGGAGCCGGGCTCCTCGTTCTCCGGGACCTGCACGGCGGCGATGTCCCTGATGACCGAGAGCATGGTGCCGGGCACGGGATCTGTCAGAGCCGACCAGGAGCGCAGCTCGCCCGAGGTCAGGGCCTGGGCGAAGGCCTCGGCGGTGAGCCCGCGGCCCTCGAGCGAGGCGCCCACGGCGCACAGCCACACGGCGAACAGGGACCCGGAGTTGCCGCGGGCGTCGTCCAGCGCGGCCTGACCGGCGAGCATGATGAGCTCGCCGACATCCGGGGTCTCGAGCACCTGGACCGCCTGAGCGGCGGTGCCCACTGTGGTCACCAGGTTGGCGCCGGTGTCCGAGTCGGCCACCGGGAAGACGTTGATCGCATCCAGGATGTCCGCGCTGGCGCGCAGCTCACGGACGGCGAGGTCGAGCCATCGCCGAACGGCCTCCGTGCTCGCTGTGCTGCGGACGTTCAAAGTGGTCCCATCCTCCGCTGCGGCTCCTGCCGATCAGCTGGTTCGCATCATCGCCTGCCACGCTCACATCCCAGCCGCCGACGGGCTCCTGGGGCTGCGCGCGCCCGGCAGGACCGGCTGCTGGTCCGCCGGAGGGGGCTCCCGGCAGGCGCACAGAGCCTATCGCACGGACTCCCTCAGGCACCTGAGCATCTTCCGGGAGACTTGCCAGCAGGCCGTGGTCCTCCCCGCCGGTGAGCACCCAGTCCAGGGGATCCGCGCCCAGCAGCTCGGCGGCCGGGCGCAGGGGCTCGGCCAGCTCCTGCAGGGCTCGGGGATCCAGCTCCAGGTGAACACCCGAGGCCTCCGCGATCCGCCCGCAGTCGCGCACGAGGCCGTCCGAGACATCGATCATGGCGGTGGCTCCGGCGCGTGCCAGCAGTGCGCCGGCCGGCACAGGGCTCACGGGCCGCAGCTGCCAGCCTGCGATCTCGTCCAGGACGGGGTCCTCCCCGGGGCGATAGGCGCTCGAGAGCAGCAGCGCCAGACCCGCTGCCGCGCGCCCCACGGTCCCGGCCAGCACCAGCCGCTGCCCGGCAGCTGCCCCGCTGCGGCGCACGGGCTCGCGGCCCTGCAGATCCCCGGTCACCGTCACGGTCACGGAGAGCTGCTCGCCGCCGCCCAGATCCCCTCCGGCCACGGCGAGCTGCGGGGCCCCGCAGGCCTCGATGCCGCCGCGCAGCCCGCGGGCGAAGTCCAGGACCCATTGGCATGGAGTCTGCGGGGGAAGGGTTAGCGAGACGACCGCGGACGACGGCACCGCCCCCATGGCCGCGGCATCCCCCAGGTTCTGCGCGGCGGCCTTGGCGCCGGTGTCCGCGCCGCCGGTGAGTGCACCGCTGGGCCACACCGGCAGGAAGTCCTGGCCCTCGACCTGGGTGTCCGTGGTGATCACATAGCGCCCATCCGGAGCGGCGATCACCGCGCAGTCATCGCCGGGACCCAGCTGGAGATAGGTGGAATCGCCGCCGCGCAGCAGCGGCAGGAAGGCCGCCAGCAGCTCGGACTCCGAGGCCTCCCCCACGCTCAGCCCGGCGATCGCCCCCGCGGCCTGGGGCGGCTCGGCGCAGCAGTCCCCCGAACCCATCGGGGCAGCCCCGCGAGCAGTCCCAGGGCCCTGGCTGCACGGCCTCGCGCCGCCGGTGCTGTCCTGCCTGGTCATCTGCCCCGCCTCTTCGGTCGATCGGGCCTCACGCCGGTGAGCGGGGCCATCGAGCCTTAGGGTAATGAGCGGGGCGGACAGCACAGCCCCCTGCGCCGCGGCACCGGCGTGCGTGTCTGCCGGGCCCGCGAGCCTGCGCGATTCGAGGCCCGCCGGAGCCGGGCGATAGGATCCGGGCCATGCGCCCCGGTCCAAGTCCACTGCACCCCCTCCGCGCTGCGGCCCTGGCGGCCACTGGCCTGGTCCTGCTCACGGGCTGCGGCTCCAGCACCGCACAGGTCGATGCTGCCGAGGACGCCTCGAATCCAGAATGCGCGGCGGCCATGCTGGCCATGCCCGAGCAGATCAGCGGGCAGGCCCAGCGCCAGACCTCGAGCCAGGGCACCACGGCCTACGGGGATCCCTCGGCCGCCGTGGTGCGCTGCGGGGTGACGCCCCCGGAGCCCACCACCGATCTGTGCACGCGCGTGGACGGGGTGGACTGGCTGATCCGCGACCTCGAGACCGACAACCAGTGGCAGGCCACGACCTACGGGCGCGACCCGGCCTTCGAGATCACCTTCGACACCACGGTCGTGCCGTCCTCGACCGCCCTCGTCGACCTGGGCAGCGCGATCTCGACGGTGCCGCAGGAATCCGAGTGCCTCTCCGTGGACGAGGCCCCGCAGGTCTGATCCGGGCTCAGCGCAGTCCGATGGGCCGCTCCAGGGCCAGGCGCAGCAGCTCGTCGAGCAGGGCGTCGTAGGGCAGCCCGGAGGCCTCCCACAGCCGCGGGTACATCGAGATCGAGGTGAACCCCGGCATGGTGTTGACCTCGTTGATGATGGCCCGGCCGTCGTCGGTCAGGAAGAAGTCGGCGCGCGAGAGGCCCTCACCGTCCACGGCTTCGAAGGCGCGTGCCGCATCCGCGCGGATGCGCTCGGCGGTCTGCTCCGGGACCTCGGCCGGGCAGCTGAGCCGGGCGGAATCCTGCTGGACGTACTTGGCCTCGAAGTCGTAGAACGAATGCTCGTCCACCACGACGATCTCCCCGAGCAGGGAGACGCGCGGGGCATCCTGCCCGCGTCCCTGCAGCACGGCGCACTCGATCTCCCGCCCGGAGATCCCGGCCTCCACGACGACCTTGCGATCGAAGCTCCGGGCCTCCTCCACCGCGGCGGTGACAGCCGAACGATCGCTCGGGTCGTCCACCCGCGTGATGCCGAACGACGAGCCCGCGCGCGCCGGCTTCACGAACACGGGGGCGGACAGCTGGGCGATCTCGTCCAGGACCTCCTCCGGCTCCCGCAGCCAGCGCCGGTCCTTGGCCACGACGTACGGACCCACCTCCAGCCCGGCCGATTCGAAGGCGACCTTCATGAAGTGCTTATCCATGCCCACGGCCGAGGACGTCACCCCGCAGCCGACGTAGCGCATGTCGGCGAGCTCGAGCATCCCCTGCAGGGTGCCGTCCTCGCCGTAGGGACCGTGCAGCAGCGGCAGCACCACATCGATGTGCTCGCGGCGCTCCTGGGCCGGGCCCTCGCCGGAGATGTCGCGGATCAGCAGCTCGGTGTCCCCGGAGCCCATGGGCAGCGAGACCATCTCATGGCCCACCGGCAGCTCGGTGATGGGGTTCTGCTCGAGCAGCGCCTCGAGCTGCTCCGGCGAGAACAGGAACCACTCGCCCGTGCGCGCGATCCCCACGGTCACCACGTCCCAGTGCTCGCGATCGATCGCCCCGAGCACCCCGCGGGCGGTGACCAGGGAGATGCTGTGCTCGGAGGAGCGCCCGCCGAACAGGATCGCCACGCGCGGGCGGGACGACGGGGCAGCGGTCTGAGAGTCGGTGGCGGCGGGATCGATGGTGCTCATGCGGTGGTTGCCTCCGCTTTCAGTTCGCGGCCCAGCAGCAGCGGGGCGAGGTGTTCGACGGTGATGCGACCGTCCAGGATAGCCACCACCGCCTCGGTGATCGGCATGTCGACGCCGTGCGCTCGCGCGAGCTGCAGCACAGCCGAGGCCGACTTCAGGCCCTCGGCCGTCTGCGTCATCTCGCGCTCGATCTGCTCGAGCGTCCGGCCCTGTCCCAGCAGCCGCCCGGCGGTGCGGTTGCGCGACAGCGGCGACGAGCAGGTCGCCACCAGATCGCCGATGCCGGCCAGCCCGGCCATGGTCTCGCTGCGGGCCCCGAGGGCCAGGGCCAGCCGGGTGGACTCGGCCAGCCCCCGGGTGATCACGGAGGCCTTGGAGTTGTCACCGTAGTGGCGGCCGTCGCAGATCCCCACGGACACCGCGATCACGTTCTTGGTCAGACCGGCGATCTCGGTGCCCACCGCATCCGTGTTCGTGTAGGGCCGGAAGTACGGCGCCGCCACCGCGCGGGCCACATCGGCGGCCAGTTGGGGATCGGCGGCTGCCACCACCGAGGCGGTGGGCTGCTCGTCGGCGATCTCCATGGCCAGGTTCGGGCCCGAGACGACGCACAGCCGCCGCGCCCAGCCGTCGCGGTCGCGCCCGCCCAGCCGGTGACCCTCCGGGCGATGCTCGGCCAGGACCTCGGCGGCGACCTCGCTCATGCGCAGTCCGGTCCCCCGCTCGAGGCCCTTGGCCAGCGAGACCAGCACGGCGTCCTGCTCGAGGTGCTGCGCCACGACCGCCAGCTGAGCGCGCAGGGCCTGGGCCGGAACGGCCAGCACGACCAGATCCGCCCCGTCCAGCGCCTCGGCGAGATCGGAGGTGACCTGCAGCGGATCGGGCAGGTGCGTGCCGGGGACGTAGCGCTCGTTGACCCGGGTGCGGGCGATGCGCGACATCGCCTGGGCATCCCTGCCCCACAGCACGACCTCGGGAGCGGGGGCCTCCCCGCTGAGACCGGCGTCGGTGAGGATCTTCGCGAAGGTGGTGCCCCAGGATCCGGCGCCCAGCACGGCTGCCCGCCCCGGGCTCCACCGGACCTCCGGGACGCCCAGGTCCTGGGCGACCTCGGCACCGCCGGGCTGCGGCCCGGACTGCTCGTGCTCAGAGTGCTCGACGTGCTGCGTCATCGTCGTCCCTTGAGGCGCCGGTCCCAGCGAGTGGGCGGAACGGGTTCATCGCGCAGGACGGACAGCTCGGCGGCGATCGCGTCCAGGATCGCCTCGGTGGCAGCCGCAGCCGCGGCGCGCGGCACGGCGGCGACCCTCTCGGCATCCGTGAGTCCAGTCTGCCCGGGCGCAGCTTCGCTGCGGAAGGGCGTGAGGTCCACGGGCTCGCCCACGCGCACGCGCACCGGACGCCGCGGGCGCAGGCTCACGCGCAGCCGCCAGCTGCTGTCGCGGCCCAGGATCTCCTGATCGCCCCAGTGCGCGATCGGGATCACGGGGACGTCGAGGCCCAGCGCCAGCTGGGCCGCGCCGGGGTAGGCATGCATGGGCCAGCGCAGCGGGTCGCGGGTCAGCGTGCCCTCCGGATAGATCCCCACGGCCCCGCCGCGGGCCAGACGGTCCTGCGCGTCCCTGAGGGCCTGGGCGGTGTCGCGGGTGCCCCGGTGCACGGGCACCTGTCCGATCCGGTGCAGCAGGAAGCCGAGCACCGGGATGCGGAACAGCGACTCCTTGGCCAGGAACCGCGGGGTGCGCCCGCCATCGACGATGCTCAGCCCCACCGTGATCGGGTCGATCTCGGTGACGTGGTTGGACACGATCACGCATGGACCCGTGGCCGGGATCCGCTCCAGATGCTCGACGCGGCGGCGGGCCAGCAGGGTGTACGGCAGTCGTACCAGTCCCTGGAGCAGCTGCTGCTCGAGGTTCAGCTCGGACGTGCGGTCAGGCAGACGGGTGCGGGCCATGTGCGGCTCCCTGCGGGTCGGGCGGATCAGGAGTTCGCGACGTCGAACGTGGCGCCCAGTGCCTCGAGCTTCTGGGTGAAGTGCTCGTAGCCGCGCTCGATCAGCTCGACGCCGGTCACATTCGAGACGCCCTCGGCGGACAGGGCGGCGATCAGGTGCGAGAAGCCCCCGCGCAGGTCCGGGACGTGGATGTCCTGGGCCCTCAGCTCGGTGCGCCCCGAGATGATCGCCGAGTGCACGAAGTTGGACTGCCCGAAGCGGCAGGGCGTGGAGCCCAGGCAGTCGCGGTGCAGCTGGATGTTGGCGCCCATGCGCTGCAGCGCATGGGTGAAGCCGAAGCGGTTCTCGTAGACCGTCTCGTGCACGATCGACACGCCCTCGGCCTGGGTCAGGGCCACGACCAGCGGCTGCTGCCAGTCGGTCATGAAGCCCGGGTGGACGTCGGTCTCCACAACGATCGGCTTGAGCGCGGTGCCCGGGTGGGAGAAGCGGATGCCGTCCTCGCGGATATCGAGATCGCCGCCGACCTTCCGGAAGGTGTTCAGGAAGGTCATCATGTCCGACTGCGTGGCGCCCTCGACGAAGATGTCGCCGCCGGTGGCCAGCGCCGCCGAGCCCCAGGAGGCCGCCTCGATGCGATCGGACATGGCCTGATGGCTGTAGCCGGACAGCGACTCGACGCCCTCGATGTGGATCACCCGGTCGGTCTGCACCGTGATGATCGCGCCCATCTTCTGCAGGATCGCGATCAGATCCATGATCTCGGGTTCGGTGGCGGCACCGCGCAGCTCAGTGCGCCCGCGGGCTCGGGTGGCCGAGAGCAGCACCTGCTCGGTGGCGCCCACCGACGGATAGGGAAGCTCGACCTTGGCGCCGTGCAGCCCCTTGGGGGCGGACATGCGGATGCCGGAGCCGAGCTTCTCGACCTTGGCGCCGAAGTGGCGCAGGACGTCCAGGTGGTAGTTGATGGGGCGATCGCCGATCTTGCAGCCGCCGAGGTCGGGGATGAAGGCCTCGCCCAGGGTGTGCAGCAGAGGCCCGCACAGCAGGATCGGGATGCGGGAGTCGCCGGCGTGGGCGTCGATGTCCGCGTGCTGGGCTCGGACGACGTTCGACGGGTCGAGCTGCAGGGTGCCCTGGCCGTCGTTGTCGACCGCCACGCCGTGCAGGGACAGCAGATCGGTGACGACCTGGACGTCCTTGATGTGCGGGACGTTGCGCAGGGTCGAGGGGGTGGCTCCCAGGAGCGCGGCCACCATGGCCTTGGGTACGAGGTTCTTGGCCCCCCGGACCTTGATCGTACCCTGGAGCGGAACCCCGCCCGTGATGGTCAGTGCGCTGGACATGGTCTCCCGATCTGCCGTGGGATCACGGCAATTGCTCGATGCGAGCAGCGATCGCGCTGCTGCGAGAGACCATCTTACGAGAGGACGGCGGCTCATGGCCGCACTGGCGTCGTGGGAAGTTCCTCCGTCCGGCGCGCAGCCGCCTCAGGTGCGCGCCGGAAGGGTCGTGGGCAGCCAGGCGGGGCGCTTTGCCTCGAACTCTCGGATCCTGTCCTCGTGCTGCAGCGTCAGCCCGATGTCGTCGAGCCCCTCGGCCAGCCGCCACGCGGTGTAGTTGTCGATCTGGAACGGCACGGTGACGTTGCCCACCGAGACGGTGCGCGCGGTGAGATCCACCGTGGTGGGAACCTCGGGCTCGGCCTCGATCTGCTTCCACAGCAGCTCCACGTCCGACTGCTCGACCTGGGCGGCCAGCAGACCCTGCTTGCCCGAATTGCCGCGGAAGATATCGGCGAAGCGCGGTGAGATCACGACCTTGAAGCCGTAGTCGCGCAGCGCCCACACGGCGTGCTCGCGGGAGGAGCCGGTGCCGAAGTCCGGTCCTGTCACCAGGATGCTCGCCTCGCGATAGGCGTCCTGGTTGAGCACGAAGTCGTCCTGGGTGCGCCACTGGGCGAACAGGGCGTCCTCGAAGCCCGTCTTGGTGATCCGCTTGAGATAGACGGCGGGAATGATCTGGTCGGTGTCGACATTCGACTGGCGCAGCGGCGCTGCGATGCCGGTGTGGGTGCTGAACTTCTCCACGGGATCCTCCTGGAGTGCTGCCGGGCTCGGCCCGGGCGGGTGCTGGACGGGTGCGGGGCGGGCGCTGGGCCCGCTCAGACCGAGACGGGCTCGAGGTCCGACGGCGCCGAGAGCGTGCCGCGCACTGCCGTGGCGGCGGCGACGACGGGCGAGACCAGGTGCGTGCGACCGCCCTTGCCCTGACGCCCCTCGAAGTTGCGGTTGGAGGTGGAGGCGCAGCGCTGACCCGGCGCCAGCTGGTCCGGGTTCATGCCCAGGCACATGGAGCAGCCGGCGAAGCGCCAGTCCGCGCCGAAGTCCTTGAAGATCTGGTCGAGGCCTTCGTCCTGGGCCTGCAGGCGGACCTTCTGGGAGCCGGGGACGACCATCATCTCGAGATTCGGGGCCTTGGTGCGGCCCCTGACGATCTCGGCGGCCAGGCGCAGGTCCTCGATGCGCGAGTTCGTGCACGAGCCCAGGAACACCACATCCACCGGGACCTCCTTGAGCGGGGTGCCCGGGGTGAGGTCCATGTAGGTCAGGGCGCGCTGGGCTGCGGCCTTGGCGCTGTCGTCGGCGAAGTCCTCGGGATCCGGGACCTCCCCCGACAGCGAGACGCCCTGGCCCGGGTTGGTCCCCCAGGTCACGAACGGCTCGAGGGTGTCGGCATCGATCACGACCTCGGCGTCGAAGACGGCGTCGTCGTCGGTGCGCAGGCTGCGCCAGTGCTCCACCGCCTGATCCCACAGCTCGCCCTCGGGGGCATGCGGGCGGCCCTTGACGTAGTCGAACGTGGTCTCGTCCGGGGCGATCATCCCGGCGCGCGCGCCCGCCTCGATCGACATGTTGCAGATCGTCATGCGCGCCTCCATCGACAGCTCCTCGATGGCCGTGCCGCGGTACTCCAGGACGTATCCCTGGCCCCCGCCGGTGCCGATCTGCGCGATGACCGCCAGGATGATGTCCTTGGACGAGACGCCCGGGCGCAGGTGGCCGTCGACCCGGATGGACATGGTCTTGAACGGCGCCAGCGGCAGGGTCTGGGTGGCCATGACGTGCTCGACCTCGGAGGTGCCGATGCCCATGGCCAGCGAGCCGAAGGCCCCGTGGGTCGAGGTGTGGGAGTCGCCGCACACGACCGTCATGCCCGGCATGGTCAGTCCCAGCTGGGGGCCCACCACGTGGACGATGCCCTGCTCGTCATCGCCCAGGGGGTGCAGCCGGACGCCGAACTCCTCGGTGTTCGAGCGCAGGGCCTCGATCTGCTTGCGGGAGGTCTGATCGGCGATCGTCGAGAAGATGTCCTCGGTGGGCGTGTTGTGATCCTCGGTGCCGATGGTGAGGTCCGTGCGCCGCAGCGGCCGATCCGCCAGGCGCAGGCCCTCGAAGGCCTGGGGCGAGGTGACCTCGTGGATCAGGTGGAGGTCGATGTAGAGCAGGTCCGGCTGCCCGTCCTCGCCGCGGCGCACGAGGTGCTGCTGCCAGACCTTCTCGGCCAGGGTGAGGGGCGCTGACTGGGTCTCAGTCGACATGGTGATCCTTCCGCTGAAGAGCTCCGCCTCCGCCCGATCGGGGCGAGGCGGAAGAGGGCGGCCACGAGGCCGCCGGAGTCATGCTCCCAGGATCGGTCGACCGCGCGGATTCCGCCACACGCCGTGCAGACATCTCGAATCCTGAGACGTAGTATCGCAACATGGACACTTCGCGGCCCCCCGCTTCCCTCGACAGCGCCTCCGTCGAGGCGGAGTCCTCCTTCTCCCCCAGCGGCGTCGGCGTGATCGACAAGGCCTCCGGCATCCTCGATGCCCTCGAGGCCGGCCCCGCCTCCCTGGCCCAGCTGGTATCGGCCACCGGCTACTCGCGGCCCACGGTCCACCGGCTTGCCTCCGCGCTGGCGCATCACCGGCTGCTCGGCAAGGACATCCAGGGCCGGTTCGTGCTGGGACCGCGCCTGGTCGAGCTCTCCTCGGCCGCCGGCGAGGACCGGCTGATCGCGGCAGCCGGGCCCACGCTCGTGCAGCTGCGCGATGCCACCGGCGAGTCAGCGCAGATCTTCCGGCGCCAGGGCGAGTGGCGCGTCTGCGTGGCCTCCTCCGAGCGCCCGATCGGCCTGCGCGACACGATCCCCGTCGGGACCCAGCTATCCATGAAGGCAGGCTCCGCCGCCCAGGTGCTCACCGCGTGGGAGGACCACGGCCGACTGCTCGAGGGGCTGCAGGGCGCCCGCTTCACGGCCACCATGCTCTCCGGGGTCCGACGCCGCGGCTGGTCGCAGTCCATCGGCGAGCGCGAGGCGGGCATCGCCTCGGTCTCCGCCCCGGTGCGCGGCCCGTCCGGGCGCGTCATCGCCGCCGTGTCGATCTCGGGTCCGATCGAGCGGCTGACCCGTCAGCCGGGGCGTCTGCACGCCGAGACGGTCGTGGCGGCTGCGCGGCAGCTCACCCAGGCCATCCGCCCGGGACTCTGAGCGCCCGGCGGCACTCGGCGCCCGGGCTGCGAGCCCCGACAGCCGCGGCGAGCCCAGAGGCGGCGTGCTCAGCCCCGGGCGCGCACCAGTGCTTCGCTCAGGCTCTCCTGCCGCGACAGCTCCGCTTCGACCGGATCGATCACGTGGGTCTGAGCCGCCCCGGCGATCTGCTCGCGCAGGCGGCGGCGCACGCGGGAGCGTCGTCGGGAGGCGGACAACCGCGCCAGGGCGGCCGAGAGCACCCCGAAGACCAGCCCGGCCACCAGGCCCGTGACCACCAGCAGCGTGGGCATCGGGATACCGGTGTCCTGCACCTGAGGGGTCGGCGGGACCGGGATCTGCAGGTAGTCCAGGGCGAACAGCCCCGTGAGCCACAGCAGCCCCGCCACGGCCATCAGCATCAGCAGCCACTGCACGATGTCCATGGGGACCCACCACCAGGACCGGGAGCCGCGGCGCAGATCCTTGCGCGCCAGGGCCTGATCCAGGGCATCGGGCAGCTGCTCGCCGCGCGAGCGGGCGGCCTCGCGGATGGAATGCTCCCAGGCGGGCGAAGCACCCTGGGACGCCTCCTGAGCGAAGCGGCGCACCGCCGTGTCCCCCGCGGCGCGCTGAGCGGGACCCATGGGCGGCAGGGAGCTGCGGTGCAGCGACGGATCGGAGGCGCCGTCCTCCTGCGCGCCCTGCAGATGCAGCCGCTTGAGCGGGTCCCTGCGGAAGGCCCCGAGCCACCGCACCGGCATCCATCCGGTGCGTCGGGAGGCGTGCAGGACGTAGCTGCGCGAGGCCGCCTCGGCGATCCCGTCAGCCTGCGCCGCGGCCGCCAGTCCGTCGATGAGGGACTCGCGGGCGAACGGCGAGACCCCCTCGGGCCGGCCCGTTCCCTGGGAGGCCTGCAGAGCCTCGACAGCGGCGTCGACATCGCCCGACAGGCGCTGCGAGGACGCGGCCTTGGCCTCGACGACCTCGGTGATCGCCTCCCGCAGCTGCCCGATGCCCGTGCCCCGCGCCGCGGAGGCCGCGATGGGCGCCGAGCGTCCGTCGGTGCGCAGACCGTCATCGGCCAGCACCTGGCGCAGCGACTCCAGCACACGGGGCACCTCGCCCGTGGGCAGGCGATCGGCCTGATTGAGCACCACGAGCGTGGAGGAGGCATGGCGCGACAGCGGGGCGATGAAGTGGTCGTGCAGCACCGCGTCCGCGTACTTCTGCGGATCCACGACCCACACGACGACGTCGACCATCCCCGCCAGGCGCGAGGCGATCTGCCGGTGCTCACGAGCCACCGAGTCCACATCCGGCAGATCGAGCAGGATCAGCCCTTCTGGCACAGGAGTCCACAGTCCGGCCGGCCCCTGGGACCACGGCTCGGCGGCCAGGTCCTCGAGGACGCGGCGATCGCGGACCTCGAGCCAGTCCAGCAGCGGATCGGCACCGGGCAGGCCGTCCAGCACGGCCAGCGGCTCGGAGGTCGTGGGCCGCTGGAGTGCTGCCCGGGCCACCTGGCGGCCGAGCAGGGTGTTCAGCAGCGACGACTTCCCCGAGCCCGTGGCTCCGAAGAAGCCCACCACGGTGTGCTCGGCCGACAGGGCTCTGCGGCCTGCCGCCCGGGTCAGCACGTCCTCGCCGAGCTGCAGGGCCGACTCGTCCAGGCGCCCCCGGCCGAGGTCGACGGCCTCGCGCAGTCCATGCAGGCGCTGATCCAGATCGGCGTGCGGATCGCGGCGGGGGCGCCGCCCCGGGAGCCTCACAGCGCCTCCCCGGCCGTGCGCACGGCGGCGGCTGCTTCCCGCAGCCGCGCGGGTTCGGGGTCTGCCACCGTCTCGAGGCGCTGCAGCCATGGCTGCTTCAGCTGCTCCACGAACTCCTCCATCCTGTGCTCCAGGTCCTCGCGGGCCTGCTGAGCCATCCGGCGCACGGCGTCCTCGCCGAACACCGCCTCCAGCAGCTTGGTGCCGACCACTCCCGAGGCACCGGCGATGCCGACCTCCGCGCCTGTGAGACCTGCCGACATGGAGAACACGACGACCATCAGTCCGACCGTCACGATGTTCAGCCCGATCGACATCAGCCGGGCCTGCGTGCGCTTGCCCGCGCCCTCGCGCTGGATCAGCGCCATGATCTCGCTCTGCCAGGACCGGATCACCTCGGCCGAGCGCTCGGGGACGTCGTCCGGCAGACGCCCCAGGTCATCGCCGTCGAGCAGTCCGCGCCCGGCGGCATCGGCGCGCCAACGGCGCTGGGACTGCTCACCGGCTTTGGCCAGCTCCTCGACGATCACGGCCTGCAGCCCGGTCTCCAGAGCCTGCTCGACCTGGACCTCCGGCGCAGGCTTCCCGCGCAGGGCCGCACCGGCACGATCGCGCCAGCGTCCGATCGTGGTCTCCAGGGAGCGGAAGAACTCGCCGGTGCCCACGTAGTCCTGCCAGCGCGAGAGCACTTCGTCGCGCAGCAGGGAGCCGTCGCGGGTGGCCTCGTCGATCGCCTCGAGGGCCCGGCGGTGGGCCTCCTCGACATCCGAGCGCAGCTGATCGGCGACCTCCCGCTGGGCGGCGGCCGCGGCGGCGACGTCGTCCGTGCGCTCGGCCAGCTGCCCGAGCGCACCGCCGAGCGTGCGACGGGCGACCTCGGAGCGGGCCTGCGCATCGGCGGCCAGATCGCTGAGCCATATCCGCAGCGGGTCGACGGCCGCGGCCGGCAGCATCTGGGCCGCATTGAGCGGGGATTCCGGGATCACGAAGATCGGGGCCTGGCCCAGGCCCTTCTCGGTGAGCATCCGGCGCAGGTCCGGCTCGATCTCCTCGGCGGCTCCCGCCGGCACCCGGTCCAGGATGACGGCGACGGTGATCCGACGGCGGCCTGCCTCGACGAGCAGGTCCCAGGCCGCTGCATCTGCGTACCGATTCGCGGTGGTGGTGAACAGCCAGAGGTCGGCCGCCGCCAGAAGCTGTCCTGCGAGCTTCCGGTTCGCTTCGGAGACCGAGTCGATGTCCGGGGCGTCGAGCAGGGCGATGCCGCGATCCGCGCCGTCATCGGCCAGCAGCACCAGGCTCGTGCCGGCAGCGGCGGTCTCGGGCGCGCCGAACTCGCCGCCGGTGCCCTCGACGCCCGCCAGCCGGCCCCGCACCCTGGCCAGGTGAGGGAGAACCCGCGTGCCCTCGAAGACCGCGGCGTCGTCGGGGTGGTGGATCAGCATGGGCTGACGCGTCGTCGGTCGCACCACCCCCGCCCGCGTGACCGGGCGGCCGATCAGGGCGTTGACAATGGTCGACTTCCCGGCACCGGTCGAACCGCCCACCACGGCCAACAGCGGGGCGTCGAGATGGCGCACGCGGGGCAGGACGTAGTCGTCGATCTGGTCGAGGCTGCGTCGGGCTGACTCGCGTCCGGGCTGGGCCTCCGGGGTGTCCAGCAGCAGGCTGACCTGGGACAGGACCGAGCGCAGCTCATCGACAGCCTCAGCGGGGGTGCGGCCGTTCGCGGCGGGATCTGGGTCGGTGCTCACGGTGGTCCATCATGCCGCACCCTCCCCCGCCAGCGCGTGCGCCCCGCGCGAGCCCGGCCTCGGCGCAGGGGCGCAGCGGATCGGTGACAGGTGCGCATGTACTCAGCGCTGACGTGGTGCGCACCTGTCACCAACCGGTCCGCGGAAGGCTCAGCGGCCTGCGGCAGCGCAGGATATGGCGATGCAGGCGGCGCGCCACCCCTCGAGCGGCCCCGTGGAGTGGATTGCGACGAGCTCCCCGCCGAGTGGCGCGGCGGTGTGCGTCTGGAGCCCTGGAGGCACACCACAGGACCACTCGATGGGCGAGCCCACCCGGCGAGGCCACTCGATGCCGATGCGCTGCTTCACATGGAAGAAGCCCCGGACCAGATGGTCCGGGGCTTCGCCTCGGTGTGACCCCAACCGGATTCGAACCGGTGTTGCCGCCGTGAGAGGGCGGAGTACTAGGCCGCTATACGATGGGGCCGAGGTGCTCGCAGTGCGAGCGGTTCACCGATCCGTGGATCGGGCTGTGCAACCGGCGACGTGCGCCGGTGCTCTCGTGAACAGCTGCGCCGCACTCGTGAGTGCAGCGCAGCTGTCAGCGGAAGTGACCCCAACCGGATTCGAACCGGTGTTGCCGCCGTGAGAGGGCGGAGTACTAGGCCGCTATACGATGGGGCCGCTGGGGTACCAGGACTCGAACCTAGAATGACGGTACCAGAAACCGTAGTGTTGCCGATTACACCATACCCCACTGTCAGCGCAAGTCCTCGGCTTGTCGATCGGACGCTGTCCGGTCGTCAGTGCCGCATTCCTGCGCGCAACAGGCTGAAACTATACCCAAGGCCGACCGCCTCAGCAAATCCACCCGGCGGCCGGCCCGCAGGCGATCTCAGCCCAGTCGAGCGGCCAGCGCATCGATGCGCGTCAGCGCGGACTCGCGACCCAGGATCTCCAGCGACTCGAACAGCGGCGGGGAGACCTGGCGTCCGGAGACGGCCACGCGCACCGGGCCGAAGGCCAGCCGGGGCTTGATCTCGAGCCCGTCCACGATGGCCTCGCGCAGAGCAGCCTCGATCGGCTCGGCCGTGAAGTCCTCCAGATCGGCCAGCGCCGTGCGCGCAGCGGCCAGCACCTGCGGCGCCGACTCCTTGAGCTTGGACACGGCGGTCTCGTCATGGACGAGCTCGGCGTCCTCGGCGAACAGGAAGCCGAGCAGGGCCACCGATTCGCCCAGCAGGTCCATGCGGGTCTGCACGAGCGGGGCGGCCTCGTCCAGGATCTGCTCCTGGCGCGCAGTCAGCTGCTCGCCGAGCACTCCCCCGGCCTGCAGGTAGGGCACCAGACGGTCGCGGAAATCCTGCGGGGCGAGCATGCGGATGTGATCGGCGTTGATCGCCGTGGCCTTCTTGACGTCGAAGCGCGCGGGATTGGCCAGGACGTCGTGGATGTCGAAGGCCTCGATGAACTGCTGCGTGGTGAAGACGTCCTCGTCCGCCGACAGCGACCAGCCCAGCAGCCCCAGGTAATTCAGCAGCCCCTCGGGGATGAACCCGGTGTCGCGGTGGTGGAAGAGATTCGACTCCGGATCGCGCTTGGACAGCTTCTTGTTGCCCTCCCCCATCACATAGGGGAGGTGGCCGAACTCGGGGATCCGCTCGGCGACGCCCGCACGGACCAGTGCGTCGTAGAGAGCGATCTGACGCGGCGTGGAGGAGAGCAGATCCTCACCGCGCAGGACGTGGGTGATGCCCATGAGGGCGTCGTCGACGGGGTTCACCAGGGTGTACAGCGGCTGGCCGTTGGCGCGCACGACCACGAAGTCCGGCACGGAGCCGGCAGCGAACGTGATCTCTCCGCGCACCAGATCGGTGAAGGTGATGTCCTCATCCGGCATGCGCAGCCGCAGCACGGGCTCGCGGCCCTCGGCACGGAAGGCGGCGATCTGCTCGTCTGACAGGTCGCGGTCGAAGCCGTCGTAGCCGAGCTTGGGATCGCGCCCGGCCTCGCGATGGCGGGCCTCGACCTCCTCCGGGGTGGAGAAGGACTCGTAGATCGCGCCGGCCTCCTTCAGCTTGGCGATCACGTCCTGGTACAGCTGTCCGCGCTGCGACTGGCGGTACGGCTCATGGGGCCCGCCCGCGCCGTAGCCCTCGTCCCAATCGATGCCCAGCCACTGCAGGGCCTCGACGAGCTGATCCAGGGACTCCTGGGAGTCGCGGCTGGCGTCGGTGTCCTCGATGCGGAAGATCAGCTTGCCGCCGGTGTGCCGGGCCCATGCCCAGTTGAACAGGGCGGTGCGCACCAGTCCGACGTGCGGTGTGCCCGTGGGCGAGGGGCAGAACCGGACGCGGATGTCCGAGCCGGTTGCGGGTGCGCTGGGGGTGATCTGTGCTTCGCCCTGGGGGGCGTCCGTGGATGCGTCAGTCATGATGACGCCAGTCTAGGCGCCGTCGTGGCCCGTGGGCTCGAACCCGTCCCCACGACGGCAGCCGGCACGCCGCTGTCGCGACGCCGACCACGAGGCCGCGACAGCTCGAGACCGGCTGCGGGCGTCGCTGCTGGACGACGCCCGCAGGACCGATCAGCCCGAGCTCAGCGACGCAGCACGGTGGCCAGCGTGCCGATGCCCTCGACCTCGACCTCGATCCGATCGCCCTCATCGACCTGGCCCACACCGGCCGGAGTCCCCGTGAGGATGACGTCGCCGGGAAGCAGCGTGAACGCCGCCGAGGCGTAGGCGATGATCTCCGCGACCGAGAAGACCATCTGGGCGGTCGAGGAGTCCTGCTTGGTCTGCCCATCCACGCGCGAGGCGATATGCAGGTCAGAGGGGTCCAGCTCAGTCTCGATCCACGGGCCGAGGGGGCAGGAGCCGTCGAAACCCTTGGCACGGGCCCACTGGCCATCGGTCTCTTGGGCGTCGCGGGCAGTGAGATCGTTGGCGGCGGTGTAGCCGAAGATCACCTCATCCGCCTTCTCGGCCGGGACGTCCTTGCAGATCCGTCCGATGACCACGGCCAGCTCGGCCTCATAGGACACCCGCTCGGTCCACGACGGCAGCGTGACGGGGTCGCCGGGGCCCACCACGGAGGTGTTCGGCTTGAAGAACAGCATGGGGCTGGCGGGCAGCTCATTGCCCATCTCCGCGGCGTGATCAGCGTAGTTGCGCCCCACGCACACGATCTTGGAGCGCGGGATCACCGGTGCCAGCAGGCGGACGTCCTGGACCTTCCACGAGGCTCCCTCGATCGGCTGGATGCCGTTGTAGAAGGGGTCACCGGCAATGGGGACCACGACCTGGTCCTCCCCCTCGCCCTGGACGACGCCGTAGTGGATCTCGTTCTCGACAGTGAATCGGCTGATGCGCATGCACCCAGCCTATGCCCCGCCCCCGACGCCGCAGCGCCCCGGGACCGCCCGCTCGTGCGGGGGCGCCGGGGCGCTGCGACCGGCGCAGGCTCAAGCCAGCCGAGAGGTCCAGCCGCGGGTGTCTTCCACGGCGCCGGTCTGGATGCCGAGCAGCTGCTCGCGCAGGGCCATGGTGACCTCCCCGGGCTGAGCATCCTCCGGGCCGATCGTCTCCTGGGGCGAGATCAGTCGGCCCACCGGGGAGATGACCGCGGCGGTGCCGCAGGCGAAGACCTCGGTGAGGTGTCCGCTGTCCACTCCCTCGCGCCATTCATCGAGGGTGAAGCGACGCTGCTCTACCGTCAGCCCGCGGGCCTGGGCCAGCTCGATGATCGAGGAGCGGGTCACGCCCTCCAGGATGGTGCCGGTCAGCTCGGGGGTCACCAGGCGGCCGTCGTCGAAGACGAAGAACACGTTCATGCCGCCGAGCTCCTCGACCGCGTGATCGCGGTTCGGGTCGGTGAACAGCACCTGGGCGCAGCCGTGGGCCTCGCCCTCCATCTGGGCGATCAGGGAGGCGGCGTAGTTGCCGCCGCACTTGGCGGAGCCGGTCCCGCCGACGCCGGCGCGGGCGTAGTCCTGGGACAGCCAGATGTCGACGGTGTCGACCGTGCCGAAGTAGGAGCCGGCCGGGGAGGCGATCACGCAGAACAGGTAGCGCCGCGCAGGCCGCACACCCAGGTAGGCCTCCGTGGCGATCATGAACGGGCGCAGGTACAGCGACTGCCCCTCCCCCGAAGGCACCCAGTCCCGATCCGCGCTCACGAGCTCGCGCAGGGAGGCCAGGAAGAGCTCCTCGGGCAGCTCGGGCATGACCAGGCGCTGGGCCGAGGCGCGCAGTCGGCTCGCATTGCGCTCGGGCCGGAAGGTCCACACGGAGCCGTCGTCGTGCCGGTAGGCCTTCAGTCCTTCGAAGATCTCCTGCCCGTAGTGCAGCACGGCGGCCGCGGGGTCGAGCTGGAGCGGCCCGTAGGGCTGCAGGTGCGGGGTGCCCCAGGAGCCCTCGCCCGATTCGACATCGCCCGTCCACTCGATCGTGACCATGTGATCGGTGAAGTGCTGCCCGAAGCCCGGGGTGGCCAGGATCTGCTCGCGCTGCTGCGCGGTGGCCGGATGCGGGTTCGGGGTGCGCTGGAAGTCGATGCTCATGTCGGTTCCGTCGATTCTGCCGCGGCTGCGCGCGCGGCCTGCGCCCGGCGCGGGAGCCGGAAGAACAGTGTGCGGGTGGTTCGGGTGGCGCTGGCCTGATCAGGCCAGCGCGGCGACGACAGCATCGCCGATCTGCTCGGTGCTGCGGCGCTGGGATCCGGCCGCGGCGAGGTCGGCGCGCACCGCGTCCCGGATCTGCTGGGCCTGCTGGGGGTGGCCCAGGTGATCCAGCATCATGGCCCCCGCCAGGATCGAGGCCGTGGGGTCGGCGATGCCCTGCCCGGCGATGTCCGGGGCGGAGCCGTGGACGGGCTCGAACATGGACGGCGCGGTGCGAGCGGCGTTGATGTTGCCGCAGGGCGCCAGGCCGATGCCGCCGGAGACGGCGCCGGCCAGATCGGTGATGATGTCGCCGAAGAGGTTGTCTGTGACGATCACGTCGAATCGAGCCGGATCCACGGTCACGTGGATGGTCGCGGCGTCGATATGCATGTAGTCGACCTCGATCTGCGGGAACTGCTGGGCGATGGCATCCACCGTGCGCTGGTAGAGCCGTCCGGAGTGGACCAGGACGTTGTGCTTGTGCACGAGCGTCAGCTTGTGCCGGGGCCGCTCGGCCGCCAGCTCGAAGGCGTAGCGCACCAGGCGCTGCACGCCGTGGGCGGTGTTGATCGAGACCTCCGTGGCGATCTCCTGATCGGTGCCCTCGCGCAGCGCACCGCCGTTGCCGGTGTACGGGCCCTCGGTGCCCTCGCGGACCACGACGAAGTCGATGTTCCCGGGGTCGCTCAGCGGAGAGACCGCGCCGGGGAACAGCTCCGACGGGCGCAGGTTGATGTAGTGGTCCAGGCTGAAGCGCATCTTCAGCAGCATCTCGCGCTCGATGATCCCCGACGGTATCCGCTTGTCGCCAGGAGCCGCGCCCACAGCGCCGAAGAGGATGGCGTCATAGCCGCGCAGCTGCTCGAGCGTCTCATCCGGAAGGGTCTCCCCCGTGGCCAGCCAGTGCTCGGCGCCCAGTGGGAAGCTGGTCTCCTGCAGCTCGATCCCTGCCGGGGCGCACACCGCCGCCAGCACCTTCTGCGACTGGGCGACGACCTCCGGGCCGATCCCGTCCCCGGGGATCACGGCGATGCGGTGGGAGGCGGATGCGATGGCGGTGTTCTGCGCGGTCATGCCCCTCACGATACGACGGTGCGGGCCGGACGTCCCCGGCCCGCACCGTCATCTCATGATGTGAGACGCCCGTCCACGTTGCGATCAGACGAGAGGCTCAGCCCAAGGCGGGCTCCTCGTAGCGCGGGAAGACCGGCGTGGGCTTGGGCAGCTGCGTGCCGGGGACGAGCTCTCGCGACAGCGCGGAGAACTCGCGGTCCTGCGCCTCCTGGCCCAGCGCGTCGAGCAGGCGACCGGCCGATCCGGGCATGACCGGCTGGACGAGCACGGCCACCCTGCGCACGACCTCGAGCGTGGTCCACAGCACCGTGGCCATGCGCTCCGGATCGGTCTTGCGCAGCACCCACGGCTCCTGGGCGCTGAAGTAGCGGTTGCACTGCGCGACGACCTTCCAGATCTGCTCCAGCCCGCGGTGGAACTGCAGGGCGTCGAATGCCTCGCGGACCTGGGGCAGCAGGGCGCGGGCATCGTCAAGGATCTGACGGTCCTCGGCCGTCAGCTCGCCGGGACTCGGGGCGAGGCCCTCGAGGTTCTTGGCCACCATGGACAGCGAGCGCTGGGCCAGGTTGCCGAGGTCGTTCGACAGGTCCGAGTCGATGCGCGAGACGATCGCCTCGTGCGAGTACGAGCCGTCCTGCCCGAAGGGGACCTCGCGCATGAGGAAGAAGCGCAGGGCGTCGAGGCCGTAGGCGCTGACCAGCGACTGCGGGTCGATCACGTTGCCCACGGACTTGGACATCTTCTCGCCCTGGTTGAACAGGAAGCCGTGCCCGAAGACCTTCCGCGGGATCTCCAGCCCGGCCGACATCAGGAAGGCCGGCCAGTAGACCGAGTGGAAGCGGATGATGTCCTTGCCGATGACGTGGACGTCCGCCGGCCAGAACTTCTGGAAGAGCTCGCCGTCGACACCCGGGTAGCCCACACCCGTCAGGTAGTTGGTCAGGGCGTCCACCCACACGTACATGACGTGATCCGGGTCCCCGGGTACGGGGACCCCCCAGTCGAACGTGGTCCGAGAGATCGACAGGTCGCGCAGACCCCCGCGCACGAACTCCACGACCTCATTGCTGCGCGACTGCGGCCCCACGAGTCCGTCCTCGTACAGGGCCAGCAGGCGGTCCTGGTAGGCCGAGAGGCGGAAGAAGTAGGAGGACTCCTCGGTCCAGGTCAGCTCCGTACCGGTGCCCTTGGACACGCGGACCCCATCCACGACCTCGGTCTCGTCCTCGGCGTAGTAGGCCTCATCGCGCACCGAGTACCAGCCCGAGTACGAGTCCAGGTAGATGTCCCCGTTGGCCTCCATCCGCCGCCAGATCTCCTGCGAGGCCTCGTAGTGATCCGGATCCGTGGTGCGGATGAAGCGGTCGTAGGAGACCCCGAGCATGTCGTCCATGGACCGGAAGGCCGCCGCGTTGCGATCGGCGAGCTGCTTGGGCGAGATGTCCTCGCGGTCGGCCGTCTGCTGCATCTTCTGGCCGTGCTCGTCGGTGCCGGTCAGGAAGCGGACGTCGAAGCCGTCCAGGCGCTTGAACCGGGCCAGGACGTCGGCGGCGATGGCCTCGTAGGCGTGCCCGATGTGCGGCGCCCCGTTGGGGTAGGAGATGGCGGTCGTCAGATAGAACGCGGGACGCCCGCTGGTCACGGTCTCGGGCTCGGAGGTCTCGGCGCTCACGTCGGCAGTCTGCTCAGAAGTCACGCGGACCATCGTAGCGGCGACGACGGCGCCCGCCCCACCGCCGACGTCGGCCCCGTCCCGACACGAGCAGGACAAGTATTCACTTAAGCAATTCCATGTGAGACCCTGATCCTGCCCGCGACCGTCGGGCGTCTCCCAGCACGAAAGGCACGCGATGCGCAGCGAACTGTTCGCCCCGGATCACATGGAGCGCGAGACGCAGGATCAGTGGGCCCTGCAGTCCACCAAGATGCTCCGGGTCAACATGTCCCAGGACATCATCGCCACCAAGGGCGCCATGGTGGCCTATCAGGGGCAGATGACGTTCACCCACGAGGGCTCGGGCTCCCTGGGCAAGTTCCTCAAGAAGGCCATGACCAGCGAGGGCGGGGTCATGATGCGCGTCTCCGGCCAGGGCGAGGTCTTCTTCGCGCGCCAGGCGCGCAACATCTTCCTGATCCAGCTCGAGGGCGAGGCCATCACGGTCGACTCCGACTCCCTGCTGGCCTTCGACGGCTCGCTGAACTGGGACATCAAGCGCATCCAGGGCGCAGGCTTCATGGCCGGCGGCCTGTTCAACCTCGAGCTCTCCGGCCACGGCTTCATCGCCGTGTGCTGCGACGGCGAGCCCATGGTCCTGGACGCCTCCACGCAGCCGACCTTCGTGGATCCTCAGGCGGCGGTGTGCTGGTCCACGAACCTGGCGCCGTCCATCAAGAACGACTTCAACTTCTCGGGCATGTTCCGCGGCGGCTCCGGCGAGGCCTTCCAGCTCGCCTTCCACGGCCCCGGCTTCGTGGTCGTCCAGCCCTCCGAGGGCGTTCCGGTGATCACCTCCGGCAGCTGATCGGCTGCCCGCCCACGATGGCGGCCTCCCCTCCTGGTGGAGGGGAGGCCGCCATCGTGCTGGGGCGCCGTGCGGATCAGCGAGCGGCGGAGCCCTCGTTGTAGTCGGCGTCCGAGTCCGACCAGACGAACAGCTTGCGCAGCTCGCGACCGACGGACTCGATCTCGTGGCCCTGGCCCTTCTCGCGCAGCTGCTGGAACTCCTGGGCGCCGTTGTCCTGGTCCTCGATGAACCGGCGGGCGAAAGTGCCGTCCTGGATGTCGGCGAGCACGGCCTTCATGTTCTCCTTGACCGACGGATCGATCACGCGCGGCCCGGAGACGTAGTCGCCGTACTCGGCGGTGTCCGAGATCGACCAGCGCTGCTTGGAGATGCCGCCCTCGACCATGAGGTCGACGATGAGCTTGAGCTCGTGCAGGACCTCGAAGTAGGCGATCTCCGGCTGGTAGCCGGCCTCGGTCAGCGTCTCGAAGCCGTACTGGACCAGCTGGGACATGCCTCCGCACAGCACGGCCTGCTCGCCGAACAGATCCGACTCGGTCTCCTCGGTGAAGGTCGTCTTGATCACGCCGGCGCGAGCGCCGCCGATGGCCTTCGCGTAGGACAGGGCGAGCTCCAGCGCCTTGCCAGAGGCGTCGACCTCCACGGCGACCAGGTCCGGCACGCCGCGCCCGGCCTCGAACTCGCGGCGCACGGTGTGGCCCGGGCCCTTGGGCGCGACCATGGCGACGTCGACGCCCTGCGGGGCCTCGATGTAGCCGAAGCGGATGTTGAAGCCGTGCGCGAAGAAGATCGCGTCGCCGTCGGCGAGGTTCGGCTGGATCGACTCGGCGTACACGGTGCGCTGGACCTGGTCCGGGGTCAGGATCATGATGACGTCCGCCTCGGCGGCGGCCTCGGCCACGGTCATGACCTTGAGGCCCTCGGCCTCGGCCTTGGCGCGCGAGCGGGAGCCCTCGGCCAGGCCGATGCGGACGTCGACGCCCGAGTCGCGCAGATTCAGCGCGTGGGCGTGGCCCTGGGAGCCGTAGCCGATGACCGCGACCCTGCGGCCCTGGATGATCGAGAGGTCTGCGTCGTCCTCGTAGAAGATCTCTGCTGCCATGTTCGTGTGCATCTCCTTGGGTGGGTGACCCGCAGCGGGTGCGGGCGTTTCGGTGCCGGCGCTGTGCCTGCGACGACGCCCCGTTCCGTGCTCCACGGACCCGGGGCGGGCCGTCTCAGTGGCGCAGCGCGCGATCGGTGATGGACTTCGATCCGCGCCCGAGCGCCAGCGTACCGGCACGGGCGATCTCGCGGATTCCGAAGGGCTGGAGGACCTCGAGCAGCGCTTCGAGCTTGTTCGAGGATCCGGTGGCCTCGATGACGACCGAATCCGGGGAGACGTCGATGATCGAGGCGCGGAAGAGGTCGGCGGCCTGGGTGACCTGCAGCCGCGTGGCCGCATCTGCCCGGACCTTGATCATGACGTGCTCGCGGGAGACCGAGGCCTCCGGGGCCAGCTCCACGATCTTGATCACGTTCACGAGCTTGTTCAGCTGCTTGGTGACCTGCTCGAGGGAGTGCGCGTCCGCGTTCACGACGACCGTGATGCGCGACAGGCCCTCCTGGTCCGTGCCGCCCACGGCGAGCTGGTCGATGTTGAACGCACGGCGAGCGAACAGGGCGGCCACACGGGTCAGGACGCCCGGCTTGTCCTCCACGAGGACGGAGAGGGTGTGTCGGGACTGCTCAGACATCTTCCTGGCTCCATTCTGGCGTCATGTTCTGGGCGATCTGGATCAGATCGTTCGGCACGCCGGAGGGGACCATCGGCCACACCATGGCGTCCGCGGAGACCACGAAGTCGATCACGACCGGGCGGTCGTCGACCTCCATGGCCGCGCGGATCGTGTCCTCGACGTCCTCCTCCCGCTCGCAGCGGAAGACGGCGCAGCCGTAGGCCTCGCCGAGCTTGAGGAAGTCCGGGACCCGCCGGGAGTCATGGCCCGTGTTCAGGTGGGTGTTCGAGTAGCGGCCGTCGTAGAAGAGGGTCTGCCACTGCCGCACCATGCCCAGCGAGCCGTTGTTGATGACCGCGACCTTGATGTTGATCCCGTTGAGCGTGCACGTGGCCAGCTCCTGATTGGTCATCTGGAAGCAGCCGTCGCCGTCGATGGCCCACACCGTGCGCTCGGGCTCGGCGACCTTGGCGCCCATGGCCGCCGGCACGGCGAAGCCCATGGTGCCCAGGCCCGCCGAGTTCAGCCACTGGCGGGGCCGGTCGTGGCGGATGAACTGCGAGGACCACATCTGGTGCTGCCCCACGCCCGCGGCGTAGACGGCCTCCGGCCCGCTGATCTCGGAGATCTTCTGGATCACGTGCTGCGGGCTGAGGTGGCCGTCCTCGGTGGGCGTCCAGCCCAAGGGGTACGTCTCGCGCACGCCATCGAGCAGGGACCACCAGTCCGAGAGATCCGGCAGCTGCTCCGGGCCGGTGCGCAGCGCCTCTGAGAGGTCCGGGATCACTGTGGCCAGATCGCCCACGATCGGGACGTCGGCGGTGCGGTTCTTGGAGATCTCCGCGGGGTCGACGTCGGCGTGGATGACCTTGGCGCCCGGGGCGAAGGAGGAGAGCACACCGGTCACGCGGTCGTCGAAGCGCGCGCCCAGGGTGATCAGCAGATCCGCCTGCTGCATGGCGTAGACGGCAGGCACGGTGCCGTGCATGCCCGGCATGCCGAGGTTCTGGCGGTGGGAGTCCGGGAAGACGCCGCGGGCGGTGAGGGTCGTGACCACCGGCGCGCCGGTCAGCTCGGCCAGCTCGGCCAGGTGCTCGGAGGCCTCGGCCTTGATCGTCCCGCCGCCGGCGTAGATCACGGGTCGTCGCGACTCGCGGATCAGACGGGCGGCCTCGCGGATCTGCCTGGCATGGCCGCGGGCGATCGGGCGATAGCCCACCAGGTCGAGGGTCGGCGGCCACGAGAAGGTGGTGGGCGAGACCTGGGCATCCTTGGCGATATCCACCAGGACGGGACCGGGGCGCCCGGTCGAGGCCAGATGGAAGGCCTCGGCCAGGATGCGCGGGATGTCATCGGCGTCGGTGACCAGGTAGGAGTGCTTGGTCACCGGCATGGTCATGCCCACGATGTCCGCCTCCTGGAAGGCGTCCGAGCCGATCAGGCTCGAGGCGACCTGACCGGTGATCGCGACCATGGGGATGGAGTCCATGTTGGCATCGGCCAGGGCGGTGACCAGGTTGGTGGCACCGGGCCCGGAGGTCGCGATGCACACGCCCACGCGCCCGGAGGCCATGGCGTAGCCCTCGGCCGCGTGGCCGGCGCCCTGCTCATGGCGGACCAGGATGTGGTTGATGCCCTCGGCATCCATCAGGGGGTCGTAGGTGGGCAGGATGGCACCGCCCGGCAGGCCGAAGACGTCCGTGACGCCCAGCGCCTGCAGGGACTTGATGACCGCCCCCGACCCGGTGGTCTCCTTCGGGGCGACCGTGCGGTTCGGCCCCATGACCCGCGGCATGACGACACCCGAGTCGGAAGCTGCCTTCTGGTGCCCTGCACCCGTGCGCCGACTGGCCATCAGCGCGGGGCTGATCTCTGTTCCACTGCTCATGTCATCGTCCTTCGTGCCGAATCCTCGGCGCTGCGGTCCTCGGCCCAGCGGCCGTTGCAGACATTGTCCCCGACCCGGCGAGCCCCCCGCCGTCCCGACGCACGTCGGCGCCGGACGGGTTCGGGCGGCTCCCCCGGATGCGGCCGCTCGCCGACGCCTCGGGTGTCAAGGCGATCATGCGGGCGGGCTGAACGGGCGAAGGCCCCGGTCCATCCTGGTGCGGATGGGCGACGGGGCCTTCAGCTCGCGGGATGCTCAGCGCGCGTCAGGCCGGTCGCCCGACGGGGACGACCAGCCCGGTCACGATGACCGAGTGACGGCGCGCTGTGATCCACTGCATGTCGACCATGCTCCGCCCAGCGGCATGGGAGTGTCAATCCGCGGGACAGCTGTCCCGCATCGTGAGACAACCCACATCGCGGAGCCTCGAGTGGACAGCACACGGACCCTCGGGTACATTCTTCCTTCGTCGTTGGGCGGAGCACCGCTTCGCGGAACCGACTCCCCGCACCCGGCATGGGTGCCGGATGAGCCGGGATCCGGCCTGTGGTAACGTCCTACGGCGCCGATCGAAGGAATCGAGATCGTCCTGATTCCCAGATCGCACCCGCGCCTCTAGCTCAATTGGCAGAGCAGCTGACTCTTAATCAGCGGGTTCTCGGTTCGAGTCCGAGGGGGCGCACACAGAATGCAGCAGGGGCCCCGGTTCCATGGAACCGGGCCCCTGCTGCATGACAGACGGCGCGCAAGAACGATCGGCCTGACGCAGCCTCGCGGCGGTGCAGCCGCTGAAGCGGCAGGAGGACTTCAGCCCGCCCCGGGCTCCCCTGCCTGCGATGAAGCTGTCCCAGAGGCGGCGGCAGCCTGGGTCTGCGAGACCTCGTGGACCGCACCCTGCGCGTCGACCTCGAGCTCCCAACGCGAGGCGCCGAGGGTGGAGATGATGTGAGCCAGGCTGCGGCGCAGCTGCTCATCATCCAGCGTGCCTTCCTCGATCAGCTCGCCCTCCAGCCGAGCGGCCTCGCTCAGGACGCCGCGCCCGGTCTCGGTGATCGAGACCAGATGACTGCGGCGATCCCGGAGGTTGGGGCTGCGGCTGATGTGGCCGTGGCTCTCGAGCCGATGCAGGGTCTTGCCCATGGTCTGCGCCTGGACCCTGATCTCCTGCGCCAGACGAGCCTGGCTCAGCGTGCCGCGGTCGTGGAGCACATCCAGGGCCATGTATCCGGCATGGGTCACGCCCAGCGCCGCCAGCCGCTCGTTCCACGCGTGCTCGACGAGCCGGGCCGCGGTTGACAGAAGGCGATTGGTCGACCACTCGGAGTTATCGGACATGGACCGATTGTAACCATGACGGGGCAAGCAATACCCCACCGTCTCGCGGGCCGGCCCCGGCCTGCCGAGCCGCGCAGATCTGCGACCATGGCCCCAGCAGCGCACCGCACGCACCTCGGCAGGCGGTGCGCCGCCAGCCACCGCGCGACGACGAAGGAGCCCAGAAGATGTCCCAGCGACTGGCCCAGCTCAGCAGGCCCCGGACTTCACCCTGCCCGATGCCCAGGGCAGGGAGGTCACCCTGTCCGACCTGCGCGGCACCAGAGTGATCGTCTACTTCTATCCGAAGGCCTCGACCCCGGGCTGCACCACCCAGGCCTGCGACTTCCAGGACTCGCTGGAGCGCTTCCGGGCCGACGGCTTCGAGGTCCTGGGCATCTCCCCGGACGCGCCGGCCGCCCTTGAGCGCTTCGCGCAGAACCAGTCGCTGAGCTTCCCCCTGCTCTCGGACCCCGATCATGAGGTGGCCGAGCGCTGGGGCGCTTGGGGCGAGAAGAAGAACTACGGCAAGGTCTACGAGGGCCTGATCCGCTCCACAGTCGTGGTGGCCGCCGACGGCAGCGTCGAGCTCGCCCAGTACAACGTGCGCGCCAAGGGCCACGTGGCCAAGCTGCGCCGGGACCTGGGCCTGGAGGACTGAGGCCGGCGCGCACCCGGGCGCCTGTCCCGAACAGGCCTCCTCGCCGGCTTCGGCGACGGTATGATCGGGCGGCCCCCGCAGTGCGGGGCCAGCGCGAGTGGTGGAACTGGCAGACACGCAGGATTTAGGTTCCTGTGCTCCGGCGTGCGGGTTCGAGTCCCGCCTCGCGCACCCGCCGACCGCGCCCGCTGATGCCCGCGGACCCTGTCCAGCCTTCCCGACCGAGACCGCCCCCAGGAGGAGACGTGAGCGCCCAGCCCACTCGCCGCGCGCTGCTGCTCGGCGCCTCCGCCCTGGCGCTGGTCGGCTGCTCCGAGCGCTCGCAGCCCCAGGCCCCTTCCGGGCAGCGCAGTCCTGCGGACTCCGAGTACGTCTTCGCCAATGCGGCCACGGCACCCACCCTGGACCCCACGCTCACCGACAACGTGGAGACCAACCGCGTGGCCCGCCAGGTGCTCGATGGCCTGGTGGCTCCGGACTCCCTGACCGGCGAGCCGGTGCCCTCTCTCGCCGTGGGCTGGACCGCCTCCGAGGACGGACTCACGCTCGACTTCGAGCTGCGCCGCGATGTGGTCTTCCACGACGGCGAGCAGCTCACCGCCCAGGCCGTGTGCCGCAACTTCGAGCGCTGGGCCTCGGCCTCCGTGCGCGACACCACGACCGGCAGGCACAGCCTGTTCGATGCGATCTTCCGCCGCGGCACCGCTCAGGGCAGCCTCTACGACGGGTGCGTGGCGGTCGATGAGCACACCTTCCGCCTGCTGCTGACCCGACGCTACCCCGCCCTGGTCACCTCATTGACGCACCCGGCCTTCGGGATCGCCTCCACGGCCTCGATCGAAGAGGACACCGTGGGCACAGCCCCCGTGGGCACTGGTCCCTTCCGGGTGGTGCGCGGGCTGGAGGCCGGAGCCGGGCAGCTGCCGGAGAATCCCATCGAACTCGAGGCCTTCCCCGAGCATTGGAACGGCACCGGGGACATCGAGCGCCTCACCTTCGTGGCGATCCTCGACCCGCGCATGCGCTACATCGCTCTGGAGTCAGGGCGAGTGGACGGCTACGACCTGGTCGGGCTCTCGGACTTCGCGAGACTGGCCCGCGACGGCGTCCAGGTCCTGCAGCGCGACCCCTACACGCTGTCCTACCTGGGGATCCGCACCTCCTCCGCGTGGCTGGACTCCCTCGAGGTCCGGGGCGCGGTGATGTCCGCGATCGACCGGCAGGCGCTGGTGCGCGAGCACTACCCGGAGGGCACCGGGGTCGCCCAGGACTTCATGCCCGCCCGCTTCGACGTTCCCGACGGGGACGCGGGCTACCCCGGCTACAACCCGCAGGACGCGCGGCGGGCCCTCGAGGACTCCGGCTATGACGGCACGCCGCTGCGATTCGCCTACCCCACCGGAGCCTCGCGCTCCTGGGCGCTGGAGCCGGAACGGCTCTACGCCGACATCTCGGCGCAGCTGGTGCGCTGCGGATTCCGGATCGAGCCGGTGCCGGTCCCCTGGAGCATCTACGCGCAGACCCTGCGCAGCCGCTCCGCCGATCACGACCTCTTCCTCAGCGGCCTCAGCGGAGGGCTGCGCGACCAGGACTTCTTCTCCGCGGTGCTCTTCTCCGCGAGGACACCGGAGCTCGACCTGGATTCCGAGTCCCTGCACGAGCTCGTCGAGGAGGCGGCCCAGGAGCCGGACGGCGAGCAGCGCCAAGAGCTCTACAGCAGGGTCGGCGACCAGGTCGCCCAGCATCGCGCGGCGCTGCCCCTGGCCTTCCCCATCACCGCGGTGGCCGTGAACCAGCGCACGGCCTCGTTCCCCCTGTCCTCCACGGGCTTCGAGCCCTTCCGCGAGGTCGAGCTCACCCAGCCGTGACGCCGGGCACCGCCGAGGACGGAGTAGCCTTAGGAGACGACCACGCGCGCGGAGGCCCGGGTCCAGGGCAGCTGATCTCCGCGCCCGAGCAGACGGAGGCCTCTTCACGTGACCAAGACCATGGAATCCACCGACGTCGTCCTGGTGGGCGGCGGCATCATGTCCGCGACCCTGGGCGCCATGCTCACGGAGCTCGAGCCCAGCTGGAGCATCACCCTGCTCGAGCGCCTCGACCACGTGGGTCAGGAGAGCTCGGCGGTGTGGAACAACGCCGGCACCGGGCACTCCGCGCTGTGCGAGCTCAACTACGCCCCGCGCGCCGCTGACGGCTCCGTCTCCGCCGCCAAGGCCGTGAAGATCAACGAGCAGTTCCAGGTCTCGCGCCAGTTCTGGTCCTCGCTCGTCAACGAGGGCAAGCTCGGCCAGCCGGGCTCGTTCATCAACCCGGTCCCGCACATCTCCATGGTCTTCAACCAGGACCACGTGCAGTACCTTCGGGCCCGCCACGAGTCCTTCACGCAGCACAAGCTCTTCGAGCGCCTGGAGCTCTCCGAGGACCGCGACCAGATCGCCCAGTGGGCTCCGCTGACCCAGGAGGGCCGCGGCGCCGGCCCCGTGGCGGCCTCCTTCGCCCCGGAGGGCACCGATGTCAACTTCGGCGAGCTGACCCGCCAACTGATCGGGCACATGGAGGCCAACGGCGCCCAGATCCGCACGGGCGTCCAGGTCAAGGACCTGGACCGCCAGCCGGACGGCACCTGGATCGTGCGCACCGAGAACCGATTGAACAGCGAGGACTCCCGCGAGATCCGTGCCAAGTTCGTGTTCGTCGGCGCCGGCGGCGGCGCCCTGCCGCTGCTGCAGAAGTCCGGGATCTCGGAGATCAAGGGCTTCGGCGGCTTCCCGGTCTCCGGACTGTGGCTGCGCAATTCGAACCCCAGCACCGCCGAGCGCCACGATGCCAAGGTCTACGGCCAGGCAGCCGTGGGCGCCCCGCCCATGTCCGTGCCCCATCTGGACACCCGCTACGAGAACGGGAAGAAGTCGCTGCTGTTCGGCCCCTACGGCGGGTTCAAGCCGAACTTCCTCAAGCAGGGCTCTCTGCTGGACCTGCCCAAGTCCGTGCGCCCGGACAACATCTACCCCATGGCCCGCGCCGGCCTGGCCAACCTGGACCTGGTCAAGTACCTGCTCTCCGAGCTGGCCAAGAACAAGGACCAGCGCATGGAGGCGCTGCGCGAGTTCTACCCGGAGGCCCGGGCCGAGGAGTGGGAGCTCGTGCACGCCGGACAGCGTGTGCAGGTCATGCGCAAGGACAAGAAGAAGGGCGGCGTCCTGCAGTTCGGCACGGAGCTGATCACCGCCGACGACGGCTCGATCGCCGGCCTGCTGGGGGCTTCCCCGGGCGCCTCGACCGCGGTGCCGATCATGATCGACCTGCTGGGACGCTGCTTCCCGAACCACTCCGCGGCCTGGAAGTCCCGCCTCACCGACCTGATCCCCTCGCTGGGTCAGCAGCTCGATGAGAACCCGGCGCTGGCCGACGAGATCATGGGCCACACCGGAAGGACCCTCGGAATCCGATGAGCAAATAGCCTGCGAGCGCTTTCATGACGCACGCCCCAACGACGGCCTCCCATGCATATGCATGGGAGGCCGTCGTCGTCCCGGCCCGTCCTTCCGCAACGTTGCAGGCCACAGACACCGACGGAGACCGCCGTCGGAACCGTTCCCCACCTTTTCTCCGGACACAGGCGCCTTTCGGTGGACACGGAAGAATCATGCATTCGACTTGGATGACATATGATCTGGTCCGTGCCCACCAGAGAATCTGCCCACGACCCCATCGAGACCTCCACCACGGCCTGGGAGGCCCTGTACCGAGCCCAGGTCACCGTCATGCGCAAGCTCCAGCGACAGGAGGAGTTCGCGAATCTGTCCATGCGCGAATACGACGTCCTGTTCAACCTGGCCCGCTCCGACGCCCGCGGCATCCGCCTGAATGAGCTCAACGAGTACGTCCTGCTCACCCAGTCCAGCCTTTCCCGCATGCTCGAGCGGCTCGAGGCCAAGGGCCTCGTCCACCGCTGGCAGGACCCCCAGGACCTGCGCGGCCTGCGCATCCGGCTCACCGAGGACGGGAAGGACCTGCAGCAGCGGATCGCGGAGCACTTCGACCGCCACGTGCACGAGCTCATGGGCGCCGGCCTGGACCCCGAGGAGCTGCGCATCCTCACCCGCCTGTCCGACCGCCTCCGACACAGCCTCAGCGAGTGACCCGGCGGGACCCCA
>NZ_JALXVH010000049.1 GCF_025149945.1 Kocuria sp. p3-SID1428 | reverse complement strand
CCGCGGGGCCCCGCGGCTCTCCAGCACTGCCCGGACCCCGGTGGAGTCGTCGCCGCGGTGCACCCGGTGCCCGCTCACGTTCGGCCCCTCGTGCAGCAGCAGCTGCCGGTCCTCGGGCAGACGGTGCTCGAGCCAGACCTCCGCGGGAGCCTCGCCCAGGGACTCGAGCAGCGAGTTGATCGCCGGAAGCGCGGCGGAGTCGCCGATCACGAGAGTGCGCCCGCTGAACGGCGCATCGGACAAGATCGCCGTCCTCCTGCCGCGCCTGCCGCGCGCGTCCCAGGGCGGCTTGCTGCCCAGCAGCGAGACGCGGATCGTGTCGCCAGGACGGCACTGGCGCGCCCAGTCGCTGGCCGCGCCCTCGTGCAGAGCGAACTCCAGGCTGAAGCGGCCTGCGGAGGCGTCGGGATCCACCAGGGTGAAGGCTCGCTGGTGGCCCCGACCGCCGTCGGCGAACCATAGCCTCAGCCACATCGTCGGATGCGTCGGCCGTCGAGCCAACAGGCCTCCGTCGTCCAACTCCAGGCGCAGGTACGACGGCGCGATCTCCTCCCGCCCCAGAACTGTGAGCTTGGTCTCCATGGACCCCATGGCACGCACCACGGCACTCTCTATCCTCGCCATGCTCCCTCTCCCGCTGGGTTCTGCCGGTCCGGCCAGCTCGCAGTGAGCCGCCACTCAGGAAGATTAGGCTAACCTCACTATTCGTTGCGGCCGGGAGGAACACCCCGTGTCCCCCGATCGTGACGACCCGTGTTCCACCGGTCCCCTCGCGGACCACGGCGAAAGGCAGTCTGCTCCATGCCCCCAGCCCCCGATCCCACCGACTCCGCGTCCGGCCGGCCCCCGGTCGCCCCGGCATCCGCGCAGCGCGATCTGCTCGCCGCTGACACGGCTCCGCAGCTGCGCGAAGCCGTCGCCTCCGCTGCGCGCACCTCCTCGGCCCGTCTCGCCGAGGCCGGCGCGGCGCACTCCCCCGCCGGATTCGACGACCTCGCCGCCCTGATCGACCCGATCGACCTCGACCGTCCCCTCGGGGATCTCGACTCGGCGCTCGGCGAGCTCGACGAGCTCTGGCTGCGCCGCGCCGTGTGGTTCCATCTGCCGCGCACCGCCGCCCACCTCAACTGTCCGGTGGCCGTGCCTGCCGTTGCCGCCGAGACCATGGCCGCGATCGTGAACACCTCGGTGGACACCTGGGACCAGTCGACCTCGGCCACCCTGATCGAGCGGCGGCTGCTGGCTTGGACGGCGCAGCGCATCGGCTTCCCCGACGGCGCCGACGGCATGTTCACCCCCGGCGGCACGACCTCGACCCTGCAGGCGCTCATGCTCGCCCGAGACGAGGCGCTCGAGCGCTCCGCGGCGACCCCGGGAGCCGAGCCCCGGCCCGTGCGCGCGGCTCGGCTGCGGCTGCTGGCCTCCGAGCAGAGCCACTTCTCGGTGCTCACCGCAGCGCACATCCTGGGCCTGGACGACGATGCCGTGGTCCAGGTGCCCGTCGACGACGACGGCCGCATGCTTTCCGAGGCCCTCGAGCTCGCACTGGAGGATCTGCGCGCCCAGGGCCTGGTCCCGGCCGCCGTCGTGGCGACCGCAGGGACCACGGACCGCGGTGCCATCGACCCGCTCGAGCGGATCGCCCAGCTGTGCGCCGAGGCCGGGACCTGGCTGCACGTCGACGCCGCCTACGGCGGAGGGCTGCTGGCCTCGCCGACTCAGCGGCAGCGGCTGGCGGGGATCGGGCAGGCCGATTCGGTGACCATCGACTTTCACAAGTCCTGGTTCCAGCCGGTGTCCTGCTCGGCCGTGATCGTGCGCGATCCCCGCACGCTGCGGCACTGCACGCACCACGCCGACTACCTGAATCCGGCCGACACCCCGGAGCCCAACCAGGTGGACCGCTCCCTGCAGACCACGCGCCGCTTCGATGCGCTCAAGCTGTGGACGACCCTGCGCGCCATGGGACCCGAGCGGATCGGCGAGCTCTTCGACAGCTGCTGCGCCCTGGCGCAGGAGACGGCCCGGGAGATCGAGGCCGATCCGCGCTTCGAGCTTCTCGCGCAGCCGTCGCTGTCCACGGTGCTGTTCCGCTGGCTGCCCCGGGACGGCTCGGACCCGCAGGCCCTCGTGCGCCCGGTGCGGCGCCGGGTGTGGGACGAGGCCTCCTCCACGGTCGCCGAGACCGTGGTCGGAGGTCAGCGCTGCCTCAAGCTCACCCTGCTGAATCCCGCCGCGCAGCTCAGCGATCTGCGCGACGTCCTGGACGACGTCCACCGGGCCGGAGAGGCCGTCCTGGCCGAGCGCGACCCGCAGCCGCATCCCCACATGGCCGAGACCGCAGAGAGGATCCGATGAACGAGAACTCCACCGCCGAGACCGGCTCCGCCGACGAGCCGCTGGACCTGCTGTGCGTGGGCATCGGGCCGTTCGGGCTGGGGCTGGCCTGCCTGGCCGAGCCGCTGTCGGACGTGCGCGCCGCCTTCCTGGACCGCAGACCCGGCTTCGACTGGCATCCCGGGCTGCTCTTCGACGACGCGACGCTGCAGGTACCCTTCCTGGCGGATCTGGTGACCATGGCCGATCCCACCTCCGAGCACTCGTTCCTGAACTGGCTCAAGGAGACGGGGCAGCTCTACTCCTTCTACGTGCGCGAGTCCTTCTATCCGCTGCGCCGCGACTACAACGCGTACTGCCGCTGGGCGGCCTCCCGCGTGCCGGGGCTGCACTGGGGCCAGGAGGTCCTCGAGGCCCGTCGCCCGTCGGGTTCCGGCCCCTGGCAGGTCCGCTCCCGCGACGACGACGGTCTCGAGCAGCTCTGGTGGACCCGCCACCTGGTGATCGGCGCCGGCACTGTCCCCACCCTGCCGAAGGCGCTGGATCCTGTCGGCGACGCGGTCCTGCACGCCGGGGACTACCTGACCCACCAGGACCGGCTGCACGGGCAGGACCATGTCACCGTGCTGGGCTCGGGGCAGTCGGCCGCCGAGGTCGTCGTCGACCTGCTCGAAGATCCCCGTGGCCCGGCCGTGGACTGGATCACCCGCTCCCCGCGCTTCTACCCCATGGAGTACTCAGAGCTCTCGCTCGAGCTGACCTCCCCCGAGTACCTGGATCACTTCCGGGCCCTTCCGCAGGAGCAGCGCGATGCGATCAACCGCGCCCAGCCGCAGCTGCACCGCGGCATCTCCGCCGAGACGATCACCCGGATCTACGAGGCGCTGCACGTCCGCCGCGCGGCAGGCGGTCGCGCCCCGGTGCGGCTGCTGGGCGCGACCGAGCTGGTGGCCGCCGCCCCGCACGACGACCGGACGCTGCTGACCTGGCGCTCGGTCGAGACCGGGCGCAGCCGAGAGACCGTGACGGACGCTGTCGTGGCCGGCACCGGCTATGCCCCTGCTCCCCTGCCGTGGCTGGAGCCCGTGCGGGATCAGCTCAGCCTGGACGGCGCCGGGCGCCTGAGCCCGGACCGCTGGCACCGGGCCAGCCCCGACGGCACCCTGCACGTGCTCAACCACACCGAACACACCCACGCCCTGACCGCCCCGGATCTGGGCATGGGCGCGCTGCGCAATGCGATCGTCCTGGGCCACGTCGCCGGTCGGCAGCCGTATCGGACGGAGCGGCGGACCATGTTCCAGAGCTTCGGCCGCCTGCCCCAGCAGCACTGGGGCCCCCGCACCGCCGAGGCCCAGCCGTTCTGCGCCGAGATCGACGGGCGCCGCTTCATGCTGCGTCCGGTGGACCCGCAGCGCGACGGCGCCGCGCTGCACGAGTGGCTGAGCCGGCCTCGGGCCAGGGCCTGGGATCTCGTCGGCGCAAGCCCCGAGCGGATCCGAGAGGTCTTCGAGGCGATCGAGCGCGCCGATGACACGGATGCCTGGCTCGTCGAGGAGATCGTGGCCTCGGATCCCGAGCATCCGGTGCGGCGCGGCTTCGTGGAGACCTACGACCCCGCACGCAGCCCGCTGGCCGAGCACTGGTGCGTGCGCGACGGCGACGTCGGGCTGCACTTCTTCATGGCCCCGGCCCAGGATCCGGTGCCCGGGACGTCCTCGGCCGTCATGGCGGCGGCCCTGCGGCTGCTGTTCAGCGACCCGTCCGTCCAGCGCGTCGTCGTGGAGCCGGACGACACCAACCATGCGATCCGCGCCGTGAACCGCAGCGCCGGCTTCCGGGAGCTCGGACCCCTCGAGCTGCCGGAGAAGACCGCCTGCCTGTCCGTGCGCGAGCGCACCGCAGCCGACGCAGCGCCCGAGACGTCCGAGGGCACCTCGGCTTCCGAGCGCCCGTCGGCCGGCACCCTGACCGTCGATCCCGCGAGCGAGGAGGATCCCCGATGACCGCGACCGCCCTGACCGGAGCCGAGACCGCGAGCTCCGCCGGACCCACGCCTGCCCCGAACCTGGATGCCGAGGGCGCCGAGCAGCTGCAGCGGCTCACCCTGGCCAAGCTGTTCGCGGAGTTCGCCCACGAGCGCATCCTCGCGCCGCGTCCGGAGGCGGAGGGTTGGGTCGTGGACGATCACACCGGCACGCCGCGCTGGCGCTTCCGCGCGAGCCGCCACCCGCTGGAGCACTGGCGGGTGGACCCGTCGTCGATCCAGCGCCTGGCCGACGACGGCCGACCCAGCTCAGCGCCGCGCGACCTGGATGCGCAGCAGGCGATCCTGGATCTGCGCGAGGTCCTCGGGCTCACCGACCGGGTGCTGCCGCTGTACCTGGAGGACCTCTCCGCCACGCAGCTCACCTCCGCCCGGCGTCAGGCCCGACCCGCACCGAGCTCCCGCGAGCTCGCCGCGAGCCCCCTGGAGCTCGTCGAGCAGCATCTGCACGAGGGCCACCCCGGGTTCGTCGCCAGCTCCGGCCGGATCGGCTTCGGCGCCGCCCAGCAGGAGCGGTGGGCGCCCGAGGCTCCGGAGCCGACCCCGCTGGTGTGGCTCGCCGCCCGCCGCAGCGGCTGCGTCCTCTCGCTCGGCCGCGAGATGGACGACCGCGAGCACATGGAGCTTCACCTGCTGGACCCGGAGCGCGAGCGCTTCCGCGCTGCCGTGCGGGAGGTGGGCGAGGACCCGCAGGACTACACGCCGATCCCCCTGCACCCCTGGCAGTGGGAGCACCGGATCCTGCCCGGCATGCTGCCGGACGTCCTGCGCCGGGATCTGATCCTGGTGGGCCCCAGCGAGCACCGCTGGCGCGCCCAGCAGTCCGTGCGGACCTTCCTGGACATGGATGATCCGGCCCGCGACTACGCCAAGACCGCGCTGGGCGTGCATTCGATGGGCTTCCTGCGCGGGCTCTCGCCGGCCTACATGGAGGCCATGCCCGCCATCAGCGACTGGCTCGACGACATCGTCTCGGCCGACCCCGTCCTCAGGGAGTGCGGCGTGGAGGTCCTGCGCGAGCGCAGCGCCGTGGGATGGGTGGGCGATGCCCAGCACCGCTCGGGGCTGCGCAGCGATCACACCAAGCAGCTGGCCGCGCTGTGGCGGGAATCCCCGGTCGCTCGGCTGGCCCCCGGCCAGCAGGCCGCCAGCCTCGCCGGGGTCCTGCACACCGATCGCGACGGTGTGCCGCTGGCGCGCGCCTGGATCGAGCGCAGCGGGGTCGATGCCGAGACGTGGATCCGTGCTCTGCTGAAGGTCTACCTGCTGCCCGTCGCGCACCTGCTGCTCTCACGCTCGATCGCGCTGATGCCCCATGGCGAGAACGTGATCCTGCGCCTGCAGGACGGCCTGCCGGTCGGCGCGTTCTGGAAGGACCTCGGCGAGGAGATCGCCGTGATGGATGATCAGCCCCTGCCTCCGCAGATCGAGCGCATCCGCACCCTGATCGAGCCGGAGTCCCAGGAGCTGTCCGTGTACACCGACGTCCTGGACGGGGTGCTGCGTCACCTGGGTGCGCTGCTGCACGACGACGGCCTCCTGGACGAGCAGCGGTTCTGGGGCGCGGCCGCCGAGGTGCTCGACGAGCACCGTGCGGCCCATCCCGAGCTGTGGCGCGGTCACGATCTCTTCCGCGAGGACTTCGCCCACTCGTGCCTCAACCGCCTCCAGCTGCGCGACCCGCAGTCGATGGTCAGCCTCGCGGACCCGCTGGGATCGCAGATCCTCGTGGGGCGGATCCGCAATCCGCTGGCGCAGTTCCGGGGCACCGACCCGGCAGTAGGAGGATTCGGCAGCCAGGGCGGCATCGGGGACGGTCGCCGCAGCGAGGCGGCGAGCCGCCCATGACTGATCCCGATCCGCACGGCTGCGAGCTCTCCGGCGACGGGTGGGCCGTGTTCCGCGACCCGCACGGCGTGCCGCACGTCCAGGCGCGCGACCTCGAGGCGCTGGCCTTCGGTCACGGGGCCGTGACCGCCCGCGACCGGGTGTGGCAGCTGGAGGTCCTGCGCACCCGGGCCGAATCCCGCAGCGGGCATCTGCTGGGCCCGGAGCACGACGACGGCGACCATCTCAGCGCCGCCCTCGGCATCGAGGAGACGGCGCGGTCCTGGTGGGAGGCCGCCGGGTCTCAGGACCGCGTGTTCCTGGCCGGCTACGCGCGCGGGGTCAGCTCGCAGCTGTCGCAGGCCTGGGCAGCAAGCCCCGAGGTGCAGTCCCTGGGACTCGACCATCGCCCGCCCCGGCCCTGGGATCCGTGGACGCCGATCGCCGTGCACCTGGACGTGCACCTGCTGGCAGGCAGCCTTCCGGAGCAGCTGTGGCGCCACCGGGTCCGCGAGCAGCTGGGAGCGCAGTGGCTCGATGCCCTGGACGCGGAGAGCCCCCGCACGGCCGGATCCAATGCGTGGCTGGTCCCGGGGCGGCTCAGCGCCTCCGGAGCCCCGATGATCGCGGCCGATCCGCACCGGATCGTCGAGGAGTCGGGGCCCTACCAGCCGGTGTGCCTGTCGTGCCCCGGTGTGCGCGTTCGGGGCTTGGCGCTGGTGGGCCTGCCGGGCGTCCCGCACTTCGGGCGCACGGAATCAGCGGCATGGGCGATCACCGCCTCGATGGCCGTCACGGAGCAGCTCGCCGAGATCACCGTGGTGCGCTGTGGCGGGCAGCTGGTCCAGCAGGAGACCGGTGAGCCTCTCATCGAGTCCGGGTTCCGGGACAGCACCGGCGCACTGCGCGTGATTCGTCGCTGCCGCCAGGGTCGGGTCCTGCCCGGCAGCAGCGAGCGAGAGGCTGCACTGTCGGACCTGCCCGAGGGCGGCACCGCGTCCGTGCTGGTCGTGCGCACGGCAGCCGAGCAGCTGTCGCCAAGCTCTGCGGCCACGGCCCTCAGTGCCTGCCGCACTCTGCTCGGCGCCGGCACCGCTGCCGATGTCCTGGCCGCGGCACAGGGCTGGGCGGTGCCCGTCAACGACCTGGTCGCGGCCGACACGACGGGCAGGTGCGTACACGCCGTGATCGGTGCGGCCTCGCGCCCGCTGCCCGAGCCCCGCGACGTCGACGACCTGCTCGTCCGCGCCAATCAGCGGCCCCCGGATCCCATCGCGGCCGGGTCCGTCCTGGGGTGCGCCCCTCCCCATCGCGCCCGGCGAGCAGAACACCTGCTGCGCCAGGCGCTCGGGGACAGCGGTGCGATCTCGGCGGAGGACCTGCTCAGCGCCCAGCTGGACACGCGCTCGTCGTCCCTGCTGGGTCTGGTGCACGCGCTGCTCGCTCCGGCTGACGCGCAGAAGGACTCCGACGACGACGCCGGCGGGACCGTCGATCCCGCCGCCGGCCCCTGCGCGGATCGCGCCGCCGGCTCGTCCAGCCCCGTTGCAGGAACGGAGGTCGAGGCCCTGCGCCAGGAGCTGCTCGAGTGGGACGGGGAGATGGCCGCGGACTCCGGCGTCGCCGCGCACGCAGCCCAGTGGCGGGATCTGCTGGCCCGGCACCTCGCGGGCCATCCGGCGCTCGAGCCGCTGCGCGGCGCCACGGGCCTGCCGCCCCTGTGGGATCCCCTGCTCGGGACCACCCCTCGGGTGGGGCTGGCCCTCGAGTCGATCGTCACCCTCGGCCCGGGGCTGGGGCTGGATCCCGGCCCCTGCGCGCAGGCGGCGCTCGAGGAGCTCGCGGCGCAGCTGGACAGGCCGTCCGGCTTTCCGTGGGGAGTGCAGCACGCCTTCGCCCCGTGGAGGGCCTGTGACCAGCTGCTGCCCTTCGCTCCCGTGCCCGTCGGCGGGGATTCCGATGCGCTGCTGGCCGCAGGCGTGCTGCCGGGCCTGGGCGCAGGCTGCGCTCGTGTGCCCTCGGTGCGGGTGCTGTGGGACCTGGCGCACCCGGCCGCCTCGGCATGGATCACCCCGGACCCCGTGGACCGCGGCCAGCTGGGCTCGCGACCGCTCGATCGGTGGGCGGCAGGCGAGATCGATCAGGCGCTGCCGTGGGTGCCGCCTGGGGCTCCGGCGTCCACTGACCGTCCGCACCCGCTGGGAGGACTGCACCTGCGCCGTCCTGCCGCGCAGGTCACGTCCGAGGCTCCGGTCGGCGCTTCCGCAGAGGAGTCCACCGGTGCCCCCGGGTTCGGCCCCGACGCTCCCCTGCTGAGCCTGCGACCGGTGGATCCCCTGGCCGATGCCGAGCTGCTGCACGGCTGGGTCAGCTCACCGCGCGCCGTCTTCTGGGGCATGGGAGGACTGGAAGCGGAGACGGTCTCGGCGATCTACGCCGAGATCGCAGCCGCCGACAGCCACCACGCCTGGGTCCTCGAGCTCGAGGACCGCCCTCTGGGGCTGCTGCAGACCTATCAGCCGCACGCCGACCCCATCGGCGGGGCCTATCTGCCGCGGGCCGGTGATCTGGGCATGCACCTGCTGCTCGCCCCGGCCCGGCGGCCGCAGCCCGGATTGACCTCTGCCCTGGCGGAGTCGCTGGCGCAGTTCCTCTTCGCCGACCCCGCTACCCGGCGCGTGGTCGCCGAGCCCGATGCCTCGAACTGGCGAGCGGTGCGGAGGATGCAGCGCACCGGCTTCGAGCTCGGCCCGCAGATCCGGCTTCCGGACAAGACCGCCCAGCTGGCCTTCCTGACCCGTGAGGCCCTGCAGCGCGCCCGAGCCAGGGGCGGTGCCGCGGCTGATCCGAAACAGCGCACATGACGACGAGGGCCCGTCGTCATCCTGCACCGGATGACGACGGGCCCTCGGGGCGCGGTGCGAGGACCGCGGCAGAGCAGCTCAGTCGCGCGTGAGGCGGCGGTGGGTCATGCGCCCCGGGCGGGCTGCCTCCTCGCCGAGGCGCTCGATCTTGTTCTCCTCGTACGACTCGAAGTTGCCCTCGAACCAGTACCAGTTGTCCGGGTTCTCCTCGGTGCCCTCCCACGCCAGGATGTGGGTGGCCACCCGGTCCAGGAACCAGCGGTCGTGGGAGATGACCACGGCGCAGCCCGGGAAGTCGAGCAGCGCGTTCTCCAGAGAGCCCAGGGTCTCGACGTCGAGGTCGTTGGTGGGCTCATCCAGCAGCAGGAGGTTGCCTCCCTGCTTGAGGGTCAGCGCCAGGTTCAGCCGGTTGCGCTCACCGCCGGAGAGGACGCCGGCCTTCTTCTGCTGGTCCGGGCCCTTGAAGCCGAACGCGGAGACATAGGCGCGCGAGGGCATCTCGACCTGGCCGACGTGGATGTAGTCCAGGCCGTCGGAGACGACCTCCCACAGCGACTTCTCGGAGTCGATGTTCTCGCGATTCTGATCCACGTAGGAGATCTTCACGGAGTCGCCGATGCGCAGCTCGCCGCCGTCGATGGGCTCCTTGCCCACGATGGTCTTGAACAGCGTGGACTTGCCCACGCCGTTGGGGCCGATCACGCCGACGATGCCGTTGCGGGGCAGGGTGAAGGACAGATCCGAGATCAGCGAGCGGTCTCCGAAGCCCTTCTGCAGGTCCTTGGCCTCGATGACCAGGTTGCCCAGACGCGGTCCGGGCGGGATCTGGATCTCCTCGAAGTCCAGCTTCCGGGTCTTCTCGGCCTCGGCGGCCATCTCCTCGTAGCGCGCCAGACGCGACTTGGACTTGGTCTGGCGGCCCTTGGCGTTGGAGCGCACCCACTCGAGCTCGTCCTTGAGGCGCTTTGCCTGCTTGGCGTCCTTCTTGCCCTGGACCTCCATGCGCTTGGCCTTGGTGTCCAGGTAGGTGGAGTAGTTGCCCTCGTAGGGGTACAGGCGGCCGCGGTCGACCTCGCAGATCCACTCCGCCACGTGGTCCAGGAAGTAGCGGTCGTGGGTCACGGCCAGCACGGCGCCGTGGTAGGCGGCCAGGTGCTGCTCGAGCCACAGCACGGACTCGGCGTCCAGGTGGTTGGTGGGCTCGTCCAGCAGCAGCAGGTCGGGCTTCTCCAGCAGCAGCTTGCACAGCGCCACGCGGCGACGCTCACCTCCGGAGAGGTTCTTCACGTCGGCGTCGCCGGGAGGGCACTGCAGGGCGTCCATGGCCTGGGCCAGCTGGGAGTCGAGATCCCAGGCGTTCGCGGCGTCGATGTCCGTCTGGAGGGATCCCATCTCCTCCATGAGGGCGTCGAAGTCCGCGTCCGGCTGGGCCATCTCTTCGGAGATGGCGTTGAAGCGGTCGAGCTTGGCCTTGATCTCGCCGACGCCCTCCTCCACGTTGCCGAGGACGGTCTTGTCCTCGTTCAGCGGGGGCTCTTGCTGGAGGATGCCCACGGAGTAGCCGGGTGAGAGACGGGCCTCGCCGTTGGAGGGCTCGTCAAGCCCCGCCATGATCTTGAGGATGGTGGACTTGCCCGCGCCGTTGGGACCCACGACGCCGATCTTGGCGCCTGGGTAGAACGACATCGTGACGTCATCGAGGATGACCTTGTCGCCCACCTTCTTGCGGGCCTTGTTCATGGTGTAGATGAATTCAGCCATGGCCCTCAGGCTACCCGTCGGGGACGACAGCCGGAGCCAAACCGCCTGAGCATCTGCCCAGGGCCCAGTCCCCTCGGCCGGGCTCCGCACCCCGGCGGCGCCTCCCCTGCCCCTGAGAGCACCCAAGCGGGAGGCGCCGCGAGCGCCCTGCAGACCCGGCACGGACCTGCTGTCCGCACACCGACTCAGGAGGAGGATCCCTGCCCGGCACCGGCCAGCAGCTCCTGCGGATCGCCCTCCCACGAATGCGCGTCCTCGGAGCTGCCCCCGGCATCGGAGCCGGAGCCGTCGCGGCCGTCGTGCTCGTCGTTCCCGTCGTCGAGGATCTCGCCGGTCATGGGGTCGACCGAGCGGGACCCGTCGCCCCAGTCGTCGCTGTGCTGCGAGGCGTCCGAGCCCTCGCCGCGCGGGCTGTCGGAACCGGCGCCGGAGCGCTTGTAGGTGGCAGTGCCCAGCGCCAGGTCCGGGCCCAGGGCCGTCGCCTCGATCTCGACGGTCAGCCGCTCCTGACCCTCCTTGGTGGTCCAGGGCCGAAGGCGCAGCCGGCCCATCACGAGCACAGCGTCGCCGACCTTCAGCGACGACGCCGCATTCGCCGCCAGCCGGCGGAAGCAGGTCACGGTGTACCAGTTGGTGGGGCCCACATCGACCCAGGAGTTCGACTCGGTGTCGAAGCGCCGCGGGGTCGAGGCCAGGCGGAACGACGCCACCGGAGTGCCGTCGGGAAGATTGCGGAGATCGGGCTTGGTGGCGGCGAAGCCGCGGACCGTGAGGGTGTCGAACATGGCAACTCCTGATGGTGAGGGCCGAGACGAGCCGCTCGGCGGATGGTCGCCGGAGCCTGCTCGTGCGGGCAGCGCCCCGGAGTCCGCTCAGACTGGACCGCCATGCCCCGCCCCCGGCGGCGGCGCCGGTGCAACTGGGGACGACACCAGGTGCGCTGTGCGATCAATCCCCTGTGGAGTCAGGGTGCACGGTCGGCGCGAGCTGTTCGATAAGCTGTTCCGCGCCCGCCTCGGTAGCTCAGGGGATAGAGCAGGAGCCTTCTAATCTCTTGGTCGGGGGTTCGAATCCCTCCCGGGGCACTTCGGTCCTGAGTCGCGACATCGTTGACAGACGATGTCGCGGCTCAGCCTCTTCTCGCGGCGAGTCGGCGAGCAGGCGGTTCGTGACAGATATGCACGCCATCCGCGCTGATGGCGTGCATATCCGTCACCAACCGGAGCTGCCGTAGGCTCACGCGCTCACGGCGGACGTTCAGGCGCGGGGACCCTGCCGTTCGCACATGGATCGTCTCGCGCACTGTCAGGGACTCCATGCCCCTAGGCGTCCCCGTCATCGATCCCTGGGACGCGCAGAACGGTGCCTGAGCCCTCAGATCACCACGGGCTGATTCGGGTCGATGCTCCGCGTCCGCCGGCTGCGTCGGGTGGAGGGGTCCAGGAACCAGAGGTACGCCCCGTACGCCACGCCGATCACCGCGGCGATGGTGCGGCCGGATCCCAGGTCGATGTCGAGGTACGGGAAGACGTCGAGCTGGTCCGAGATCGCGTAGATCATGAAGAACACGGTCAGGAAGAGCAGGACGTCGGTCTGCCAGTCCGGGCGGATACCGGTCACCGCGAAGAACGGGATCAGCCACACCACGTACCAGGCCTGGATCATGGGCGAGAACACGACGATCGCCGCGAAGGCCAGCGTCATGCGCCGCACCACGCGCTCGTCTCGGCCCGTGAACATCAGCCACAGGATGATCGGCACCGCCAGCGCCTGACCGGCGGAGTGCACGAAGCCCCTGGCGGCCCCGGCATCGCCGCCGAACAGCCCCGCGATCCCACCGACCACCACGCCCAGCAGGCCGATCGGGGCGTACCAGATGAACGAGGTGCCGGTGGTCGACAGGCCCTCGATCCAGCCCCAGCCGAAGCCGGACATCCAGCCCAGCGCAGCCATCACGGCGATCGCCCAGGCCAGCGTCAGGAACCAGATCAGGAACTTCCGCGGCCACGAAGCCCCTCGCCCTGCCCACAGCAGCCCGATGAACGGCAGTAGCACCACGGTGATCGGCTTGATGCCGATGGACAGGACCACCAGCGCCGTGCCTGCCAGTCCCCCGCGCCAGTCGCGCCACGTGGCAGCGACCAACACGCCGAGCAGCGCCAGCGCCGTCATGATGGCGTCGTTGTGCACCGCCAGGATGAAGTTCACCAGCAGCAGCGGGTTGGCCGTCGACAGCCACAGGGCGCGCGTGGGATCGATCCCGTGGCGCTGCGCCAGCCGGGGAACGGTCCAGGCCAGCAGCATCACGGACAGCACGCACAGGATGCGGAACAGGAACACCGACGAGTCCGGCTCCGCGCCGGTGATCCCGACGATCGCCCGCTCCATCATGATGAACAGCGGCCCGTACGGCGGCGGGGACTCGCTCCACAGCTGATCCGCACCGAGCTGGAAGAAGTTCTCGATCGTGGAGACGCCGGCCTCGTAGGGGCTCAGCCCGGCAGCCGCCACACGGCCCTGGCCGATGTACGAGTAGACGTCTCGGCTGAAGATCGGCACGGAGAAGACCATGGGCACCGACCATGCGATGGTCGCGGCGGTGACCCACCTGCGAGAGCCCGGTCCCCACCCCTGCAGCTTCTGGCCCAGGCGGAACCACTCGCGCACCAGCATCATGGATCCGATCGCCACCAGGATGATCGACAGGATCGCGCCCGGTGTGGTGAAGCGCAGCTCGATCACCAGGGGGCTGCGCCGCAGCTCGGAGACCCCTGCCAGCCAGCCGACCCCGTAGGAGCCGATCATCAGCAGCACGGATCCGAGAGTCCCGAAGACGACGGAGCGCAGGATAGACCGCTCTGTGCGCGCCGAGCGCGGCGGGGTCGTCGAGCCGGCGGCCGCCGGCTCGGGAGGCTGCTCGGTGGTCGTCTCTGACACGGATCCCCTCACGGCGGTCTGCTGACGGTCGGTCGGGCGGCACGGTCGTGCTGCGAGGGCCGCCCGCAGTGGCCGTCATCCTACCGGGGCGCCGCGGCGGAGACTCCCCGCGACGGATATGCAGGGCTGTCCGCCGCCGCGGCTACAGTGACCGACGTGGCTCTTTCTAATGAACGAATGGTGTGGATCGACTGCGAGATGACGGGTCTGTCCCTGACGGACGACGCCCTCATCGAGGTCGCGGTGCTCGTCACCGATGATCAGCTCAACGTGCTCGGCGACGGCGTGGACGTCGTCATCCGGCCGCCGGAGGGCGCGCTCGAGCAGATGGGCGACTTCGTGCGGAACATGCACGTCGAGTCCGGCCTGCTGGAAAAGCTGCCGTCGGGGACCTCGATCGAGGAGGCCCAGCAGCAGGTCCTCGACTACATCAGGACATGGGTTCCGGAGCCGGGAAAGGCACCGCTGGCCGGCAACTCCGTGGGCACCGACCGCACGTTCCTGGTCCGGGACATGCCGGAGGTCGTGGAGCACCTGCACTACCGGATCATCGACGTCTCCACGATCAAGGAGCTGTCCAGGCGCTGGTTCCCCAGAGCCTACTTCCAGTCCCCGGACAAGACCGGCAACCACCGCGCCCTGGGCGATATCAAGGACTCGATCGACGAGCTGCGCTACTACCGCGAGGCCGTGTTCGTGGACGACCCCGGCCCCTCCTCCGAGCAGGCCAAGGAAGCCGCCTCCCGGGTGGTGGCGGCCCGGCGCCTGGCCGAGCAGCGCCGCGCCCAGGACGAGCCGGAGGACTAATCCCCCATGCCGCCTCCGCCCCTGCGGGTCTGCACGTGACGGGATCGACATCGTGCGCGCGCCGGGGCGCGGAATGGGTTACAGTAGTCCGCGTTGCTCAGCGGCTGACAACGTCTCCCCCGCGGAGACGGCCCGGCCGTCACGAGCAGCATGGTGGGCGTAGCTCAGTCGGCAGAGCGCCTGGTTGTGGTCCAGGAGGTCGCGGGTTCAACCCCCGTCGCTCACCCCAAACGGGTCAGGTGTGAACTTGCGACCAAGGGTCCGCCCTTGGTCGCGGTTCTCACCTGGCCCATTTTCTTCGCTTCGGCGGTCCAGCTCAGCCCGTCGTACGGGTTCAGGTAGCCGACGCGCACGTCGTTGTCCTCGTCGATGTAGAGCGCCTCGAACAGCACCTGATTGATGAGCCGCCGGTTCGCGTCGTCGGCGTGCTCGTAGATGTCGGCGGCGTTGGACAACAGCTTCAGGGAGTCGTCGAGGTTCTCTCGAGCAGCGGCGTAGTTGCCGTGGTGCGCGGTGATCCGGTGCTCGATGGTCTCCAATGACGCGGTGATCCGGTCCTGCTCCCTCTTGAGGAGGTCGAACGGGATCGCCCCGGCGTAGTGGGCCTGGAGCGGCTTCTGCTGCTCGCCTTCGAGCTGGGTTCTCCGGGACGCAAGGTCGGCGAGCTCGGCGGCTCCTTCGGCCCTCATCTCGTCGAACTTGGCATGAATCATCCCCGAGACCGCCTCGATTGTTTCCGGGGCGATACACTCCGCAAAACTTGACCACTTCGGTTCGCACGGAGAGAGACCGGAATCCTTCGGGATGAAACTCGTGCGGCGACCGGTCCTCTTCACGGCGCTGCACTTGCATCCCATACTCATTGCCCTGGTGTTCGCTCCGACACTCTGGTGGTGGGGCGCGCTCTGGTATCTCTTCACCCTCGCGGGTACCATCGCTGTCCGACGTTCAGCGTTGCATCTCCAGCGACCGGTCGCCTCGGCGTTCTGCGCACTCGCGGGCATCGCAGCATTATTCACCCCGGCCCCTGATCTCTGGGCGTGGCTGCCCGTCCTGCTCACCTAGAAACTCGTGCTCGCCCACGGTGTGCAGGAAGAACCCTATCGGCCAGAGAGCGTCGGCTCACGAGAGTAGCTGAGGGCAGATCGTGTGAGAACGAGAGGCACTCGGAATCGAAAGGAGATGTCGCGTGATCGAATCCGAATACGAGTACGAGGACGTCGCGATTGCCTGCGCCGACGGCGAGAAGATCCAGGCTCGGTATTTCTCCGCCACAGCACCGGCCTGTGGCATCGAGCATGTTGTAATCATCGCCCCGGCGACCGGTGTGCGGGGCCGATACTACTGGCGATTCGCAAGTTACCTGGCTGAGAACGGAGTCACTACCCTGGTGCCCGACTATCGAGGTATCGACCGCTCGGCACCGAACACTCTCAAGGAGTACCGGAACGCGAAGATTCGATGGCACTACTGGGGTACGCGTGACCTTGAAGCCTGCATTCTCTGGATACGTAAACGCCACGGAGCGCAGGCACGGCTAAGCGCCGTCGGTCACAGCTTCGGGGGCTACGCGGCAATCCTCGCGGAGCACGCGTCTGAGATCGACCGGCTGCTGATGGTGGGCGCCCAGCACGCACACTGGCCAGATTACGACAAGAAGCACAGGCTCAGCCTATTTATCAAGTGGCACGTCTGTATGCCGGTGATTGCTCGAGCACTGGGCTACTTCCCGGGAAAGAAGCTCGGATGGCTGGAAAATCTGCCACAAGGCGTCGCCCTCGACTGGGCGCGCGGAGCATCGGACTACTCGAAGACGATCGGCCCCGAGGGAGAGGCGATACTGCGCCGAAGCGCTCAGCTGACGCTCCCGGTATTGGCGGTGAATCCAACTGACGACCCATATGCCACACCAGCAGCGGTGCGAAGAACGCTGAACTATCTCCCTCAAGCCGAATGCGAGGAGATCTATCTGCACCCTCGGAACCTCGATGTAGACGAGATCGGGCACTTCGGGCTTTTCCACCAACGCTTCCAAAACACATTCTGGACAGCAGCCTTAGGCTGGTTGACTGGCTCTTCAGAGTTGCGTGTGGGGTGAGGCGTCGAGGCCGCCGGTGATGAGGAGCATGCGGAGGCGGTAGTGCTCGAAGTTCCGGAACCCGCCGGCGATACGGCGGCCGAGCTCGATGATTCCGTTGATGGCCTCGGTCCCGCCGTTGCTCGCCCCGTCGGTATCTAAGTAGGCCAGTAACGCTGTCCGCCAGCGTCGGAGGGTCTTCCCGAGCCTGGCGATCTCCGAGATAAGGCAGGACGGCACCTTCTCGATCAGCTGCTCGGCGAGGCGCCGACCCCGGGGAAGGGTGGGCTGGTGGAACACTTCGCGGACGTCTTGGGAGCACTGGTAGGCGACCTCGACCTCAGCGCCGGCGAGCTTGACGATGTGGAAGGCGTCCAGCACGCAGGTCGCGTCTTCGAGCTGGTCATCGATCGCGTTCTTGCAGCCCTGGAACGGGTCCAGCGTTGCGATCTCGACCCGGTGGCCGGACGCCTCGCCGCGCTCGTCCAGCCAGTCGCGGTAGGCGCTGCCGGATCTACCCGGGGACGCGGTCGAGGAGCCTGGCGGTGGGGTGGGGACCACGGGTCAGATCGACCATGCCGGTGAGCTCCTCGGGCCTCGTCTGCGCGGGTCGAGGTGGTGTCAGATGTGCTCGTCGATGCCCAGGACCTGCATGTCCTCGAATCTGGAGGGATCGCCTGCGGCCTGGGCCAGGACGGGCTGGACCTGGGACCAGAGCGTGTTCCAGGTGGTGCCGAGCTGCCGGGCCAGGCCCTGGATCGTTGCTCCCTCGGCCCGGAGCTGGCCGATCGCCCACCTCGCCTCCGACTACCTCGATAAGAACCTCTCCACCCCGGGAACCCCACGGCCCTAGGCATGAAGCCCCTTCGCCGCAGCACAATTCGCCGCTAGTCCGCCATATGTAAAGCCGTGGGGACCGACGCCTGCAGAGTCCCGGGAGCCCCCGGAATGCCTCCGGTGGTGCGGGCTCAGGTCCGCGGAGGATGGTGGACGCGCCTCTCAGGGCGCTTCTTGATCATGTGCTTCTGAGCCGCCCCCTTCATTCGGTCCGGACGTTCTGTGAGTCGTCGATTTCCATTTGATG
>NZ_JALXVH010000048.1 GCF_025149945.1 Kocuria sp. p3-SID1428 | reverse complement strand
CCTGTGAGGCATCGCCTCCGCAGGCGATCGCCGATGAGAGCCTGCGGAGGCGACCCAAGGGGAGGGGGGTCAGCCGGCAGAGTCGTCCTGGTGCTCGGTGCGCGGCAGGCGCAGCGCGCTCTGGAGGGTCGAAGCCACGTTGTCGATCTGCCACCGGCGGGCACCGAGCTCGCGCAGCCGCTCGGCGATCTGCTCGAGCTCGGCCGAGGCCGGGGGATCCCAGCTGAAGCGGCGCAGTTGCTCGGGCACCAGGAGGTTCTCGGTGGGCATCCCCAGCTCGGCGGCGCGCTCGGCCACGGCCGGCTTCAGCGTGCGCAGGCGCTCGGCGGCGGCGGGTCGCTTGACGGTCCAGGACTTCACGGGCGGCAGCGCGTCGGAGGGGACCGACTGCGGCACCAGCTCCTCGCTCTGGCGGGCCTCGGAGAGGGCACGCAGCCAGCGCGGAGCCTCCTTGGAGGCGGCACGACCGTGGAATCCCGGCGTGCGCAGCAGCTGGGGCACCGAGCGCGGCATGGCCTGGGCCACCGCCACGAGCGCGGAGTCCGGCAGCAGCCGCCCGGGGGAGATGTCCTTGTGGCGGGCGAGCTCCTCGCGCTCGGTCCACAGGTTGCGCAGGGCGGTGAGCTGGCGTCGTCCGCGGACTTTGGTGATCCCGGAGGTGCGCCGCCACGGATCCTTCCGCGGGGCGGCAGGCGGCGCGGTGCGCATGGCCTCGAACTCCTCGAGCGCCCACTCCAGCTTTCCCTGCGAGCGCAGCAGCTCTTCCATGGCGTAGCGCAGCTGGACCAGGACCTCGACGTCCAGGGCCGCGTAGGTCAGCCACGACTCGGGCAGCGGACGGGTGGACCAGTCCACGGCGGAATGCTCCTTGGCCATGGTGAAGCCGAGCAGCTCCTCCGTCTCGGCGGCCAGCCCCACGCGCGCCAGCCCGGCGATGCGCCCGCCGAGCTCGGTGTCGAACAGGGCATCGGGGTGCATGTCCAGTTCGCGCAGGCAGGGCAGATCCTGCGTGGCGGCGTGCAGGACCCACTCGGTGCCGCGCAGGGCCTCGTCGATGATCCCCAGCGAGCCGGTGGCCTCCGGATCGATCAGCACGGTGCCGGTGCCCTCGCGGCGCAGCTGGACCAGGAAGGCGCGCTGGCCGTAGCGGAAGCCGCTGGCGCGCTCGGTGTCCAGGGCCACGGGGCCGGTGCCCTGGCTGAGCTGCTCGGCGGCCAGCTCGAGGCGCCGGGTCGTGTCCACGAGAGGGGGCAGCCCGTCCATGGGCTGATCGAGGAACACGGTCTCGGGGATCTCGAAGTCCTCGAAGCCCTCGACGACGGTGGGGCTCGGACGCTGGGAGGGGCTCGTGCTGCTCACTGCGGCTGTCAGATCCTCTGGGTTCTCGGATGGTTCGTGGGGTGTCCGGTGTGCTCGCGGCTGCCGCGGGGGTCAGCGCCGCAGGACGGTGACCGACTCGGTCACCGGAGGAAGACCGGCGAAGGTGCAGACCATGTCGGCCCAGGCCTCCAGATGCACGGAGAGGTCCTCGCCGTGAGGCGTCCAGGAGGCCCGCAGCTCCACGTCGATGTACTCCTCCGTGTCGGCCAGCTGGCCGAAGCCCTCGGAGAGCACCCGCGAGGCCGTTCCGCCCTCCCGGGTGTACTGCGCGCCGCTGCGGTCCAGGGACTCGAGCAGCCAGCTCCAGGCGACCTGGGCGAGCATCTCGTCGTGGCCCAGATCGCGCTCGACCTCGGCCTTCACGTAGGTCACGATGCGGAACGCCCCGCCCCACTCGCCGCCGCGATCCGGTGTGTGGATCAGCAGGAAGCGGCCGGTGGCCAGCTCCCGGGCATCCTCGCGGGAGCCCTGCGCACTGGGGTGGGCCGATCCCGGCTCGAGCACGGTGGCCGAGAAGGCCACCGAATCAGCGGCTCGGGGTGTGGGCGCGGAGATCTCGACGAGCTCGATCTCCGGGCGGCACTGGGCACGACGCAGCGAAGCCGCTGCCCGTGGGAACCTTCCGACCAGATCGCTCTGAGCTGTCACGAGGCCCAGCCTATGACCGCCCCGCCCGGCGATCGGGCCTGCCACGCCGTCCGGGCCCTCCGATGACGACGCCCCGGCGGCAGTCGCCCTTAGGACTGTCCCTGGGCCTCTCCGGCGCCCTCGGAAGGCTCCAGGCGCATGGACAGCGAGTTGATGCAGTAGCGCAGGTCCGTGGGCGTGGGATAGCCCTCGCCGGCGAAGAGGTGACCCAGGTGGGAGTCGCAGGCAGCGCAGCGGACCTCCACGCGCTCCATGCCCAGCGACGAGTCGCGGATATAGCGCACGCGCTCCTCGGCCAGCGGCGCGAAGAATGACGGCCACCCGCAGTGGGAGCCGAACTTGGTCTCCGAGCGGAACAGCTCCGTGCCGCAGGCCCGACAGGAGTAGACGCCCTCGGTCTCGGTGTCCCAGTACTCGCCGGTGAAGGGTCGCTCGGTGCCTGCCTCGCGCAGGACGTGGAACTCCTGCGGGCTGAGCACTGCGCGCCACTCGTCCTCGGTGCGCTGCACGCTGGGCTTGTGCTCGGCGGCCTGCTCGTCTGCGTTGGCCTGCGGGTCGGTGCTGCGCTGGTCGGTGCCGCGCGGATCGGTCTGCTCGGACACGGTGTCCTCCTCGCCTTGATGTCGTGGTGGCCCGCTGTGCCGCAAGAGCCAGGGGCCTCACGCGTGCAACAGCGCATGTGCCCCGGATATTCACGAAATCGGTTCCGCGCGTGCGGGCAGAGCTCGCGGGGATCGTCGTTCCCGGCGGACGCCGAGGCTCACATGACAGAATGTGACTATGCCCGGTTCCCTGCGCTCATCGACCCACCCCGCCCGATCGCGACCGCTTCCCGCCCTGCGCAGGCCGCCGCGGGAGCCGTCGTCGGTGTGGGCCCGCGGGGCCGTGGCGGGCACGGCGCTGACGGTGGGGGCGGCCTCGCTGTCCTTCGGCGTCTCCTCGGCGATCGCCGCCTATGTGGCGCGCCAGGTGGTCGTGCCGCCTCGGTACCGCTCCGAGGACCTGGCCATCCACGAGTACACCCCGGTGGATCCGGCGCAGCATCCCGAGGCGCTGCCCGGAGCCGGCGAGGTGCGCCTGGCCGCCACGGTTGAGACCACCGTCGACGGGCTCTACAGCCTGCGCTTCGCCGGAGGCCAGGGCCATGCCCGCATCGGCGAGATCCTCTCCTGGTCGCCGGCTGCCGGCGAGGTCGTGCGCGAGGTCCAGGAGGTCTACAGCGGCGATCTCTCGGCCGCCTCCCGCGGCTGGTGGGCCGGAACGGTCTACCCGGATCCGGCCGCGGCCGGCTACCGCTTCCATGAGGTCGAGCTGCCCATGGAGATGGGCGCAGCACCCTGCTGGGTGGTCCCGGCGGGGCAGAGACGGGATCCGCAGGCGTCCAGCGCGCGCCCGGGGACGGACCGCGGCTTCCGCCCTCGCGGTGCCGGAGGCCACGACGAGCACCGCCAGGACGACCACCGCGAGAGCGCGTCCCGCGACGACGAGCAGACCGCGGCCGAGGACCCCGCTGCCCAGCAGCTGCCCGGCCCCTGGGCGATCATGGTCCACGGCCGCGGCGCCCAGCGCATGGAGGCCATCCGCGCCCTGGACACCGCCCAGCGCATGGGCCTGAACTCGCTGCTGATCTCCTACCGCAACGACCGAGAGGCTCCGGCCTCCCCGGACGGACGCTACGGGCTGGGGTTCACGGAGTGGAAGGACGTCCAGCTGGCGATCTCCTACGCCAAGCTGCGCGGGGCCACCCGGATCGTGCTGTTCGGCTGGTCCATGGGCGGGGCGATCTGCCTTCAGACCGCCGACCTGTCGATCTACCGGGCTGACATCGCCGGGATGATCCTCACCGGGCCGGTCGTCGACTGGTTCACGCTGTTCACGCACCACACGGCCTCGCGGCACATTCCCTCGGCGATCACCACCATGGCGCAGTCGCTGATCACCTCGCCGCGCGGGCTGTGGCTCACGGGCCTGGCCGCACCGCTGGACCTGGGCTCGCTGGACTGGATCACGCGCGCCGATCAGCTGCAGACCCCCACGCTGATCCTGCACTCCGCCGATGACGAGTTCGTCCCGGACACCGCCTCCAAGCGCTTGGCGGAACTCAGCGACCGGGTCGAGATGGTGGGCTTCCAGCGCGCCCGCCACACCAAGGAGTGGAACGTGGATCCGCAGCGGTGGGAGTCCTCCGTGGAGGAGTGGGCCGCGCGCGTGCTGCCGGACCTGCACGACTGAGGCCGGCTGCGGCGCCGCCCCTGCTGAAGACCAGCGCAGGCCCCGTCGGGACGGGCCGACGGGGCCTGCTGCGTGTGCCGCCCAGGGACCTGCTCAGCGCGGCAGGTTCGCGATCTGACGACGGATGCGATCCAGCATGGCGGACATGCCGCGCATGCGCAGCGGCGAGACCAGGTGCGTCAGCCCGAAGCGCTCCGTGAGATCGCCGGGCAGATCGCGAATCTGCGCGGCCGGCAGCCCGTCGAGGCCCTCGTGCAGGATCGAGGCGAAGCCGCGGGTCGTCGGGGCCTCCTGGGGTGCGGAGAAGAACAGGCGCACGGGGGTGTCGTCGTCGCCGGTCTGGGCCTGGCCGTCCCATTCGACCGTCAGGAACAGCGGCGACTGGCACTCCACGACCTGCTCGAGCTGCTCCGGGTGCTCCCCGTAGCGCTCCGGCAGCTCCGGCAGCGAGCGGGAGAACTCCAGCAGCAGCTGGAGGCGATCCGCGTCCGGCACGGCGTGGAAGTCCTCGATCAGCTCCTGCACGGATTCCGGGATGTTGGCGTCCGCCCCGCTCATCGACGGGCCTCCGGAGCCTCGCCGCGCTCCTCGCCCATCACCACGGGCAGACCGACGGAGTTGCCCCACTCGGTCCAGGAGCCGTCGTAGTTGCGCACCTGCGGGTAGCCCAGAAGGTGCTCGAGCACGAACCAGGTGTGCGAGGAGCGCTCGCCGATGCGGCAGTAGGCGATGACCGGGCCCTGCGGATCCAGTCCGATCTCGTCGCGGTAGATCGCCTCGAGCTCGGCGCGGGTCTTGAAGGTCGAGTCCTCGGCGGCCGCGCGCGCCCACGGGACGGAGGCCGCGGTGGGGATGTGGCCGCCGCGCAGCACGCCCTCCTGCGGGTAGTCGGCCATGTGCGTCCGCTCGCCCGTGTACTCGGGGGCCGAGCGGACATCCACCAGGGGAGTGCGGCCGATCTCGTCCAGGACGTCCTGACGGAAGGCGCGGATGCGGGAGTCGTCGCGCTCTACCACCGGGTAGTCCGTGCGCTCGCGCGACGGAGTCTCCGTGGACAGCTCCCGGCCCTCGGCGATCCACTTGTCGCGGCCGCCGTCCATGAGCCGAACGTCCTGGTGGCCGAACAGGGTGAACACCCACAGGGCGTAGGCGGCCCACCAGTTGGACTTGTCGCCGTAGACCACGATCGTGTGCTCGCGGGAGATGCCCTTGGCGCTCATCAGCTCGGCGAACTGCTGCCCGCCCAGGTAGTCGCGCACGTCCTGCTGGTTCAGCTCGGTGTGCCAGTCCACCTTCACGGCACCCGGGACGTGCCCGGTCTCGTAGAGCAGCACGTCCTCGTCCGACTCCACGACGACGACCTGCGGGTCGTCCAGGTGCTGGGACACCCACTCGGTGGAGACCAGGCGCTCGGGGTGGGCGTACTCGGCGAACTTGGGATCGGTGGTATCGGGATCGACAGCCATGTGCGTCCTCCTGAAGGGGTCGTAGGGGCGGGCCCGGGGCGGGTCCGCAGGCCGGTGCGGACACCGGCTCGGGGATCTGCTCCCCACTGTACCCACGGGCCTGCTCGTCGGTTCCGGCCCGCCCGGAGGTGTGCGCGACGGGCGAACCTGCGGCGGGCGTGCCGTTAGGCTCGGAAGCATCCCGTCGGCCGTACCTGAGAGGTCCTTCAGTGAGCCCCAAGATCGAGCGCCTGTCCGAGCGCGTCCCGTCCGTCTCCGCGGAGCAGCTGCTCGAGGGCTTCCGGCCCTCCGAGCGCTTCGGCGAGGTCTCCTTCGACACCTACCGCCCGGACCCCTCCCAGCCCTCGCAGGCCGAGGCCGTCCAGGAGCTCAAGCGCTTCGCCGCCTCGATCAAGGCGCCCTCGGAGAAGAAGGGCGGGGGCTTCTTCTCGCGCATGTTCGGCGGCGGGCAGAAGCAGACGGCGGCCCAGGGCATCTACCTGGACGGCGGCTTCGGCGTCGGCAAGACGCACCTGCTGGCCTCGCTGTGGCACGCCTCACCGGGGCCCAAGTCCTTCGGCACCTTCGTGGAGTACACCAACCTGGTCGGTGCGCTGACCTTCCGCAAGACGGTCGAGGCGCTCAGCGGCTACGCGCTGGTGTGCATCGACGAGTTCGAGCTCGACGATCCCGGCGACACCGTGCTGATGTCGCGGCTGATGCGCGAGCTGGCGGATGCGGGCGTGCGCCTGGCTGCGACCTCCAACACGCTGCCCGGATCCCTGGGGGAGGGCCGGTTCGCAGCACAGGACTTCCAGCGCGAGATCCAGGTGCTCTCCGACCAGTTCGAGGTCCTGCGCATCGACGGCGAGGACTACCGCCACCGCGGCCTGCCGGAGGCGCCTGCCCCGTTGGCCGACGATCAGCTCGAGGCCGCCGCGGACGAGCGCTTCGGCGACGATCAGGTCGTGTCCGCCGATGACTTCGAGGACATCCTGGAGCACCTGATCCGCGTGCACCCCTCGCGCTACCGGGCCATGGTCCAAGGCCTAGACGGCATCGTGTGGCGCGGTGTGCGCACGGTGGACGAGCAGGCTCTGGCCCTGCGTCTGGTGGTGATGGCCGATCGCCTCTACGACCGCGACCTGCCGATCATCAGCTCGGGGGTGCCGTTCGATCAGATCTTCACCCCGGAGATGATGGCCGGCGGCTATCAGAAGAAGTACTCGCGCGCCGTCTCGCGCCTGACGGCTCTGGCTCGCGAGGGGCAGATGCCGGAGAAGCCGTCGCTGTGAGCGGCTGAGGGATCGGCCGACGTCGTCGGCTGCGGCGATCTCCGGCACTGCGCCAGGTCGAGACGGCCGGGAAGCACTGAGGGGCGGCACCGTGATGGTGCCGCCCCTCAGGCGCACGAGGGCCGACCCTCTCGGGCCGGCCGAGCGCTGATCCGGGGATCAGTTCTCGTCGTCGCCGCCGCCAGTGAGGTTGTCCTTGGCGGAGTTGATCTGATCCTCGTACTGGCCGCCGGTCTTGTCGTTGGCCGTGTCAGCAGCCTTGTCGACGGCCTCGGGGTTGTCCGAAGCTGCCTGCTTGGCCTTGTCTGCCATTCCTCCGAGATCCACCATGATGGTCTCCTCTCGTCCGATGTCATCTGACGAGACCACTCTCCACTGCCCGCGGTCCATGTCGCAACATCGGAGGTCCCCGGGCGCGTCGCCCACCCCCGCCGAGTGGATACCTAGTTGCGCGATCTGGCCCCTTGGCGCAACTAGGTATCCACTCGGCGGGGGTGGGGTGGGGAGGGAGGGTACGACGAAGGCCCCGACTGAAGCTTCAGTCGGGGCCTTCTGTGCTGGTGCGCGATACTGGGATCGAACCAGTGACCTCTTCCGTGTCAGGGAAGCGCGCTACCGCTGCGCCAATCGCGCTCGTGCTCCCGGGGGAGCGAGCTGGGTGGGAACCGAGGTGGAGACGGGATTCGAACCCGCGTAGACGGCTTTGCAGGCCGCTGCCTAACCACTCGGCCACCCCACCGGGACCTGTGTCCTTGCGGACCTGGCCTTCTCATTGATCGCATGCATCCGAAGATGATGCTCTCCGAGCGGTTGACGGGAGTCGAACCCGCGACCCTCACCATGGCAAGGTGATGCTCTACCAGCTGAGCTACAACCGCGAATCATCTGCCTTTCGGCTGACGTTCGATCGGAAACTGTATCACAGCCTTTTCCGTGCTTTCGCCCGGTGCCTCGGCTGCGGACAGTGCGTGCATCCGCGCTCCGCAGAGCTGTCGCTCTGCGTCCTTCGGCCTGCTCGCCGTTCCGACAGGCGTAGACATTAGGCCACCTGAATCGTGCCGCGCAAATCGAACCGCGGGGCTCGTGGGGATCCGCCCGATCCCGCGAGCGCAGTCCCTTGGACGGTCCCTCGAGCGCGGCTCCACAGCGCGACGCTCCCTTCTCGAACGGCCCCGCCGTGTTCCCTCTGCGATCGAGTGGTCCTGTGGTGGGCGTCTGAGGCGTGGAGCGCATTCCAGGAGGCCGCTCGAGGAGCGGAGGGGCGTGAACGCACTCTCATGGGCCACTCGGGGAGTTCTGCCGGGTGGGGCGTTCATCGCGGGTGCTGGCCGCGGGGAACCAGGGAGGGGATGGATGGCGCACCCGCGCGTCGTGTGCTCCCTCTGTGGGCGGCTGATCCGGGGTCGGCGCGGCCGAATTGGCGAGCGGGCTCGGGGTGCGCTATGGTTTCCAGGTCGAAAGGCGCGATTAGCGCAGCGGTAGCGCGCTTCGTTCACACCGAAGAGGTCACTGGTTCGATCCCAGTATCGCGCACGGAAGATCGACCAGAAGGCCCCGTCCGGTTCCACCGGCCGGGGCCTTCTGCATGGTGGCCGTCGTCCTGCATCCTCGGGGCCCCGTGCCCCGGCGCCGACGGCCCGGGGACGATCACCGTCCACAACGGACAGCCCAGGAGGGAGTCTCCGCATGACCCAGCCGCGACTGGCGCAGCAGACCGAGCACGGCCGGATGTATGCGCGCAGCGACTCCGGGCAGCCCGAGGTCCCCTCGATCACCACGGTCCTCAGCTGCGCGGCGCTCGATCTCGGGGGGTGGCACGGCTGGTCCGCGGCCCAGGCCGTGATCTCGGATGACCGGCTGCCGCAAGCCATCGGCTCGGCACCCAGACTGCGCCAGATCGCCCGCGACGCCGCCGGCGCCGCCGAGCGCCATCGCGATGAAGCCGCCCTGCGCGGAGACCGGGTCCATGACTACGCCGAGCAGACCGCCCTGCGCGCCATGGGCCTGGAGTCCCGGGTCGACGAGGTGCGGGAGATCCTGGCATCGCACGGCGAGCGGGCGTACGCCGAGCGGTTCGACGAGTGGTGGCAGCTCTACCGCCCCGAGCCGCTGGCCGCGGAGATCACCGTGTGGAACGCCAGCGTGGGCTACGCCGGAACGCTGGACCTGGTGGCCCGCATCGGGGGCAAGCTCTGCCTGATCGACTACAAGACCAAGGGCACGGACCGCGCCGGGCGCGTGAAGGCCATGGACGCCAAGGTCGTCACGCAGCTCGTGGCCGGTCTGAAGGCCGAGGAGCAGCTGGTCGACGCCCAGGCCGGGTCGTGGGAGCCCTGGAAGCACGGCGCCGCAGACCTGCTGCTCGGCGTGGCGGTGGGCGAGACCGAGGTCTCCGCGCAGCAGGCCGCCCCCGAGGTCCTCGAGGCCCACTGGCACAAGTTCTGCACGCTGCGCCGACTCTGGGGGCATCAGACCAGACTGGATCGAGGTCCCGCGCAGCTGCGCCCCGTTCCACCACCGCCGGCCTGAGCGCCCGAGGCGCCGAGGCCGCGGGCGGCGCGGCGGCGCACCCGCCGCAGCGCCGCGCCCGTCGCCGCGCAGCAGATGCGAATCAGCCGCAGCACCCCAGACCCGTCCCAGCTCCACCGATCCAGCACCCGCAGCCAGGAGGAACCGCCCATGTCCGTCCGTCCGATCCGCACGATCGGGGATCCGATCCTGCGCAGCGCGGCCGATCCGGTCCGGCGCTTCGACGACGACCTGCGCACCCTCGTGGCCGACATGTTCGAGACCATGCGCGATGTGGAGGGCGTGGGCCTGGCGGCTCCGCAGATCGGCGTGGGCCTTCAGATCTTCGTCTACGAGATCGGGGAGGACTCGGGGGTCTTCATCAACCCGAGCATCGAGGTGGGCGAGCAGCTGCAGGAAGGCGGCGAGGGCTGTCTGTCCGTGCCGGGGCTGGGCTTCGACACCCCGCGCAGGGACTGGGCCCGGGTCACCGGCCTGGATGAGCTTGGCGATCCCCAGCAGGCGGAGGGGACGGGCCTGCTGGCGCGCTGTTTCCAGCACGAGCATGACCACCTGCTGGGCACCCTGTACGTCAACCGCCTGGAGGGGCAGGCGCGCCGCGAGGCCTGGCGTCGGATCCGCGCCGGCGACTACGACCGCACCGTCGCCGAAGTGCGCCACGAGCGCGCCGGCACCCTGGGCTCGAGCTTCGGAGGCTGAGGAGGCACCGTGAGGATCATCTACGCAGGAACCCCGGAACCGGCGGTGGCTCCGCTCGAGCACCTGGCCGCGGCCGAGGGGATCGAGATCGCCGCGGTGCTCACCCGCACCGATGCCCCCGTGGGCCGCAAGAAGGTGCTGACCCCGTCGCCGGTGGCCGCCGCCGCCGAGCGGCTCGGGCTGCCCGTGCTGAAGGCCAACAGGGTCGACGAGGACGTCGTGGCCCAGCTGCGGGAGACCGGAGCGCAGGCCGGGGCGATCGTGGCCTACGGCGCGCTGCTCAAGCGCCCGGCGCTGGAGGCCCTGCCGCTGGGCTGGGTCAATCTCCACTTCTCCCTGCTGCCGCGCTGGCGCGGCGCCGCACCGGTGCAGCACTCGCTGATCCACGGCGATGCAGAGATCGGGGCCTCGGCCTTCCTGCTCGACGAGGGCATGGACACCGGCCCGCTGCTGGGCACCGCTGTCACGCGGCTGCGCGACGACGACGTGGCCGGCTCCCTGCTCGAGCGCATGTCGCACGAGACCGCGCCCCTGCTCCTGGAGGCGCTGCAGCGGCTCGAGCGCGGTGAGCAGCCCGTCGCGCAGGAGGGCGAGCCCACCATGGCGCCCAAGCTGTCCACCGCGGACAGCCGGATCGACTGGGACTGGCCGGCCGCGCAGATCGTGCGCCTGGTGCGCGGCACCACGCCCGAGCCGGGTCCGTGGACCGAGCTGGACGGTCAGCGCTTCAAGATCGTCGGTGGCCTGCGCGAGGCGCCCGAGCGCACCGACCTGGCCCCGGGGCAGGTGCAGCTGCGCGACGGCCGCGTCCTGAGCGGAACGGGCACCCACGCCGTCGAGCTGCTGCGCGTGCAGCCGGCGGGCAAGCAGGCCATGGCGGCCGGTGACTGGGCCCGCGGCCGGTTCGGCCGCGCAGACGACGAGACCACGAGGACGGTGTTCGCATGAGCCCGGCGGATGAGGCAGGACGGCGCGGACCGAGCGGCGGAGCAGATCAAGGCGGACGTCGAGGCGGCGGCTCCCGAGGCCGTGCAGGCTCGGGGGATCGTCGGCGCGGCGACGAGGATCGCCGTGATCAGTCCGGTCGCCAGCGCCACCGCCGGTCGATGGCTCAGCGCTCCTACTCGGCCTCGGCGCCGTCGCAGCGCTCTCGCCAGGCTGATCCGGCCCGTCTGGCCGCCTACCGCACCCTGCGCGAGGTCTCCGAGAACGACGCTTACGGCAACCTGGTGCTGCCGCAGCAGATCCGCCAGCAGCGCCTGGACCGCCGCGATGCCGGCTTCGCCACGGAGCTGGCCTACGGCGCCCTGCGGCACCAGGGCACCTGGGATGCGGTCCTGCAGCGCTGTGTGGACCGCCCGCTCGGCAAGCTCGACGCCCCGGTGGTCGATGTCCTGCGCCTGGGCGTGCACCAGCTGCTGGCCATGCGCGTGCCGGATCACGCGGCGATCGACCAGACGGTCGGGCTGACGCGGGCCGAGATCGGCGCCGGTCCGTCGGGACTGGTCAACGCGGTGCTGCGCAAGGTCGCCGCCGCCCCGCTCGAGCAGTGGATCGCCGAGCTGAGCGAGGGGGCCGACACCTGGCAGCGCCTGGCCACAGCCCACGCCCATCCCGAATGGATCGTGCGCGCCCTGAGCCAGGCGCTGAGCGCCCACGGACGCAGTCCCGAGGAGATCGAGGCCCTGCTCGAGGCCGATAACGAGGCTCCGTCCGTCCAGCTCGTGGCGCTGCCCCGCGTGGGCCAGATCCAGGAGGAGCTCGACGACGGCGCCGAGCCCGGCCCCCTGACTCCTGACTCCGCGATCAGCGCCGGCGGCGACCTGCACCGCCGCGCCGGCGTGCGCACCGGAGGGATCCGCGTCCAGGACTCCGGCTCCCAGCTCGTGGCCCGCACGCTCGTGGCGGCCCGTCCCGTGGAGGCGGGGGAGCACTGGCTCGATCTGTGCGCCGGCCCCGGGGGCAAGGCCGCCCTGCTGGCCGCGCTCGCGGCCCAGCACGGGGCCACCCTGCTGGCCAACGAGGTCTCCGAGCACCGGGCCCGTCTGGTCGACGACGCCCTGGCCGTGCTGCCCGAGGACGCCTGGCAGATCCGCTGGGGCGACGGCCGCGACATCGCCTCGGTGCTGGAGCAGCCGGATCACTACGTGGCCGCCGAGGGCTTCGACCGCATCCTCGTGGATGCTCCGTGCACGGGGCTGGGTGCGCTGCGGCGCCGTCCGGAGGCGCGCTGGCGTCGTCGCCCCTCCGATCTGGCCGATCTGACTCAGCTGCAGGCCCAGCTGCTGCCTGCTGCCGCCGAGGCCCTGCGCCCCGGCGGGCTGCTGCTCTACGCCACGTGCTCGCCGCATGCCGCGGAGACGGTTGTGGCCGTCGACGACCTGCTGCGCGCCCGCCCCGATCTGCGCCTGATCGACGCCGCCGAGCCGGCGCGCGCCGCAGCGCTTCCCGGTGCGCTCGAGGGCCGGGCCGATCCGTCGAACCCGCATCCGGCGGGGGAGTCCGTGGCCGACGGCGCGCGGACCGTGCAGCTGTGGCCGCACGTGCACGGAACCGATGCCATGTTCATGGCCCTGTTCACCAAGACCTCCTAAGGTCGAGAGCACACCCGAGGTCCCAGGAGGAGCCATGTCCCGCTGCTGCATCCATCCGTCCGTGCTCTCGGCGGACTTCGCCAACCTGGAGGCCGAGCTGCAGCGGATCTCCACGGCCGATGCCGCGCACATCGATGTCATGGACAACCGCTTCGTGCCGAACCTGACCCTGGGTCTTCCGGTGGTCGAGCGGCTGCAGGCGGTCTCTCCGGTCCCGCTGGACATCCACCTGATGATCGAGGACGCCGATCACTGGGCCCCGGCCTACGCGGAGGCCGGCTGCGCGTCGGTGACCTTCCACGCCGAGGCCGCCCGCGCCCCCATCCGCCTGGCCCGCGAGCTGCGCGGTGCCGGCTCCAAGGCAGGGCTGGCCCTGCGTCCGGCCACCCCGGTGGAGCCCTACCTGGACATGCTCACCGAGATCGACATGCTCCTGGTCATGACGGTGGAGCCGGGCTTCGGCGGGCAGAGCTTCCTGGACGTGACCCTGCCCAAGATCCGCCGCGCCGCCGAGGCCATCCGCGCCGGCGGCGGAGAGGTGGCCCTGCAGGTCGACGGCGGCGTCTCGCTGGAGACCATCGAGCGAGCCTCGGAGGCCGGCGCCGATGTCTTCGTGGCCGGCTCGGCCGTCTACGGCAAGGACGACCCCCAGGCCGCGATCGAGGCCCTGAGGAGGGCAGCCCGCTCCGCCCAGGGCTGAGGCGTCCGCGCACCGGGGTCGCCGCGTGCCATAATGGGGCCCACGACACGACGTGCTCCGAGATCGGTGGAATTCCGAGCCGGCGGTGACAGCCCGCTAACCGGTGGCCGTCGTCGTCGCCGAGAGCCCTCGGCCCCTTGAACGGGCCGAGCTCCCGGCGACGACACGACCCCGGCCTGACTGGTGAGATTCCAGTGCCGACAGAACAGTCTGGAAGGGAGGAGCACGGTCGATCGCCTCCGAGCCCCCGCGGCCCGAGCGCGCCGTCTTCGGCGTGCCCGCTCGTGGGCCGAGGAGTCATCGGCCGATCGTCCTCCCGTCCGCCTCCCGGACACCCGTGCCGCGGGGCGCCCGCCGCGCCGCGGCCGGGGCCGGGCGGCCGCGCCCCCCACCCGCGCCCTGATCGGGCGCGACGGCCGCTTCCTGGCCGAGCAGCCGTCGTGGATCGCCGACGGCGCCCCGGCTGAGCGCTACGCGAACGTGGCCGGCAAGACCGTGTTCTCCGCTCAGCAGGCAGTGGTGGAGATGCTCACGGAGTCCGGCGACCTCGAGGGCGAGCCGAAGAAGATCACCCACCCGGTGAACTTCTACGAGAAGGGCGACAAGCCCCTCGAGGTCGTGACCTCCCGGCAGTGGTATATCCGCAACGGCGGCCGCGACGCCTCCCGCCGCGAGAAGCTCATCGAGCGCGGCCGGGAGATCGAGTGGCATCCGTCGTTCATGCGCTCCCGGTACGAGAACTGGATCGAGGGGCTCAACGGCGACTGGCTGGTCTCCCGCCAGCGCTTCTTCGGCGTGCCGATCCCCGTGTGGTACCCGCTGGATGCGCAGGGCGAGCCGGTCTACGAGTCCCCCGTGCTGCCCGACGAGGCCGCGCTGCCTGTCGATCCCGCCGCCCAGCCGGCCCCGGGGTACACCGAGGACCAGCGCGACGTCCCGGGCGGCTTCACCGGCGACCCGGACGTGCTCGACACCTGGGCGACCTCGTCGCTGACGCCGCAGATCGCCACGGGGTGGGAGACCGATCCGCAGCTGCACGCCTCCACGTTCCCCATGGACCTGCGTCCGCAGGGCCACGACATCATCCGCACCTGGCTCTTCTCGACCGCCGTGCGCGCCGAGACCCTGGCCGGCTCCGTGCCATGGCGCCACACCGCGCTGTCGGGCTGGATCCTGGATCCGGATCGCAAGAAGATGTCCAAGTCCAAGGGCAACGTGGTCGTGCCGAACGAGGTCCTGGAGAAGTACGGCGCCGACGCCGTGCGCTACTGGGCGGCCTCCGCACGCCTGGGCGCGGACACCGCCTACGACGAGGGTCAGATGAAGATCGGCCGTCGCCTGGCGATCAAGCTGCTCAACGCCTCCAAGTTCGTGCTGAACCAGGGCGTCACGGAGGCCTCGGTGCTGGGCACCGGAGCCGCTTCCCCCGGTACCGATCCGTCGGTGATCGTCAACGGCCTGGATCGCGCCCTGCTGGCACGTCTGCGCGAGGTCGTGGAGCAGGCGTCGAAGGCCCTGGCCGGCTATGAATACGCCCGGGCGCTGCAGCTCGTGGAGTCGTTCTTCTGGTCGTTCACCGACGACTACGTCGAGCTCGTGAAGGACCGGGCCTACGGCGCGCAGGGCCCCGAGCAGCAGGCCTCCGTGCATGCCGCCCTGGCCACCACCCTGGATGCGCTGCTGCGGCTGTTCGCCCCGTTCATCCCGTTCGCCACGGAGGAGGTCTGGTCGTGGTGGCGCGCAGGCTCCGTGCACCGCGCGCCGTGGCCGTCGGCCGAGTCCCTGGGCCAGGCCGATCAGGCCGATCCCGAGATCCTCACCGCCGTGGGCGTGGCGCTGTCGGGGCTGCGCAAGTCCAAGTCCGAAGCCAAGGTCAAGCAGCGCACCGAGGTGCTGTCGGCGACCATCACGGCCCCGGCCCCCCAGGTCGAGCAGCTGCAGGCCGGCCTCGGCGATCTGAAGGCCGCGGGCAACGTCCGCGAGCTGAGCGTCGTCGAGGGCGATGCCGGAGACTCCCTGCTGCTGGTGGGCGATGTCCAGCTGGCTCCCCCGGAGCAGACCGAGCAGGCCTGAGCCGGCCCAGCACAGCGCGAGGCCCCCGCACCGATCGGTGCGGGGGCCTCGTGGCGCTTCTCGCCCTCTTGCGAGCGCGACGTCAGCGGCGGGCGCCCTTCCGCAGGGCGAGCCGGCCGACGGAGGCGGCCAGCGGGCCTCAGCTGAAGTCCGGGCCCTTCTCGCGGCCGCGCTTGAGCTCGTAGAAGCCCGAGTAGCCCGACAGGGTGAGGGCGGCGTCCCAGATCTCGGCCGCCTGCTCGCCCTTGGGAGCCGGGGTGAACACGGGGCCGAAGAAGCCGGTGCCGTTCACGGCGATGCACGGGGTGCCGATGTCCTTGCCCGCGACGGCCTGAGCCGCCTCGGTGGACTCGCGCAGGGCGGCGTCGAAGTCGGTCGAGTCCTTGGCCTCGATCAGCTCGGCCGGCAGGCCGACCTCCTCGAGGGACTCGGCGATGGTCTCGACCATCTTCTTCTCGTCCCCGTAGCCCTGAACGTGCCAGCGGGTTCCCATGGCGTCGTAGAGCTTCTTGCGGTACTCGTCGCCGTGGGCCTGCGCGGCAGCCTGGATCACGCGGACCATCCACATCGACTCGTCGTGCCCGTGGTGGTGATTGTCCGGGTTGTTCTCATTGAGGATCCCCAGGGAGATGATGCGCCAGTCGACCTCGACATCGCGGCGCTGCTGGACCTCGCCCATCCACCGGGAGGTCATCCAGGCCCAGGGGCACAGGGGGTCGAACCAGAAGTCCACCTTGTCAGACATGCTCACTCCTTGATCAGCGGTGAGGCGCCACCATGTGCGGGGGCGGCCGACCGGGAACAGGGCCCGGCCATCGCTGCCCAACCTATGACGCACGGACGGCACAGGTCGAGGCGTCCGCTGACAGCGTGATGACGTGCAGGATCCGACCGCCCGCCGCGTGTGCGCAGCCTGCCCGCCCCTCAGGGGCGCAGACCGTGGAAGTAGGCGCCCACGAGCCAGCTCAGATCCACGGGCATGGTCTGCGTCACGGTCTCCGGGAGCGGGCGGGTGACCACCGCCAGGCCGAAGTAGAACTGTGCAGGGCTCAGGTCCTCCCGCACCAGCCCCGCCTCCTTGCCCCGACGCAGCAGCGCGCCCAGCCGGTCGAAGAGCCGGTCCCGCAGCTGCAGCACTCGGTCCCAGCCCGCCTCCTCGAACGCCGCCTTGCGCTGCGGGTCGGCACCTTCCACCAGAGCGCCGATCCGCAGCCGCCCGAGCTCGTGGGCGGCGGCCTGCCACGTGGCCCGGGGATCCTGATCCCACGCCGTCTCCAGCTCAGCGGCCGCCGCTTCGACCTTCTCGACGACGGCCTCCATCACGCCCAGGTAGAGCGCCCCTCGCGTGGGGAAATGGCGGTAGAGGGTGCCGATCCCCACGCCCGCTCGTGCCGCAACCGCGCTGAGCGGGACGTCCGTGCCCTGCTCGGCGAACAGCTCAGCCCCGGCCGTCTGCAGAGCAGCGCGCTTGGCTCGGGCATCGGCTCGCATGGTGGTCCTTCCGTGGTCATCTTCTCGGCTGGCAGCACTCTGACGTTCGGAACGCCGCCTCATGATCCTCGCACGGCCATGACGCAGCTCACCGGGCCTGAGCATTGGATCTGCTTGTCTCCACCTTATCGGAGGAATATGCTCCACTTAAGAATCGGAGGGAAATCCTCCACATGAACGAAGGAGCTTCTCATGTCCCACCCCGCCACCGAGGGCTCGCCCTCCTCGACCCGCCGCTCCTGGCGGGGCACGGGTCTGCTCATCCTGGTGCTGCCGATCGCGGTGTGCCTCATGCTGCTGGCCTTCCTCACCCCGGCCCTGAACTCCGGCCCGGAGGACCTGCCCCTGGCGGTCGCCGGTCCCGCCCCGGCCGTCGAGCAGATCACCGATGCGCTCGAGGAGCGCTCCCCCGGCGCCTTCGAGATCACCGAGTACGACGACGCCGAGCAGGCTGAGCAGGCCGTGGCCGATCGAGAGGCCATCGGTGCCGTGACGGTGGGACAGCAGGGTGTCGAGGTCCTCAAGGCCTCGGGAGCCGGCACCCCCTACGGCACGATGATGGACGGCCTCGCTACGGGTCTGGAGGAGCAGCAGAAGGCCCAGGCGCAGCAGGCACAGGGGCAGGAACAGCAGGCTCCGGCGCAGGGCGATCAGACTGCCGCTCAGAGCGGACAGGCGCAGGGCAAGCAGGCCCCGAGTGACCAGCCCCAGCAGGCCCCGGCCCAGGAGGTCACCGTGCGCGACATCGCCCCGCTGACCGACGACGACCCGAACGCGACGGCCATGAGCACGCTTGCCCTGCCGCTGGCCTTCGGCGGCATGATCTCCGCTGCGGCCTTCACCATGCTGTCCGGGAATCGGCCCGCTGTGCGCGCCCTCGGCATCATCGGCTTCTCGGCACTGGCGGGCGTGGCCGTGACCTGGGTCCTGCAGAGCTGGCTGCACGCGGTCGACGGCGACTTCTGGGCCCTGGCCGGCGTGCTCGCGCTGGGCATCGCGGCGATCTCCCTGGCCGTTTCCGGGCTGCAGTCCGTGCTGGGCGGTGCCGGTCTGGCACTGGGCGCGGTCCTCATGATGTTCGTGGCCAACCCTCTGTCGGGCATGGCGACCGGCTGGCAGTGGCTGCCGCAGCCGTGGGGTGCGATCGGACAGCAGCTGCCGATCGGCGCCGCAGGCACCGCATTGCGCTCAGTGGCCTTCTTCGACGGCACCGGGATGATTCACGCGCTGATCGTGCTCGTCTGCTGGGCGGCCGCGGGTCTGCTCCTCATCGCGCTGAGCGCGCTGCGCAAGCACAGGAAGAACCGCGCCCGACGCACGGACCCCTCCGCCTCGACGCGCAGCGCCTGAGCCGCTGAGCACCTGAGCACCTGAGCACA
>NZ_JALXVH010000047.1 GCF_025149945.1 Kocuria sp. p3-SID1428 | reverse complement strand
GGGGCCCGAGAGCCTCAGAGCGCGAAGATCACTCGCCGTCGATCTTCTGGGCGGCAGCACCGCCTGCCGGGGCGAACCCGGCGGCCTCGGCGTTGGCCTTGGTGTCGAACCAGACCTCGGCACGGGTCGAGGCGTACCAGCGCGAGCCGGGCACGTGGAACTTCATGGAGTCCTTGTTGCCCTTGATGGAGAAGCCCTCGGGGGCCTCGCCGGACTCGAGCGGCTTGGCGGAGCCGGCGTACTCGTCGGCCTCGACACCGGTGGATGCCTCTGCCTCGGCGACCTGCGGGTCGACGGCGGCGGCGCTGGCGCCGCCCTCCTCCGCCAGCGGGGTCGACGGATCCGACACGACGTCCTCGGTCACGGCCGGCTCGGCGGCCGGAGCGGCGGTGCGCGCAGCAGCCTCTGCCTCGGCGACGGTCGAGGCGGTGGCCACGGGCTCCATGACCAGCTCGATGACCGCCATGGGCGCGTTGTCGCCCTTGCGGTTGCCGATCTTGGTGATGCGGGTGTAGCCGCCCGGACGGTCCTCCATCGCCGAGGCGATGGTCGTGAACAGCTCGTGCACGACGGACTTGTCGGACAGCTGGCCCAGGACCTTGCGACGGGCGTTGAGGTCGCCCTTCTTGGCGGCCGTGATCAGGTTCTCGGCGTAGGGGCGCACGCGACGAGCACGGGTCACGGTGGTGGTGACGCGCTTGTGCTCGAAGAGCTGCTGCGACAGGTTGCGCAGGATCAGGCGCTGGTGCGCCGGGCTGCCGCCGAGGCGGGGTCCCTTGGTAGGTGCAGGCATGGTGATTGGTCTCCTGGAAGTGACTCAGCCGTTGCCGTCCGACGCTCGTGGCGCCGGTCGGTCCGGATGAGGAGAGGCGGAAGGATTACTGAACGTCGAACGGGTTCTCGTCGTCGATGGACGCCGGCCGCGCGGCGGCCTCGAACCCGGGAGGCGAGTCCTTGAGAGCGAGGCCCAGCTCCTGGAGCTTGGCCTTGACCTCGTCGATGGACTTCGCGCCGAAGTTGCGGATGTCCATGAGATCCGCCTCGGAGCGGGTCACGAGCTCGCCCACGCTGTGGATCCCCTCGCGCTTGAGGCAATTGTAGGAGCGCACCGTCAGCTCGAGATCCTCGATCGGCAGCGCCATGTCAGCGGACATGGCGGTGTCGGTCGGGGACGGGCCGATCTCGATGCCCTCGGCCTCGACGTTGAGCTCACGGGCCAGGCCGAACAGCTCCACCAGCGTGGTGCCGGCAGAAGCCATGGCATCGCGCGGGGAGATGGACTCCTTGGTCTCCACGTCCAGGACCAGGCGGTCGAAGTCCGTGCGCTGCTCGACGCGGGTGGCCTCCACGCGGAAGGTCACCTTGAGCACCGGCGAGTAGATCGAGTCGACCGGGATGCGGCCGATCTCGGCATCTGCCAGCTTGTTCTGAGCGGCGGTGACGTAGCCGCGGCCGCGCTCGATGGTCAGCTCGAGGTTGAGGCTGGCCTTCGAGTTCAGTGTGGCGATCGGCAGACCCGGGTTGTGGATCTCGACCCCGGCCGGCACCTGGATGTCAGCGGCAGTGACCTCGGCGGGGCCCTGCTTGTTCAGGTACGCGGTGACGGGCTCGTCCTCCTCGGAGGACACGGCCAGCTTCTTGACGTTCAGGATGAGCTCGGTGACATCCTCCTTCACGCCCTCGATGGTCGAGAACTCGTGGAGGACGCCGTCCAGGCGCACGCTGGTGACAGCGGCGCCGGGGATCGACGAGAGCAGGGTGCGGCGAAGCGAGTTGCCGAGGGTGTAGCCGAAGCCGGGCTCCAGCGGCTCGATGGTGAACCGGGAGCGGTTATCGGCCACGACCTCTTCGGAAAGGGCAGGACGCTGTGCAATGAGCACTGATGTTTCCTTTCGGCGTGCCTCCGCTATATGACGCACGCAGGTGGTGGAGCACTCTCTGGACGCTGCCGTCGGAACAGGGTCCGACGGCGGCGGAGGGCACGGCCGGCGCGACGGGCTTCGAGCCCCGTCGCGACTCGGCCGTGCCGGGGATCAGACGCGGCGGCGCTTCGGGGGGCGGCAGCCGTTGTGAGCGCTCGGGGTGACGTCCTGGATCGAGCCGACCTCGATGCCGGTGGCCTGCAGGGAGCGGATCGCGGTCTCGCGTCCGGATCCCGGGCCCTTGACGAAGACGTCGACCTTGCGGACGCCGTGCTCCTGCGCACGCTTGGCAGCGGCCTCAGCGGCCATCTGCGCGGCGTACGGGGTCGACTTGCGGGAGCCGTTGAAGCCCATCTCGCCGGCCGAGGACCAGGAGAGGACCGCACCCGAGGGGTCGGTGATGGTGACGATGGTGTTGTTGAACGTCGACTTGATGTGGGCCTGGCCCTGGGTGACGTTCTTCTTGTCCTTGCGACGCGGCTTGCGAGCGGCGGTCGCACGAGTCTTAGGGGGCATTTCTACTCCTGCTGCGTAGTGGTCTTCTGTGCCTTCGGCGCGACGGGCGATCGCACCGGTTCAGATCAGGTGAGCGCGTTACTTCTTCTTGCCGGCGACGGTGCGCTTGGGGCCCTTGCGGGTGCGAGCGTTCGTCTTGGTGCGCTGACCGTGCACAGGCAGACCGCGACGGTGGCGGATGCCCTGGTAGCTGCCGATCTCGACCTTGCGGCGGATGTCGGCGGCGACCTCGCGGCGGAGATCGCCCTCGACCTTGAAGCTGCCCTCGATGAAGTCGCGCAGTGCGACCAGCTGGGAGTCGGTCAGGTCCTTGACCCGGACCTCCGCGGGGATCTCGGTGGCCGCGACGGCCTCCTTGGCGCGGGTGTGCCCGACGCCGTAGATGTACGTGAGTGCGATCACCACGCGCTTGTCGCGCGGAAGATCGACGCCTGCGAGACGTGCCATGTCGGCTGTTCTCCTCGGTTCGTTCCGGAGGTCTGGAGCATCGCTGTCCACTGCGGGGGCTGAGCCCTGCGTCGTGGTCCCCGGCCTCCGTGCCCGGGGGTGCCCGCCTGGATCTCTCCGGTCGGGAGCGGTGCCTCTGTCATCCGCCGCTGATGCGGCGGATATCTCGCCTCAGGGCTGGATCAGCCCTGACGCTGCTTGTGGCGCGGGTTCTCGCAGATCACCATGACTCGCCCGTTACGGCGAATCACCTTGCAGTTGTCGCAGATCTGCTTCACGCTCGGCTGGACCTTCATCGCATTCCTTCGCGTTTGCTGGACGAATCGGTGCCGCCGGCTGTGCCGACGGCGCTCCGACTCACTTGTAGCGGTAGACGATCCGACCCCGGGAGAGGTCGTAGGGGCTCAGCTCCACCACCACACGGTCCTCCGGGAGGATCCTGATGTAGTGCTGGCGCATCTTTCCGGAGATGTGGGCCAGGACGATGTGGCCGTTGTCGAGCTCAACCCGGAACATTGCGTTCGGGAGCGCTTCGACCACGCCGCCTTCGATCTCGATGACTCCGTCTTTCTTAGCCATGTACTCCGCTCACTTCAGTGCCCGCTCCCGAGGGAGTCGGACGGGGTTCGGTTCACTGCCTGCATGCGCCTGCTGCGAGGGCGGCGCGCACGACGACCAGCGCCGCGAAGGCGCAGGAACGGGTGCGGTTGCATGTCCGGGCACGCAGACGGTTACGCAGACAACCAGCAGGAGACGATACGCTACTGTGCGCCCGCGGACAAGGCGATCGAGGTGATCCTGCTCCCCTCTCGCGCGGCCTCAGCTCGCCGCGGCCAGCTGCCCGCAGGCACCGTCGATATCCGAGCCGCGAGTGTCGCGCACGGTCGTGGGGATTCCGTGGGCGCGCAGGCGCTCGACGAAGTTCTGCTCCACGCCCCGACGCGAGGCCGTCCACTTGGAGCCGGGGGTGGGGTTCAGCGGGATGGGGTTGACGTGCACCCAGCCGGCCCCGCGGGCGTTGAGCTTCTCCCCCAGCAGATCGGCGCGCCAGCCCTGGTCGTTCATGTCGCGGATCAGGGCGTACTCGATGGACACGCGCCGGCCGGTGGCGTCGAAGTACTCGCGCGCCGCGTCCAGCGCCTCGTCGACCTTCCAGCGGTTGTTGATCGGGATGAGCTCGTCGCGCAGCTCGTCGTCGGGGGCGTGCAGCGACAGGGCCAGGGTGATCGGCAGGGCCTCCAGGGTGAACTTGCGCATGCCGGGCACGAGCCCGACGGTCGACATGGTCAGCCCGCGCGCGGAGATGCCCAGCCCCTCCGGAGCGGGGTCGATCAGGCGGTGGACCGCCTGCATGGTCGCCTTGTAGTTGGCCAATGCCTCGCCCATCCCCATGAAGACGATGTTCGAGACCCGCTGCGGATCCTGCTCGCGGCGGCCCACCTCTCCGTCGCGCGTCATGCGGATGCCCTCGACCACTTGGCCCACGATCTCGGCCGCCGAGAGGTTGCGCGTCAGTCCGGCCTGCCCGGTCGCGCAGAACGGGCAGTTCATGCCGCAGCCAGCCTGCGAGGAGATGCACATGGTCACGCGGTTCGCATAGCGCATCAGCACCGACTCCACGAGCGCTCCGTCGAACAGCCGGTGCACGCGCTTGACGGTGTCTCCTCCGTCGGCCTTGAGCGTGCGCACCGTGGTGAGCAGCTCGGGCATGGTGTCGTGCACCAGTTGCTCGCGTCCGCCCTTGGGCAGGTCGGTCATATCGGCCGGATCGGAGGCGAAGCGCTCGAAGTAGTGGCGGGAGAGCTGCTCGGCGCGGAAGGGCTTGTGCCCCATCTGCGTGAGCATCTCACGGCGCCCGGCCATATCGGTGTCGGCGAGGTGGCGCGGAGGCTTGCCGCGACGGGCGGCCTGGAACACGAGCTGGCCCGGCACTGGGCGCGGCGTGTCCGGTGTGCCGGCATCCGGATCCGTCTGCTCCATGTCCACCGGCGGCTGGGCGGACTCGAGCTGCGAGATCTCGGTCTCGGACTCGTCGCCCAGGATCTGGGCTTCGTCGAGCTCCTCGACCGGTGCGATCGGCGTCTCGGGTCGGCCCACGGTGGGGTGCGGCAGCGGCTGGCTGGTCTGGCTCACGGTGTCTCCAGGCCCCGGCGGGGCGGTGTCGGTTCGTGCGGCGCGTCTCCGTCAGGGTCGCACAGTCGTCAAGGGGGCTTCAGGGCGGCGGGTCAGCTGCCGGGGATCGGCACGGGCGTGACGCCCAGCGGCTCGAGCTCGGAGGCTCCGCCGTCCTCGGCAGTCAGCACCCACAGGCCACCGCGGTGGATGGCCACGGAGTGCTCCCACTGGCTGGCGCGGCCGCCGTCGTCGGTGACCACGGTCCAGTCATCGGCGAGGGTGGAGGTGGCGATGTCTCCGGTGACCAGCATGGGCTCGATCGCCAGGCACATTCCGGGCTTCAGCGCAGGCGATCCTCCGGAGGCCCGGTAGTTGAGCACATCCGGGGCCATGTGCATCTGGGAGCCGATGCCGTGGCCCACGTAGTCCTCGAGGATCCCCAGGCGCTGGCCGACCCGCTCGCGCACGTGGTCCTCGATCGCCGCGCCGATGTCGCCGACGCGCGTGCCCGTGGCAGCCGCGGCGATGCCCCGCCACATGGCCTCCCGGGTCACCTCTGAGAGCAGCTGGTCCTCCTCGGTCGGCTTGCCGAGGATGACCGTGCGGGCGGAGTCGCCGTTCCAGCCGTCGACGATCGCGCCGCCGTCGATCGAGAGGATGTCACCGGCCTGCAGCACGCGCTCGCCCGGGATGCCGTGGACGACCTCCTCGTTGACGGACACGCAGACCGTGGCCGGATAGCCGTAGTAGCCGAGGAAGTTGGAGGTGGCCCCGTGGGCCGCCAGCACCTCGCGGAACGCGGCGTCGACGTCGGCGGTCGTCGCCCCCGGCCGGGCCGCGGCCACCGCGGCGTCGAGCGCGCGCGAGGTCACCACGCCGGCGCGGACCATCCCGCGCAGCTGCTCATCGGTCTTGTACTCGATCTTCCGACGGCCGAACATGCCGTCCCCTCTCTGCTCGGACACTGTGCAGGGCCGGTGCCCGCGGCACCGGCCCTGCACAGTCGTGCGACCCCCGCTGGGGTCATGGCGTTCCTTCGCTGCGCAGCTGCTCCAAAGCCTCGGGCTCACGGCGACCGCTGCGCAGAGCCGCGGCCGATCAGGCCAGGGCCTGGGCGATCCGCTCGGTGACCTCGTCGATGGTGCCGAGGCCGTCGACCTCGGTGACCAAGCCGCGCTGAGCATAGAGGTCGATGACCGGAGCGGTCTCGCGGTCGTAGACATCCAGCCGGTGGCGGATGACGTCCTCGGTGTCATCCGTGCGGCCCTGCTCCTGCGCGCGGTTGAGCAGACGGGAGACCAGCTCGTCCCTGTCCGCGGTCAGCTGCAGCACGACATCCAGCTCGGCGCCGGACTCCTGGAGGATGCGGTCGAGCTCCTCGGCCTGCGCGGTGTTGCGCGGGTATCCATCGAGCAGGAAGCCCTCGGCGGCATCGTCCCAGGACAGGCGATCGCGCACCATGCGGTTGGTCACGGAGTCCGGGACCAGGTTGCCGGCATCGGTGTAGGACTGGGCCTCCTTGCCGAGCTCCGTGGCGCCGCGGATGTTCTCCCGGAAGATGTCGCCGGTCGAGATGGCCGGGATCCCCAGGCGCTCGGCGATGCGCACCGCCTGGGTGCCCTTGCCCGCACCGGGCGGGCCGATGATCAGCATGCGAGTCATGTGCTTCTCCTGATCTGGAGCGGATGGTGGATGGTGGATGGCTGCGCCGGGCCCGCTCTGCGCGCCGGCGCCAGCGCGTCAGCGCAGCAGGCCCTCGTAGTGGCGCTGCTGGAGCTGGGCGTCGATCTGCTTCACCGTATCGAGTCCCACACCCACCATGATGAGCAGCGAGGGACCGCCGAACGGGAAGTTCTGATTGGCGTCGAAGAGCACGAGGGCCACCAGTGGGATCATCGAGACCACACCGAGGTACAGAGCGCCCGGCAGCGTGATGCGGCTGATGACGTACTGCAGGTACTTCTCGGTGGGCCGCCCGGCGCGGATGCCGGGGATGAAGCCGCCGTAGCGCTTCATGTTCCCCGCGACCTCCTCCGGGTTGAACGTGATCGAGACGTAGAAGTACGTGAAGAACACGATCAGCAGGAAGTAGGTGACCATGTACACCGGGTGATCGCCGGAGGCCAGATAGGTGTTGATCCAGTTGATCCACCCCGGCATGGGCGAGCCGTCCGTGGGGGCCGCGAACTGGGTCACGAGCCCGGGCAGCATCAGCATGGACGAGGCGAAGATGATCGGGATGACGCCGGCCATGTTGACCTTCAGCGGGATGTACGTGGTCGAGCCGCCGATCGTGCGGCGGCCGATCATCCGCTTGGCGTACTGCACCGGCACGCGCCGCTGGGACTGCTCCACGAAGACCACGCAGATGATCACCACGAGCCCGACCAGGCAGACGAGGCCGAAGACCAGCGCGCCCTGCGTGTTGAAGATCTGGCCCAGGGCCGACGGGAATGACGCCGCGATCGAGGTGAAGATCAGCAGCGACATGCCGTTGCCCACGCCGTGCTCCGTGATCCGCTCGCCGAGCCACATGATCACGGTGGTGCCGGCGGTCAGCGCGATGATGATGATCGCGACGGTGAGCACCGAGTCGTTCGGGATGATCGGCAGCGGGCAGTCGCCCAGCAGCTGGCCCGAGCGGGCGAGGGAGACGATCGTGGTCGCGTTCAGCAGCGCCAGGCCGATGGTCAGGTAGCGCGTGTACTGCGTCAGCTTCGCCTGCCCCTGCGGTCCCTCCTCGTGCAGCTCCTGGAAGCGCGGGATGACCACCCGCAGCAGCTGCACGATGATGCTCGCCGTGATGTAGGGCATGACGCCCAAGGCGAAGATCGAGACCTGCAGCAGCGCACCGCCGCTGAACAGGTTGACCAGGTCGTACACGCCGCCGCTGGCGTTGCCCAGTGCCAGGCACTGCTGGACATTGCCGTAGTCCACACCGGGAGCCGGAACGAAGGTGCCCAAGCGGTAGATCACGATGATCCCGATGGTGAACAGCAGCTTGTTCCGCAGCTCGGGAGTCTTGAACGCCCGTCCGAAAGCGCTGAGCAATCGACTCTCCTCTGGTCGTGGGGGCTGACCGTCGGCCGGTCTTCCGTCATCCGGCGAACGCCCTGGGGCGGGCGGGGGTCGGCGTAGGGCCGCGATGGCCCGTGCAAGTCTAACCACCGTGTCCAGCATCGGCGCATCGACCCCAAGAGCGCCTTCTCACACCCCTACGGCTCCGTGCGGTGCACGGACACGGCAGAAGGGCCTGCCTCCCCTTCGGGAGACAGGCCCTTCTGGTCGCGATCTGATGGCGGACTCGGGGCGGATCCTCAGGGGCCGCCTAGCCCGCCGCCAGGATCACACAGCGGTGGTCGAACCGCCCGCGGCCGAGATCTTCTCGGCGGCCGACTTGGAGAACTTGTGCGCCGTCACGTTCACGGCCACGGAGATCTCGCCGTCGCCCAGCACCTTGACCGGCTGGTTCTTGCGAACCGCGCCCTTGGCCACGAGCTGGTCGACATCCACCGTGCCGCCCTGCGGGAACAGCTCCCCCAGGCGGTCCAGGTTCACGACCTGGTACTCGACGCGGAACGGGTTGGTGAAGCCGCGCAGCTTCGGCAGGCGCATGTGCAGCGCGAGCTGCCCGCCTGCGAAGCCCGGACGCACCTGGTAGCGGGCCTTGGTGCCCTTGGTGCCGCGGCCTGCGGTCTTGCCCTTCGACGCCTCACCGCGGCCCACGCGCTGGCGGGCCTTCTTGGCGCCCGGGGCCGGACGCAGGTGATGGATCTTCAGGGCGTTCGAGGTCGTGCCGTCCACGGACACGACGCTGTCGGTGTTCTGCTCAGCCATGATCAGGCCTCCTCAACCTGCACGAGGTGGGCGGCGGTGTTGACCATGCCGACCGTCACCTCATCCGCCTTGCGGACGACCACGTTGCCGGGGCGCTTGAGGCCCAGGGAACGCAGGGTGTCGCGCATGTTCTGCTTCTGGCCGACCACGGAACGGGTCTGGGTGATCCGGATGTCCCGGCCGTCAGCCTTGATTCGCTTCGGAGTGGTCATCACGCACCTGCCTTCTGCTGGATGCCGCGCAGGGGCGCCGGGATGGCGTCCTCCATCGACAGGCCGCGACGAGCAGCCACAGCGGCGGGCTCCTCGAGCATGCGCAGCGCCTCGATGGTCGCGTGCACGATGTTGATCTGGTTGGACGAGCCCAGCGACTTCGACAGGACGTCGTGGATGCCGGCGCACTCGAGCACGGCGCGCACCGGACCACCGGCGATCACACCGGTACCCGGGGTCGCCGGACGCAGCATGACGACGCCTGCGGCGGCCTCGCCCTGCACGCGGTGCGGGATGGTGCGGTTCTCGATGCGCGGGACGCGGAAGAAGTTCTTCTTCGCCTCCTCGACGCCCTTCTGGATGGCCGCGGGGACCTCCTTGGCCTTGCCGTAGCCGACGCCGACCATACCCTCGCCATCGCCCACCACGACGAGCGCGGTGAAGCTGAAGCGGCGGCCGCCCTTGACGACCTTGGACACGCGGTTGATGGTCACGACGCGCTCGAGGAACTTGTCCTTCTCCTCGTCGCGTCCGCCACGGCCGCCGCGGCCGCCGCGGTCGTTGCCTCCGCGCCCGCCGCGATCATTGCGACCGCCGCGGTCATTGCCGCCGCGCCCGCCGCGATCGTTGCGGCCCTGGTTGGACTGCTCTGCACCGGTGGACTCGGTCTGAGCCTCGGTGGTGGTGTTCTCGGTGTTCTGCTCGCTCACAGTGCCAGACCTCCCTCACGGGCGCCGTCAGCGACGGCTGCCACACGACCGTGGTACTTGTTGCCCCCGCGGTCGAACACGACGGCCTCGATGCCGGCTGCCTTCGCGCGCTCGGCGACGAGCTCGCCCACGCGCTTGGCCTTCTCCGACTTGTCCGACTCCGCGGCGCGGAGCTCGGCTTCCATGGTGGATGCGGACGCGAGCGTCACACCGGCCTTGTCGTCGATGACCTGGACGAACATGTGCCGGCTGGAGCGGTTCACGACCAGGCGCGGACGCTCGGCGGTTCCCGAGACGTGCTTGCGGACGCGAAGGTGACGGCGGTTGCGCGCCGCGGACTTCGACTTGCCCCTCTTCAACTTGAGAGCCATGGTCACTTACCTGCCTTTCCGGCCTTGCGACGGATCTGCTCGCCCGCGTAGCGAACGCCCTTGCCCTTGTAGGGCTCCGGGGCGCGCAGGGCGCGGATCTTGGCGGCCACATAGCCGACCTGCTGCTTGTCGGTGCCCTTCACGAACACCTTGTTCGCGCCTTCGACGGCGAACTCGATGCCCTCGGGAGCCTCGAACGGGACCGGGTGCGAGTAGCCCAGGGCGAACTCGAGGTCCTTGCCCCTCGGCGTGACCCGGTAGCCCGTGCCCACGATCTCGAGGCCCTTGGAGTAGCCGTCGGTGACACCGACGATCATGTTGTTGATGAGAGTGCGGGTCAGCCCGTGCAGGGACCGCGACTCGCGCTCGTCATCGGGTCGCGACACCGTGATCACGCCGTCCTCCAGGACGGCGGTGATCGGCGCTGCGATCTCGTGCTGGTGCTCCCCCTTGGGTCCCTTGACGGTGACCAGGGAGCCATCGATCTTCACCTCGACGCCGCTGGGCACAGAGATGGGGAGACGTCCGATACGTGACATGTTCTCTTCCTTCCTTCCTCTGCTAGCGGGTCACCAGACGTAAGCGACGACTTCGCCGCCCACGCCCTTCTTCGCGGCCTGACGATCGGTCAGCAGGCCGGAAGAGGTGGAGATGATCGCGATGCCCATGCCGCCCAGGACTCGGGGCAGGTTGGTGGACTTCGCGTAGACGCGCAGTCCGGGCTTTGAGATGCGGCGCACACCCGCGATGGAGCGCTCGCGCTGCGGACCGAACTTGAGGTTCAGGACCAGGGTCTTGCCGACGCGAGCCGGCTCCTCGGTCCAGTCCTCGATGTAGCCCTCGGCCTTGAGGATCTCCGCCAGGCGGGCCTTCAGCTTCGAGTACGGCATGGCCACGGTGTCGTGGTAAGCCGAGTTGGCGTTGCGCAGACGGGTCAGCATGTCTGCGACAGGATCTGTCATTGTCATGGTGGGCTCTAGCCCTTCCTCGTCATGGTTTCCCGCCCGAGGGCGGGACCTGCGACGTAGTGGTTCAGTTGGTCTTGAAGGGGAAGCCGAGCGCCTTGAGCAGTGCGCGGCCCTCATCATCGGAGGTGGCGGTCGTGACCACGGTGATGTCCATGCCGCGAACGCGGTCGATCTTGTCCTGATCGATCTCGTGGAACATCGCCTGCTCGGTCAGGCCGAACGTGTAGTTGCCGTTGCCGTCGAACTGACGGTCCGACAGACCGCGGAAGTCGCGGATGCGGGGCAGCGCCAGGGTCACAAGTCGATCCAGGAACTCCCACATGCGCTCGCCGCGCAGCGTGGTGTGGCAGCCGATCGGCATGCCCTCACGCAGCTTGAACTGGGCGATGGACTTGCGGGCGCGGTTGATGACCGGCTTCTGGCCGGTGATCGCGGTGAGGTCGCGCACGGCACCGTCGATGAGCTTGGAGTCCTTGGCGGCATCTCCGACGCCCATGTTGACGACGACCTTGGTGATGCGCGGCATCTGCATGACGTTCTGGTAGCCGAACTGCTCCTGCAGCGCCGGCACGACGACCTCGTCGTACTTGTTCTTGAAGCGCGGGGCGATGGTGGTCTCAGTCATCACAGATCCTTGCCGGTGGTCTTGGAGACGCGGACGCGCACGGTCTTCGTCCGGCCGTTGCGCTCCACCGTCTCGGTGCGGTAGCCGACCTTGGTCGGCTTGTTGGTCTCGGGATCGACCAGGGCGACGTTCGAGATGTGGATCGGGGCCTCGACCTTCTCGATCCCGCCGGACTCACCCTGCATGGTCGGGCGCTTGTGACGGGTCATCACGTTGACGCCCTCCACGACCACACGCTCGGTCTCGGTGATGACACGCAGGACCTTGCCCTGCTTGCCCTTGTTTTCCTTCTTGCCGGTGATGACCTGGACCAGGTCGCCGGTCTTGATCTTGAACTTGGGCATCAGAGCACCTCCGGTGCCAGGGAGACGATCTTCATGAACTTCTTGTCGCGCAGCTCGCGCCCGACCGGGCCGAAGATGCGCGTCCCTCGCGGATCGCCGCCCTCGGACTTGAGGATGACCGCGGCGTTCTCGTCGAAGCGGATGTACGAGCCGTCCGGGCGACGACGCGACTTGCGCGTGCGCACGATGACGGCCTTGACGACATCGCCGCGCTTGACGTTGCCGCCGGGGATGGCGTCCTTCACGGTGGCGACGATCGTGTCGCCGATTCCTGCGTAGCGACGGCCAGAGCCACCGAGAACGCGGATGGTCAGGATCTCCTTCGCACCCGTGTTGTCGGCGACCTTGAGTCGCGACTCCTGCTGAATCACTGTTGTTCTCCTGTCGTCACGCTGGTTCTCGCACCCTTCGAGAGCAGGGGCGGGCCTTGCGGAACAGTTCGTCGGATGGATCCCCCTCCACCGGCACCGCACGGGGCGCTCCGGCAGGGGCTCCGCCGCACCGTGCCAGAAGCATCTGGACTCGTGGTCATGCCGGTGTGCCCGAGGGCGCGCCGAAGCCGCGAGCATTATGCGCTGGCACGGAAGGCAGAGGGGCGGGGGCATAGAGATGCCCACACAAGGGAGAAACTCTAGCACAGGACGCACCTGCTCGACAGGCTCGGATCCGCATCACAGCGCGGATCGGAGCTTGAGGCGCATCACGTCCTGATGACCGCCGGCGGGGATGACGAAGCGCCCCCCCCCCGCGACAGCGGTGGTGGGGCGCTCGGCCGCGGTCCCCCGCGGGCGGCGGGGTCCCCGGTCGCTCCCGCGCTGCGGGAGCATCAGATCACTTGGCCTTCTCGATGATCTCCACGATGCGCCAGTTCTTCTGGGCCGACAGCGGACGGGTCTCGGCGATGCGGACGAGATCGCCCACGCCGCACTCGTTGGCCTCGTCGTGGGCCTTGACCTTCTGCGTGCGGCGGATCACCTTGCCGTAGAGGGCGTGGGTGACGTTGTCCTGCAGCTGCACGACGACGGTCTTGTCCATCTTGTCCGAGACCACGTAGCCGCGGCGGGACTTGCGGTCTCCGCGCTGCTCGGTCTCAGCGGTGTTCTGAGGCTGCTCGGTCACTTGGCACCATCCTTCGAGGTCTCGGCTGCGCCGCGGATGCCCAGCTCGCGCTCACGCAGCACCGTGTAGATGCGCGCGATGTCGCGCTTGACGGCCTTCAGGCGGCCATTGCTCTCGAGCTGACCCGTGGCCGACTGGAAGCGCAGGTTGAACAGCTCCTCCTTGGCCTTCTTCAGCTCGGACTGGAGAGCGGCGTCGTCGAGCTCGACGAGCTTCTCCATGTTCAGATCCTTGGATCCAACGGCCATTGATCATTCACCGCCTTCGCGACGCACGATGCGCGCCTTCATCGGGAGCTTGTGGATGGCCAGGCGAAGGGCCTCGCGGGCCACCTCGTCGGACACGCCGCCCAGCTCGAACATGACGCGTCCCGGCTTGACGTTGGCGACCCACCACTCGGGCGAGCCCTTGCCGGAGCCCATGCGGGTCTCAGCGGGGCGCTTGGTCAGCGGACGGTCCGGGAAGATGTTGATCCAGACCTTGCCACCGCGCTTGATGTGGCGGGTCATGGCGATACGAGCCGCCTCGATCTGCCGGTTGGTGACGTAGGCCGGGGTCAGTGCCTGGACGCCCCAGTCTCCGAAGGAGACCGTGGTGCCGCCGGTCGCAGTGCCACCGCGCTTGGGGTGGTGCTGCTTGCGGTGCTTCACACGACGGGGGATGAGCATCAGTTACCACCCTCTGCATTCGCTGCGGGGGCGTCGCCGGAGCGCTCTCCACGACGTCCACCGCGATCATTGCGGTCAGTGCGCTCGGGACGACGACGGCGATCGCCGGCGCCTCCGCCGCGACGGTCTCCGCCGCGGCCGCGGGACGGGGCTGCCGCCTCCTGAGCTGCCAGCTCCTTGGAGGTCAGGTCGCCCTTGTAGATCCAGACCTTCACGCCGATGCGGCCGAAGGTGGTCTTGGCCTCGAAGAAGCCGTAGTCGATGTTCGCGCGCAGGGTGTGCAGGGGCACGCGGCCTTCGCGGTAGAACTCCGAGCGGGACATCTCGGCGCCGCCCAGACGGCCGGCGCACTGGATGCGGATGCCCTTGGCGCCGGCGCGCTGCGCCGACTGGATGGACTTCTTCATGGCGCGGCGGAAGGCCACGCGCGAGGCGAGCTGCTCTGCGACGCCCTGGGCGACCAGCTGGGCATCGGTCTCGGGGTTCTTGACCTCGAGGATGTTCAGCTGGATCTGCTTGCCCGTGAGCTTCTCGAGCTCGCCGCGGATGCGATCGGCCTCGGCGCCGCGGCGGCCGATGACGATCCCCGGACGCGCCGTGTGGATGTCCACGCGGACGCGGTCACGGGTGCGCTCGATCTCGACATTCGAGATGCCGGCGCGCTCCATGCCGGTGTCCATCAGCTTGCGGATCTGGATGTCCTCGCGGACATAGTCCTTGTACTGCTGGCCCGCCTTGTTGGAATCGGTGAACCAGTGCGAGACGTGGTCCGTGGTGATTCCCAGACGGAAGCCGTTGGGATTGATCTTCTGTCCCACTTAGCGGACCTCCTCGTTCTCCGGGGTCGCCACGACCAGGGTGATGTGGCTCGTGCGCTTGTTGATGCGGAACGCGCGGCCCTGGGCTCGCGGGCGGAACCGCTTCATCGTCGGACCCTCGTCCACGAAGGCCTCGCTCACGACGAGCTCCTCCTCGCGGAACGGCAGTCCCTTCTGATCGGCGGTCTGCCGCGCATTGGCGACCGCCGAGGACAGGACCTTGAACACCGGCTCGGAAGCGCCCTGCTGGGCGAACTTCAGAATCGCCAGAGCCTCGTGCGCCTGCTGGCCACGGATCAGGTTGACGACGCGCCGGGCCTTCATCGGCGTCACGCGAACGTAGCGCGCGGATGCCTTGGCTTCCATTGCTTTCCTCTTCTCGTCTTATCGGGAAGTCAAACGCTGCGACCGTGAGGTCAGCGGCGCTTGCCCTTCCTGTCGTCCTTCACGTGGCCGCGGTAGGTGCGCGTAGGCGCGAACTCGCCGAGCTTGTGACCGACCATGGACTCGGTGACGAACACCGGGATGTGCTTGCGGCCGTCGTGCACCGCGATGGTGTGGCCGAGCATGTCCGGCACGATCATCGAGCGACGGGACCACGTCTTGATGACGTTCTTGGTGCCCTTCTCGTTCTCCTTGGCCACCTTGAGATACAGGTGCTGGTCGACGAAGGGGCCCTTCTTCAGGCTGCGTGGCATGGTTCAGGCTCCTCAGCGCTTGTTCTTGCCGGTGCGACGGCGACGGACGATGAGCTTGTCGCTCTCCTTGTTGGGGCGACGGGTGCGACCCTCGGGCTTGCCGTTCGGGTTGACCGGGTGACGGCCGCCGGAGGTCTTGCCCTCGCCACCGCCGTGCGGGTGGTCGACCGGGTTCATGACGACGCCGCGCACGGTCGGGCGGATGCCCTTCCAGCGGTTGCGGCCTGCCTTGCCCCAGTTGATGTTCGACTGCTCGGCGTTGCCGACCTCGCCGACGGTCGCGCGGCAGCGGACATCGACGTTGCGGATCTCGCCGGAGGGCAGACGGAGCTGACCGTACTTGCCCTCCTTGGCGACCAGCTGCACCGAGGCGCCGGCCGAGCGGGCCAGCTTGGCGCCGCCGCCCGGGCGCAGCTCCACGGCGTGGAGCGTGGTGCCGACCGGGATGTTGCGCAGCGGCAGGTTGTTGCCGGGCTTGATGTCGGCCGACGGGCCGGACTCGACGACGCTGCCCTGGGTCAGGCGCTTGGGCGCCAGGATGTAGCGCTTGGTGCCGTCCACGTAGTGCAGCAGCGCGATGCGCGCGGTGCGGTTCGGGTCGTACTCGATGTGCGCGACCTTGGCGTCCACGCCGTCCTTGTCATGACGACGGAAGTCGATGACGCGGTACTGGCGCTTGTGCCCGCCGCCCTTGTGGCGCGTGGTGATGCGACCCAGGTTGTTGCGCCCGCCCTTCTTGGGCAGCGGGCGCAGCAGGGACTTCTCCGGGGTCGAGCGCGTGATCTCTGCGAAGTCCGCGACGGACGAGCCGCGGCGGCCCGGCGTCGTGGGCTTGTGATTGCGAATAGCCATGTTCTAGTTCCTCGTTGACTCTGTTCCCGGGCCTCAGCCCTGGGAACCGCCGAAGATGTCGATGGTGCCCTCGGACAGCGTCACCACGGCACGCTTGGTGCTGTTGCGCTGCCCCCAGCCGAAGCGCGTGCGCTTCCGCTTGCCGGCACGGTTGATCGTGTTCACGGAGGCCACCTTGACGTCGAAGATGGACTCGACGGCCTGGCGGATCTCGATCTTGTTCGCATCCGGGGTCACCTGGAAGATGTACTGGCCCTGATCCATCAGGGAGTACGACTTCTCGGAGAGCACCGGAGCGACGATGACGTCGCGGGGGTCCTTGTAGGTCACGCTCACTTGGCGTCCTCCTGCTTCTTGCCGGCCGTCGCGGCCTCGACGAATGCGTCGTACGCATCCTTGGTGAAGACCACGTCGTCGCTGACCAGCACGTCGTAGGTGTTCAGCTGATCCGCGTAGATGCTGTGCACGTTCTGCAGGTTGCGCACCGACAGAGCCGCGACGTCATCCTGGCGCGAGAGCACCACGAGAGCGTGCCTGCGGGAGGTCAGACCAGCCAGCGCGGCCTTGGCGGCAGCGGTGGACGGGGTCGTGCCCTCGACGAGGGTCTGCACCACGTGGATGCGGCCGTGACGGGCACGGTCCGACAGGGCACCGCGCAGGGCGGCGGCCTTCATCTTCTTGGGCGTGCGCTGCGAGTAGTCGCGCGGCACCGGGCCGTGCACGATGCCGCCGCCGGTCATCTGGGGCTCGCGGATGGAGCCCTGACGGGCGCGGCCCGTGCCCTTCTGCTTGAAGGGCTTGCGGCCGGCGCCGGAAACCTCGGCGCGGGTCTTGGTCTTGTGGGTGCCCTGGCGGGCGGCCGCGAGCTGCGCCACGACGACCTGGTGCATCAGCGGCACCGAGGACTTGGCGTCGAAGATCTCAGCGGGGAGGTCCACGTTGATGGTCTCAGTTGCCATGAGTATCAGGCTCCCTTCACGGAGGTGCGGACGAGGACGACCGAACCCTTGGCACCCGGCAGGGCGCCCTTGATGAGCAGCAGGGAGTTCTCGGCATCCACACCGTGCACCTTGAGGTTGGTGGTGGTGTGGCGCTCGTTGCCCATGCGGCCGGCCATACGCATGCCCTTGAAGACGCGCGCGGCGTAGGACGCATTGCCGATCGAGCCCGGCTTGCGGTGGTTCTTGTGGGCACCGTGGGATGCGGAGACGCCGGCGAAGCCGTGGCGCTTCATGACACCTGCGGTGCCCTTGCCCTTGGTGGTGCCGACGACGTCGACGCGTGCGCCGGCCTCGAAGATCTCGACGCTGAGCTCCTGGCCCAGGTAGTACTCGGCGGCATCCGAGGTGCGCAGCTCGACCAGGTGGCGGCGCGGGGTCACGCCGGCCTTCTCGAAGTGACCGGCCAGGGGCTTGGTCACCTTGCGGGGGTCGATCTGGCCGTAGCCGATCTGGACGGCGGAGTAGCCGTCGTTCTCCGGGGTCCGCAGCTGGGTCACAACGTTGGTGTCAGCCCGGACCACGGTGACGGGAACCAGGTTCCCGTTCTCGTCCCAGACCTGGGTCATGCCGAGCTTGGTGCCCAGGATGCCCTTCATCTGGCGTTCGTAAGTCGTAGTCATTGCGTCTGCGGTCCTTATCAGAGCTTGATTTCGATGTTCACATCGGCCGGCAGGTCGAGTCGCATGAGCGAGTCGACGGCCTTCGGCGTGGGATCGACGATGTCGATCAGGCGCTTGTGCGTGCGCATCTCGAAGTGCTCACGGCTGTCCTTGTACTTGTGCGGCGACCGGATCACGGTGTACACGTTCTTCTCGGTCGGCAGCGGCACCGGACCGACGACGGTTGCGCCGGCACGGGTCACCGTCTCGACGATCTTGCGGGCCGAGACGTCGATGACCTCGTGGTCATAGGACTTCAGCCGGATGCGGATTTTCTGTCCCGCCATGGCGTCGTGACTCTCTTTCTTCAAGTACTTCCCTGTGACGGAGCCGAGGCTCCTTATGCGTGGCGCTGTCTTCTGCGCCTCCCCGCACAGGCTGAATCCGACGCGGTCGGGTTCCTCAGCCTGCCGGAGCACCGTCCCCCGGGGTCGGGCGTGTCGTCTAGACGCTCTGCGCAGATGACAGCATCGATCCCGGATCACGGGAGGGTCGTTCAGAGGGGTTCGCTGCGTTCAGCACCTCTTCAGAGGTCTGAACCTGCTTCCTGGGCGCTTGTCGACAAGCACAGATGCGCGAACAACGCCGTACATCTTGCCACGGTCCGCGAACCCCCCGCAACCCCGGGCGTGTCCGTGTGGCGCAGCTCTCCGGAGACGGCGCCCGCGAAGATCGCGGCCCCAAGCGACCTGTCCAC
>NZ_JALXVH010000046.1 GCF_025149945.1 Kocuria sp. p3-SID1428 | reverse complement strand
GGCCTGGCGGATTCAGCGCAGGCTGCTCACTTGGTCTCGCCCTCGCGGGCCAGGACGTAGTTGTAGGTGGCCATCTCACCCGGGGCGTCCGGGTTGTCCTGCGGATCCAGCATCAGCTCGGGCTTCACCGCGCCGGCAATGTCGTCCTCATTGTGGACATCTCCCGGGAAGTACAGCTGCTGGGTGACCAGCTGGTAGCCCGGAGCGTGGACCTTGATGTGGATGTGGGCCGGGCGCCAGGCGTGCCAGCCGGCGGCTGCGATCAGCTGGCCGCAGGCGCCGTCGGTGGGGATCTGGTACGGCGCCGGACGCTTGGTGTGGATCTCGAAGTGGCCGTTCTCATCGGCGGCCACAGTGCCGCGGAACAGCCACTTGGGCAGCTCCGGGGCGTACTGCGAGTAGAAGCCCTGGGCATCGGCATGCCAGATCTCGACGGTCGCATCCTTGATCGGGTTGCCCGCGGTGTCGGTGAAGTCGCCCTGGAAGACGATGGGGGTGCCCTCCTCGTCCTCGCGCATCTCCAGCGTGGCCGGGGTCTGCATCTGCGGGGCATTCGGAACGTAGTACGGGCCCTCGATCGTGCCGACGACGCCCGGACGGTCCTGGGAGTTGATGTCCTCGATGGTGTGCTCGAGCCACACGTCGAGGAACAGCGGCCACTCGCCGTCCGAGCCGACCTTGATGAGCCAGGACTTGAACGCGTTGAACTCCTCGTACGTGGCGCTGTGCTTCACGGCGATCTCGTTCAGGGCGTCGACCAGGTCCGAGGCGATCGCGTTGACGCGCTCGACCGGGACATTCAGGCCGGAGAGCTTGCCGGACTCGGCGAAGCGCTGGGTGGCGAGCGAGCCGGCCTCGACGGCGGTGCCCTCGTTCTCCTTGCGGGTATCAGTCATGTCGACCTCCACGTAGTTCAGATTGCCGACGCGAGCACACCGCCCATGGCTGCGCCGCGTCGATGCGGAGCCGTCCCCGCCGCCGGCTGTCAGCCGCGGCGCCCCAGTCCACGGGCCCGGAGGGCCTGCGGACATCCTGCCGGGACGAGGGATTCGCCCGCGCATGTGATGTGCGATACAGCCAAGACTAAGTCGCTCATTGCTCACATCACAAATATCAATTGTGTCGTTTCTCTTCTTGAATCAACACATTCGAACCCCTTGCCCCCCACTAGGCATTCCCCTGGTGTGACCGCCGTCACCGGGCCCCGGACTTGGTACATCATCGATGCACGCCGCACTTTCCACAGATCGCACCGCGGAAGGCACGAGCGGCGCGCCCGCCCGAGGAGACCTCCGGGGCGGTCCGGTCGACACTCCAGGAGGAGCCGTGACTGAGAACCTGAGCCATCTGCACGACGTCATCGACGACGCCGTCATCGACGACCACGAGAACGGCGTGATCCGCGCCAAGCGCGAGATCTTCACCGACGAAGAGGTCTTCGAGCTCGAGATGAAGTACATCTTCGAGGGCAACTGAATCTCCCTGGCCCACGAGTCGCAGATCCCGAACGTCGGCGACTACAACACGACCAACATCGGCCGCACCCCCGTCGTGATCACCAGCGACAAGGACGAGCAGCGGCACTGCATCATCAACGCCTGCGCGCACCGCGGGGCCATGCTCGAGCCCGGCTCCGGGACGATCGTCAACGTGTCCTCGGTGGCCACCGGCGGGCTGAACCGCGTGCCGTACGCAGCAGCCAGGGGGGAGCGTCAACGCCCTGACCAAGGCGCTGGCCTTCGAGGTCGCCGGGTGCGGCGTGCGCGTGGTGGCCACGGCTCCCGGCGGCACCCTCGCTCCCCCGCGTGCCGTCCAGCGCGAACCCGGCCCGGAGACCGAGCAGGAGGAGGCCTGGTACCGCACGATCGTGGACCAGACCGTCGACTCCTCGTACATGAAGCGCTACGGCACGCTCGAGGAGCAGACCGCCCCGATCGTGTTCCTGGCCTCCGACGAGGCCTCCTACATCACCTGCTCCGTGCTGCCGGTGGGCGGCGACCAGGGCTGAGCGCTCGGGCACGGCTCACCGGGGCCGGTCGACTCCCTCAAGTCGGCCGGCCCCTCCTTCTCGGGCAGATCCCGCGTGGTCGAGCCTTCCCGGGCCCGAGCCCCGGGCCGCTGGGGCGCGATCGCTATGATCGGCCCATGCCCCTCGCTCCCAGCGGAAGCTCCGGCGATGTCGCGCTCGTCGGGCGCGATGCGCAGCTCGAGCACCTCCTGCGGCTCTACCAGGAGGTGCGCCGCGGTCATCCCCGCACCGCCGTGATCTCCGGGCCGGTGGGCATCGGCAAGACCAGGCTGCTGCGCGAGCTGCTCGCCCAGACCTCGTCCCGCAGTCGCACGGTCCTCTCCGCCAGCGGCAGCGATTGGGAGTCCGCGCTCCCGCTGGCCGGCTACACCCAGCTGATGGGCAGCGCCCCTCTGCGCAGTCCTTCCGGGTTCGACGGCGGCCCGCAGCCGCCCTCGCAGGTGGTCGAGCGGCTCACCCCCGACCAGGCGCTGAACTACGCCCAGACCCTGCAGACCCACCTGGAGGCCCAGCAGCACCGCGGGCCGGTGATCGTCGTGATCGACGACCTGCAGTGGCTCGACGAGGACTCGCTGCGCATCCTGATCTTCGCCGCGCGACGGCTGCACAGCTGCCGGGTGCTCTTCCTCTTCGCCGTCGACCTGGACCAGGCCGCCGGGCTGCCGACCGGGATCATCGACCATCTGACCGGCTATCCCACCGAGGTGCTGCACCTGCCTCCGCTCGAGGCCGAGGCCGTCGCCGCCCTGGGCCGCGAGATCGTGGGTGCTGAGCTGAGCATGACGACGGTCCACGAGCTGCTGCGCCACACCGAGGGCCACCCGCAGTCCGTGGTCGAGCTGCTCCAGGAGGTCCCCGCGGAGCAATGGCACGGCTGGCTGCCGAAGCTGCCTCCGTCGCGGCGCACGCGCGCCCGGGTGGCCTCCCAGCTGCGTCGAGCCTCTCCCGAGCTGCTGCGCATGGCCGAAGCCGTCTCCGTGCTGGGGCAGGACGCGCCTCTGCAGCAGGTGGCCGCTCTCGCGCAGCTGTCCCACTTCCTGCCCGTCGTCGACGAGGGCCACGCCGCCGGGCTGCTTCGCCTGAGCATGGACCGGCAGCCCTCCGCGGTGCACTTCGTGGAGCCCAGCGCGACCGCCGCCGTCTACGAGCAGATCGCCCCCACCCGCCGGTTCGCCCTGCACCGGGCTGCCGCGGAGGTCGTGGCCGATGAGGGCGCGCGGCTGGGCCACCTGGTCGCGGCCTCTCCCGGTCCTCAGGAACTGCTGGCCCTGCAGCTGGTCGCCTATGCCGAGCGCCAGGCGGCCGACGGCTGCTGGTCGGAGGTCGCCTCAGCCATGCTCTCGGCCTCTCGGCTCTCTCTGGGCCGCCGCGACGGCGACCTGCGGCTGCTGCGCGGGGTCGACGCCCTGATCGGCGCCGGCGATATCACCCAGGCCGCGAGCCTGGTCAGCGTCATCGAGTCCATGCCGCCGTCTCCCCTGCGCGCCTCCGTGCTGGGCTACCTGGCCGTCGTCACGGGGCGGCGATCGACGGCGGCGGCGCAGCTGGCCATGGCCTGGCGCACGGTGCGTGAGGACCTGGATCCCAGCGCCGGAGCGCGCATCGCCCTGCGGCACACGCTGCACGCCCTGGCCGACTGGAACGGCGAGGGCATCGTCACCTGGGGCGAGCGCGCAGCCGAGCTCGCCGAGGCGCCGCATCACATCAGCGTCGAGGCCTGCGCCATGTACGGCCTGGGGCTGTTCGCCTCGCGGCGCCTGGACGAGGCCGAGCGGCCGTACCTCGATGATCCGGGCACGACAGTGGGCAACGCCCAGGAGCAGCGACTGCTCATGGGCTGCGCCTGGCTGGCCCTGCGCACCGACGATGTGGAGACGGCCCGCCTGCGCTTCGAGGAGGCTGTGCCCACCGAGTACCGCGGCGGATCGCTGTGCATCTCCCTGTGGGCCGAGTCCTGGCTGGCGCGCTGCCAGCTGATCCTGGGCGACTGGGACGCCGCGGCCGCCACGATCGCCCATGCCTCCGTGCGCCTCGAGTCCTCGGGCATACGCCTGATGCGGCCTCTGCTGTACTGGACCGCCGCCGAGCTCAACGCCATGCGAGGCGACTGGGACCGCGCCGAGCACTTCCTGTCCCTGACGGTCGTGCCGACCGGCGGCTACCGCAGCATGATGATCCCGGCGGCACTGGCCCGAGCGCACTACCACGAGGCCCGGGCGGACTACGAGTCCGCGCTGGAGGCCCTGCGCCCGCTGCGCACGGCTGATCCGGTCACTGCCGGCCGCGAGCCGTTCTGGTCCTGGCAGGACACCCTGGTGAACTCGCTGGTCATGACCGATCAGCTCGACGAGGCCCAGGGATTCGTGGACGAGCTCAAATCGGTCGCCCCCTCCTCGTCCTTCCCGGCCGACGCCGCCCACATGGCATGGGCGGAGGGGCGGCTGCTGGCCGCGCGCGGAGAGGTCGAAGCCTCCCAGGAGCTCTTCGACCGGGCGCTGGACGCGCTGCGCTCGAGGCGCCGTCCCTATCTCGAGGCCCGGGTGCGCTTCGCCTACGGGCAGAGCATGCGGCGGGCCGGCAAGCGGCGGCTGGCCTCGCGAGTTCTGCGCTCGGCCCGCGAGCTCTACGCCTCCCTGGGCGCCCAGACCTACGTGTCCCGATGCGACCGGGAGCTGAAGGCCGCCGGGGCCAACGCCCTCGTGCCGGCCGCCCAGCAGACCGGCACGGACGGGCTCTCAGATCTGCGCAGGCAGGGCCCCGACGCCCTGCACATCGGCTCCGAGGCCGTGCAGCTGACCGCCCAGCAGCAGGCCGTCGCCCAGCTCGTAGCCGGGGGATCGACCAACAAGGAGGTGGCCCAAGCGCTGTTCATCGCGGAGAAGACGGTGCAGTTCCACCTGACCCGCATCTACGCCAAGTTCGGGGTGCGCTCGCGCAGCGGTCGCGGTGCGCGGCGAGCTTCTGCAGATCGGGCTCGGTGCCCACGCCCGGGACGTCGGGGACCATGATCTTCCCGTCGGCGATCGTCAGCGGCCTGGCGATGAGGTCATCGGCCATGTCCAGGTAGTTGGACAGCTCGCCCGCCCGGCGGTGGGTGTGCTCGAACGCCGCGCCGAACACGACGGAGGCGACAGAGCCGATCTGCGTGTCGATCTGGTTGCCCACGTAGACGTCCACGCCGGCCGCCTGGGCGAAACCCACGATCTTGGCGGACTCGGTGAACCCGGTGCGCGCGGTCTTCACGCACAGCAGGTTCGCTCCCCCGGTCAGGATCTCGCGCGCGGCCTCGCCCATGTTGGGCGCGGACTCGTCGGCGGCGATCGGGATCGCGGACTTCTCCACGAGCCGACGACGGCCCAGCACCTCGCGGGCGTCGTCCGGCTCCTCCAGGAAGCTCAGCCCGAGATCCGCGGTGCGGCGAAGAACCTCTGCAGCCTCATTGGCGCTCCAGCCGCGGTTCGAGTCCATGTAGATCTCGGTGTCCTCGCCCAGGCCCTCGCGCAGCACGCGGGCGGCCTCCACGTCCAGCGACAGCGGGCGGCGGCCGCTCTTGAGCTTGAACGTGTCGATGCCGTAGGTCTCGCGGAACTCGAGGGCCAGGTCGAGCAGCTCCTGCGCGGGCTTGAAGCCGAGCATGTGCGAGACGCGCATGTGATCCGAGAATCCGCCGAGCAGCTCTGTGACGGGTCGGCCCAGGATCTTGCCGAGGCAGTCCCACAGGGCGATGTCCACCGCGCCCTTGGCGGTCTCGTTGTGGATCGTCCGCGCCATGACGGCCTGGGCCTTCTCCCGGTCGAAGACCGAGAGCCCCTCCAGCTGCGGGGCGAAGATGTCCTCGATCACGGCCACGATCGACTTCTGCGTCTCCCCGTACGTGTACGGCCGCGGCGGGGTGTCCGCCCAGCCGACGACCCCGTCCGAGGTCTCGATGCGCACCAGCACGTGATTGGCCTCGTGGACGGCGCCGGAGGCGAAGTGCAGAGGGGTGGAGTACGGGATCGTGTAGGGGATCGCCTCGATCTTTGCGATCTGCATCAGGGCATAGGCCTTTCGATGGGGTCGGGACCCGGCTGGCCCTCGGATTCTGGTTCATCGGCCAGCTCGGTGACCAGCTGGATGAAGTTGGACAGCAGCACCGAGCGGTCCTCGCGCCGCCAGGCGACCGCCAGCTCCGCGTGCGGGGAGTCCTCGAGCTCGCGGTAGCGCACGCCGCGCAGCTGGACGCTGCGCACGCTGGCGGGCATCAGCGCCACGCCGCCGCCTGCGGCCACGAAGGACAGGATCGTGGAGGTCTCCTGGGCCATCTGCGAGACGCGGTGCTGGAATCCGGCCCCGCGGCACAGGTCCGCGGTCATCCGGTACATCACGGACTCCGGCGGGTAGGTCACGAAGCGCTGCTCGGTCAGCTCGACCATCGACAGCGGCCGGTCCGAGGCCAGCGGGCTGTGCGTGGGCAGCGCTACCACGAGCGGCTCGCGGTTGATGATGCGGAAGTCGATCTCCGGGCTGGAGACCGGAGGGCGCAGGATCGCGGCGTCGAGCGTGTGCTCGAGCAGCCCCCGCTCCATGGCCGGGGTCAGCATCTCGCCGTGCAGATCCAGGGCCAGCCCGGGGTACGCCGTGCCGGCCGCGCGCACGATCCGGGGCATCACGCTGTACGTCGAGGACCCGGAGAAGCCCACGTGCAGCACACCCGTGGCGCCCTGGCCGACCTGATAGACGTCCGCCTGCAGCGCCTCGACGTCGTTGAGGATGCTGCGCCCGCGCTCGAGCATCAGCGCCCCGGCCGCGGTGAGGTCCACGCGGCGGGTGGTGCGGTCGAAGAGCTTGACGCCCAGCTGCTCCTCGAACTGGCGGATCTGCTGCGACAGCGGCGGCTGGGCGATGTGCAGCCGCTTGGCCGCGCGCCCGAAGTGGCGCTCCTCCGCGACGGCGATGAAGTAGGTGAGCTGGCGCAGTTCCATGGACGCGGCCTAGCTGCGACGGGCCAGGTCGACGCCCAGCTGCTCGAGCTGCTGGCGGACCTCTCGGCGCTGGATCTTGCCGAGCATGGTGCGCGGCAGCTCGTCGAGCTCGATGATCCGTCGGGGCACCTTGTAGCGGGTGACCTTGCCGTAGCAGTGCTCGCGCAGCCGGGCTTCGTCGAACGTGCGGTCCGGGGAGGTCACCACGGCGGCCACCACGACCTCCGAGCCGTCCTCGCCCCGCAGCCCCACGACGGCGGCCTCCGCGACGTCCTCAGCAGTGGTCAGCGCGTGCTCGACCTCGGTCGGAGCCACGTTGAAGCCGCCGGTGATGATCAGCTCCTTCAGCCGGTCGACCACGCGCAGGAAGCCGTCGTCGTCCACCGTGACGATGTCGCCGGTGCGCAGCCAGCCGTCCTGCAGGATCTCGGCGGTCTCAGCGGGGCGCTTCCAGTAGCCCTGGAAGACCTGCGGGCCGCGCACCCACAGCTCGCCGGGCTCTCCTACGGGGGTGTCCTCGAGGGTCTCGGGATCCACGGTGCGGATGTCGGTCGACGGGAACGGGATGCCGATCGAGCCGGTGCGGCGGGTGTCGTTGAGCGGGTTGCAGGCCACCAGCGGAGAGCATTCGGTGAGCCCGTAGCCCTCGATCAGCATGCCGTCGGTGTGCGCCTCCCACTCCTCGACCAGGTGATGCGGCAGCGCCATGGCCCCGGAGACGCCCACGGTGATGCCCTCCAGGGAGCGGCCCTTCTCATCGGCCAGCTCCATGACCTTCTGGTAGATCGGCGGCACGGCCGGCAGCACCGTGGCCGGGGTGCGCTTCATGGCGCCCACGATCAGATCCGCGCGCGGCGTGGGGAACAGCACCAGGGTGGCTCCCAGAGACATGGCGAAGGTCATGCCCAGGGTCATGCCGAAGACGTGAAACAGCGGCAGGGCCCCGTAGACGACCTCGTCGGAGCCGGTGTGCAGCCATTCGCGGCCCATCACGGCGTTGGACTCGAGGTTGCGATGGCTGAGCATCACGCCCTTGGGCTGGCCCGTGGTCCCCGAGGTGTACTGGATGATCGCAAGGTCCTCCGCGCCCGGGCGGGGGTGGTCGTAGGCCAGGGGCCCGTGGGAGAGCAGCTGCTCCCAGTCCGTGGCCCCGGAGGCCGGGGCAGTGAGCGCCGCGCGCTGCTGCCTGAGGCGGCGCACGGGCAGGCGAAGGGCGGTGCGCATGGGCAGCGGCATGGAGCGGGTGATGTCGACGGAGATGATGCTCTCCACGGCCACATCGCCGGGGAGGCTGCGGACGGTCTCGACCGTCTTGTCCCAGACCACCGCGACCTTGGCGCCGTGGTCCTCGAACTGGTGGCGCAGCTCGGCGGCGGTGTACAGCGGGTTGTGCTCCACCGCGATCGCGCCCAGTCGCATCACCGCGTAGAAGGCGACGATGTGCTGCGGGCAGTTGGGCAGCACGAGAGCCACCCTGTCGCCGCGGCCCACCCCGAGCCGGCGCAGCCCCTCTGCGGCGCGCTCGACCTGGGCGCCCAGGCGGGAGTACTTCCAGCGCGCTCCGAAGAACTCGAGGGCCACGCGCTGCGAGTTGACCGCCACGGAGCGCTCGAGCATGTGGATCAGCGAGGTCTCGGGCAGGTCGATGTCATGGGCGACGCCGTCGTCGTAGGAGGAGGTCCACGGCCGGGTCGCGAGGAGCTCCCGCGAGGATCCTGGGGTGGCCGCCGGGTCATCTGTCTGCTCAGGCATGAGACCGAGGATACCGCCCGGGCTGTGCGCGCACCGGCGGCGGCCCCGAGATCGGGCCGGGGCCCCCGCAGGACGGGCGAGCGACCGACTCGGCGATTCTCAAGTCATATTCATGGACAGTAGGACACAGATCCTCTTCGACGGCCCCGCGCTGGACTACACTGACGCAAGCCCATACGCCGGAGACCGCGCCTGTTCGGGGCAGACGCGCGCTCCGTCTCGGGGGCCGCACCTGCCTGAGAGGTCATCAGTCCGTCACCCAGACAGACCCTCAGGCCGTCCGATTCCGCCGACCTCCCAGAGGTGTCACATGCCGTCCACGCTCGTCGCCGTCGTCGATGACCACGAGGTCGTCCGCGAGGGCATCCGTCTCGTCTCCATGACCTCCCAGGCGGACGTCAAGCTGGTGGGCTCGGCCTCGACCGTGCCCGGCCTGATCGATCAGCTGGGCCGCGACCCGGAGAACACCGCCCTGACCGCTCCGGGAGCCAAGCGCATCGAGTGCGACGTCGTGCTGCTGGACCTCTCGCTCACGGACCGCTCGCGCCCCTCGGAGAACGTCGAGCGGCTGCGCGAGGCCGGCATGAAGGTGCTGATCTTCTCCATCGGGGAGAACGCCGCCCTGATCCGCGAGGCCCTGCGCGCTGGCGCCCTCGGCTTGGTGCGCAAGTCGGAGCCGCTCGAGCACGCGATCGAGGAGGCCCGCAACATCGCCGACGGCAAGCCGGTGATCACCAAGGAGCTGGCGGCCGCGATCGACGGCGACATCGAGTTCGCCCGCGCCAACCTCTCGCCGCGCGAGCAGGAGACGCTGCGCCTGTACGCCTCGGGCTTCGCCCAGGTGCAGGTGGCCCGCCGCATGGGCATCAAGCAGTCCGCCGTGAAGACCAACATCGACCGCATCCGCGAGAAGTACGCGCGCATCGGGCGCCCGGCCCCCACCAAGATCGACCTGCGCATCCGCGCGATCGAGGACGGCCTGGTCGAGCCCGAGGCCGACGTCAACAACGTCGAGATCCGCCGCTGAGCATCCCGCTCCTCCTGCTCCCAGGGGACGACGCGCGCCCATGACTCACGCAGCCGAGCCGCCCGCACAGGACTTCAAGCGCTACCACGGCAGGGCCCTGCGCTCGCGGCTTCCCTCGCCGGTCTCGGCCGGGACCATGGGCCCGAACGTCTACCGCCTGCAGTGGATGGGCCAGCTGTGCGCGGCGGTGGCCATGTTCTCCAGCTCACTGGCAGCGCTGCCCTCGGTGAGCGTGCTCAGCGGTGCCCCCGCGGTGCTGAGCACCCTGTTCTTCATCGGGCTGCAGATCTGCACGGGACTGATGTTCTACTTCGGCGCACGGCGCCGCGTGCTCACCTGGCCCTCCACGGCCGCCGTGGTGCTGATCATGCTGTGCTACGCCTCGCTGGCTCCGATCTGGGCGCCGGCCTACGAGATCTCTCCTCCGTGGCTGTCGTTCCTGCTGATCCTCGCCGCGGGGCTCACCGCGATGACCTGGGGCGCGATCGCCTCGCTGGCCGTCATCGGCTGGGCCCTGATCAGCCTGGGGGTCTATGCCGTGCAGATGCCGGCGGGCTACCCGCTGCAGGCCGAGATGGTCCAGACCACCGCGGACTGCCTCTACGCGATCCTGCTGGCCATGGCGATCCCGCTGACCCTGCGCGCCGCCGACAACGCCGACACCGACTACAGCACCGCGATCGCCCATGCCACCGCGCTGCGCCGCTCTCGCACGCAGTGCGATGAGCAGGAACGCCTGGACCGGCTGATCCACGACAACGTCATGGCCGCGCTGCTGGATGCCTCCCGCGCCCCGGGCCCGGTCTCCAAGCGCACCCGGGAGCTGGCCATGCGGGCACTGAGCGTGCTGGAGTTCGAGGAGAAGCGCGCCACCGGCATCGCCACGACCTACGTCCACACACTGATGGACGAGCTGCTGGACGCCCTCACCCCCTGGCGATCGCGGGTGCGCTTCAACGTCCTGGTCCCCGACATCCGCCCCATGGGCCACACGCGAGCCTTCCTGCCCTCGGACACCGGCCAGGCGCTGATCCATGCGGTGACCGAGTCGGTGTCCAACAGCGCACGGCATTCGGGAGCCGCCACGACCTTCGTCACCATGGACGGCGGGGCCTGCCCGCCCACCGCGCTGAATCCGTTCGGCTTCTATCTCACCTTCGAGGTTCTGGATCGCGGCAAGGGGTTCCAGATGCGCTCCATGGACTCCCGGCGCCTGGGCGTGCGCGTCTCCATCATCGGCAATGTCGAGAACGCCGGCGGCAGCGTCGACGTCGCCTCCGCCCCGCACCGCGGGACGCGGATCCGGATCCTGTGGCCTAGCGATGCCCATCCGTCGGACTAGGCGCCGCGGCGCCAGGTACCGCGCAGACGTCGACGTCGGGCTGCGCAGCCGCCTGCTGGACCTCATGGCCCAGTGGGCCATGAGGCCTGCCGAGGAAGGCCGCGCCCGGTCCACCGCGCTGTTCCTGGGGGCGCTGCTGGCCTTCCTGCTGCCGGCTCTGATCGTGGGTCTGCCGCAGCTGTCGGTGCTCGATCAGCCGCAGCTGCAGCTGGTCTCCGCTCTGCCCTACCTGTCGGCGGTCCTGCTCGTGATCATCCCCGGGCCTCGGCGCCTCGATGAGCTTCCCGTGATCACCGCCGTGGTGGCCATGGTCTCGTGCCTGGCGCTCACCCACGACGCCGATCCCGCGCGGCTTCCGCTGCTGTCGCAGCACTGGGGCTATCAGGGGCTGCACCTGTTCCTGATCGTCCTGGCCATCCGCCAGCGCATCGCCTGGGCCTGGGGGACCGTGTTCATCGCGGCCGCTCTGGGCGCGACCTTCGGCGCGCGCTCCGAGCACGGGATGCTCATGGGCATGGCGCCCATGGCCACGGCCGCCGGCACCCTGGTCATCGCCACGCTGGTCATCACGGAGGTCGAGCGCCTGCTGGATCGACGCCGCGAGGCCCGGGCGCTGGGCGCCTCGGCGCGCACCGACGACGACGCCGAGCAGGACACCGTCAACGCCTCGATCCGGCGCATGCACGAGGTCCGCCGGATCGCGGGCCCCTCGCTCGAGCGGATCGCCTACGATTCGAGCCCCGTGGATGATCGCGAGCTGCGACGCTTCCGGGTCATCGAGGCCCAGCTGCGCGATTCCATCCGCGGCCGGTCCATCTCCACGCCGGAGCTGCTCGAGGCGACACGGCGAGCCCGCGAGCGCGGCGTCTCGGTGGACATCCTGGACGAGCGCGGCTCCGCGCTCCCCGAGCGCATCCTCCGGATCGTGGGGCGGGAGTCCGCCGCTGTGCTGGATGCCGCCCAGGCCGGCTCGGTCACGATCCGCGCCTTCCCTGCCGACGACCCGACGGCGGTGCTGATCGTGCACGACCCGGGCGAGGACGACGAGGACGCGATCGCCCTGGAGATCGCGCAGGACACCGGCGAGATCTCGGAGTTCTGAGCTCCCGGGGTTCAGGCTCCACAGGGCGCAGCTGCGGCCTCGCCGGGGCTCGTAGCGCACACATCGGCTCCCGAGCCCCGCTCGGCAGCGGCCCCGACCGTAGCGTTCCGCCATGCACACCGCCGAGACCGCCCTCCCGCCCGCTGCGACACCGTCCTGGCCGGACCGCCCCCTTGCGGATGCGGCTGCCATCCTGCTCAGCCCGGTGCTGTGCGCCGACGGGCTGCCGCGCTGCCCATGGGCGCTGTCCTCACCGCACGTGCTGGCCGATCACGACACCGCCTGGGGCTCCGCCCCGCAGCAGCCGTCCGAGTGGCTGCGGGCCCTGTGCCTGGAGATCCTGCAGGCCGGTCTGGCCCCGGGTGCCTCCGTGTCGCGGTTGCCTGCACTCGAGGAGGTCTTCAGCGGCTTCGACCCGCAGATCGTGGCCGGGCTCGACGACGACACCGTGGATCAGCTGGTGCTGGACCGCCGCCTGATCCGCAACCGAGCCAAGCTCACCGCCGTGGTCCTGGCCGCTCGCGCCGTGCGCGGCTGGTCGTGCGAGCACTGGCAACAGGCGCTGGCCCCGGAGGAGGGAGCGGAGCATGTCCAGGTCGTGGTGCGCCGTCTTCGCGAGCAGGGCCTGGCGCACGCGGGGCCCGGCACGACCGCTCGAGTGCTCGCCCGCACGGGCATGGCCCCCGCGCATCTGGACGGCTGCTTCCGGTCCTGAGGACGGCTCGGTCCCGGGATGCCGCCCCCTTCAGTCGAGCAGCAGCGCCGGCTCCTCGAGGATGCTGGCCACATCCGCCATGAAGCGGGCCGAGAGGTCGCCGTCGACCACGCGGTGATCGAAGGATCCGCCGAGCGTGGTGATCCAGCGCGGGATGATCTCCCCGTCCACGACCCACGGCTTCTGCTTGATGGTCCCGAAGGCCACGATCGCGACCTCGCCGGGGTTGATGATCGGGGTGCCGATGTCGATCCCGAGCGAGCCGATGTTCGTGATCGACAGGGTGCCGTTCTGCATGTCCCCGGGCTGGGTGCGCCCGGCGCGGGCCGTGGCCGTCAGCTCGTTGAGGGCGATCGCCAGCTCGCGCAGGCTCATGTCCTGGGCATCCTTGATGTTCGGGACCATGAGCCCGCGCGGGGTCGCCGCCGCGATGCCCAGGTTCATGTAGCGCTTGATCACGATCTCGCGGTCGGTCCAGGTGGCGTTGACCTGCGGATTGCGCGCCGCGGCCCAGATGACGGCCCGGGCCAGCAGCAGCAGCGGGGTGACCTTCACGCCCTCGAAGTGATCGGAGGTCTTCAGCCGCTTCACGAACTCCATGGTCCGGGTGGCGTCGACGTCCACGAAGATCGACACGTGCGGGGCGGTGAACGCCGACTTCACCATGTTCTGCGCGGTCAGCTTGCGCACGCCCTTGACCGGGATCCGCTGCGTCCGGTCTCCGGCGCCTGGGGCATCCGAGGAGACCCAGAAGCCGTCGGGACCCTCCGGGACCTCGCGCAGGTGCGCGGCGTAGGCGAGCAGGTCGCGCTTGGTGACCTGACCGGCCTCGCCCGTGCCGGAGACCTCTCGCAGGTCGATGCCCATCTCTTTGGCGGCTTTGCGCACGGGCGGCTTGGCCAGGGCCGGCTGGGAGGCCCGCGCCGGTTGCGCAGCGCCGCCGGTGCCTGCCGGGGTCCCTGCCGAGTCCCGAGAGCCGCCGCCGGCCAGGCGTGCCAGCCGGTCCCCGCGCGAGCCGGTGCCCTGCCCCAGGCCGGCGCGGGAGAGGAGATCCGCGATGCCGTCGCCCAGCGAGGATCGTCCGCCGGCAGGCTCGGCCGCGCCGCGACCGCGCGAGGGCTCGGTCTGCTGCGCGGGAGCCTCGGGACTCGCAGGCTCCTGTCGGGCGGGTCGGCGCGAGCGCTGCCGGCGCACGACCGGATCCGCCTTGGGCCCCGATCCCACGAGCGGCTTCTGCTCCGGCTCCTCCCCGGATCCCGCGTCCGAGGACGGCGCCGGAGCCTCCGGCTCGCTCGCAGCACGTGCCTCGGCACCGGTGCCCGAGTAGCCCGGATCCGGTCGCGAGCCCGGCGCCTCGGCGGAGTCTCCGATCGAGACCAGGCCTGCGCCCACCTCCAGGGTCTCGCCCTCCTGGGCGAGCAGCTCGAGCACGGCGCCCTCCCAAGGCGAGGGCAGCTCGACCAGGGACTTGGCGGTCTCGATCTCTACGAGAGGTTGATCGACGACGACCTCGTCGCCGACGCGCACCTTCCAGGTGACGACCTCGGCTTCGGTGAGCCCCTCGCCGACATCGGGGAGGCGGAAGATCTGTGCCATGCGGGAATCCTTCGGAAGCGACGGTGCGGCGCGCGGATGCGCGGTGGGCTGGACTAGTAGGCGAAGGCCCGGTCGATGCCGTCCAGGATGCGATCCAGATCCGGGACGTAGTCCGCCTCGACCCCGGCGGGCGGATAGGGCATGTGATAGCCGCCCACACGGATCACGGGGGCCTCGAGGCTGTAGAAGCTGCGCTCCGTGATGCGCGCGGCGATCTCGGCCCCCAGCCCCGAGAAGACCGGGGCCTCGTGGGCCACGACCATGCGCCCCGTGCGCTGCACCGAGGCCTCAAGGGTCGCGAAGTCGATCGGCGACAGCGAGCGCAGGTCGATCACCTCGACCGAGCGGCCCTCCTGCGCGGCGGCCTCTGCGGCGGCCATGGCCACGGGCACCAGCGGACCCCACGCCACGAGGCTGAGCTCCGAGCCCTGGCGCAACACCTGGGCGCTGAAGGGATCGGCGGTGCTCGGGTTCTCGAGATCGATCTCACCCTTGAGCCAGTAGCGGCGCTTGGGCTCGAAGAAGATCACGGGATCGGGGCAGGCGATCGACTGCTGGATCATCCAGTAGGCGTCCTGCGGCGAGGACGGCGAGACGATGCGCAGCCCGGCAGTGTGCGAGAACTGGGCCTCGGGGGACTCGGAGTGGTGCTCGATCGAGCCCACGAGCCCGCCGTAGGGGATGCGGATGGTCACCGGGACCGTGACGTCGCCGTCGGTGCGGGCGTGCATCTTGGCCAGCTGGGTCGTGATCTGGTTGTAGGCAGGGAAGGTGAAGCCATCGAACTGGATCTCGCACACCGGGCGGTACCCGCGCATGGCCATCCCGGTGGCGGCGCCCACGATCCCGGCCTCGCCCAGAGGGGTGTCCAGCACCCGGTGCGCGCCGAACTCCCCCTTGAGCCCCTCGGTCACGCGGTACACCCCGCCCAGGGAGCCGATGTCCTCGCCCATGAGCAGGACCCGGGGGTCCTCCCCCATGGCCCGGCGCATGCCCATGGTCAGGGCCTTGGCCAGAGTGGCCCGGACGGTCATGGGTCCGCCCGTGCGCGTCTGCTGCTCGCTCATGCCCTCTGCCCCTCCTGGCTCTGCCCTGCGTCTGCGCCCGGTCCGCCCTCGCCGTCCAGGAAGGAATCGGCGTAGTCGCGGTGCCAGGCCCGCTCCTCCTCCACGAGCGGGTGCGACTGCGCGTAGACGACGTCGAAGCGCTGGTCCAGCTCACCCGGATCGGAGCGCAGCAGCTCGGAGCGGACCTCCTTCAGCCACTGGTCGGTCTCCTCCTCCAGGTCCTGGAACCACTGCTCCTGCACGCCGAGCTCCGTCTCGAGCAGGGCGCGCATGCGCAGCAGGGGCTCCTTCTGCGCCCACTGCGCCTCCTCTGCGGAGAGGCGGTACTTGGTGGGGTCGTCTGCGGTGGTGTGCGCGCCCAGTCGGAAGGTCTCCGCCTCGATCAGCACGGGTCCGCGTCCCTCGCGAGCCTCGGCGGTCGCCCAGCGGGTCACCGCCAGCACGGCCAGGGGGTCGTTGCCATCCACCCGCACGCCCTCGAAGCCATAGCCGGCCGCCCGGGCCGCCAGGGGCACGCGGGACTGCGTGGAGAACGGCACCGAGATCGCCCACTGGTTGTTCTGCACGAAGAACACCACGGGGGCGTCGTAGGAGGCGGCGAAGACCATGGACTCGTGGATCTCGCCCTCGGTCGAGGCGCCGTCGCCGAAGTAGACGGTGACAGCACCGGGCTCCGGCGCGGGCTCCCCCGCCTCCTCGGCAAGCCGACGGTCCTGGACCATGCCCATGGCGTAGCCCACCGCGTGCGGGACCTGGGAGGCCAGCACCAGCGAGTAGACATGGGTCCGGGTCTCGGACGGCTTCCAGCCGGAGGCCGCGTGCCCACGGAACTGCACCAGGACCCGCTCGGCCGGGACCCCGCGCTCCAGGACCACGGCATGCTCGCGGTAGGAGGGGAAGACGTAGTCGTTCTCGCCCTGGGCCAGCGCCGAGCCGACCTGGGCCGCCTCCTGGCCGCGCAGCGGGGGCCACAGGGCCATCTCGCCCTGGCGCTGCAGCGCAGTGGCCATCTCGTCCAGGCGGCGCGCCCGCACCATCGAGCGGTGCATCCGCTGCAGCGCCTCGGCATCGACGTCCTCGACCCAGCGCGAGAAGCGCTCGTCGTGCTGGCGGACGCCGTTCTCGTCGAGCAGGCGGACCACGGGCATGGTCGCGGCCACGGCCGCGGGGTGCGCTCCGGTGCCGGCGCTCGCACGGGCGTCATGGGGATCCGCGACCGGGCCTGCGGTCGATCCGTCCGGAGCGACGTCGGCGGCGACCTCGGCGGCCTCAGCGACCTGGGCAGTCTCCGGGGACGGCTGCTCAGCGCCGGGCTGCTCCTGCTCGGGCCCCCGCTCCGGGAGCTCGTCGGCCTGCGCCATGGGACACCTCCAGGTGTGGTTCACGCGGCGGCACGGCCCCGGGCCGTCCGGCCCGGCAGCTCATGCCTGCGTCTCCGTCTGCTGCGCGCAGAGCCCGGAGACGAAGCTGTCTCATGAGACTACGTGACGCGCGGGCGTCTGGAAGTTGGAGCAGATCTCCAAAAACCTGTCGTTGGCCTGGGGCACATCGATGCTGACCCGCACGCCGTCCCCGTCGAAGGCCCGCACCGACAGCGCCTGCTGCGCGCAGGCCTCGGCGAAGCGGCGGGCGTCCTCGCCCAGCCGCAGCCACACGAAGTTCGCGCGCGTCTGCGGGACGTCCCAGCCCAGTTCCGCCAGCCGGGCCAGGACGCGCTCGCGCTCGTCGACGATGCGCTGGACCCGCTCCTGGACCTGCTCCAGGTGATCGAGCGAGGCGATCGCCGCGGTCTGGGCCATCTCGGTCACCGCGAACGTGGTCGCGACCTTGCGCAGCGAGGCTGTGACCTCCGGCTGCGAGAGCGAGTACCCCACGCGCAGACCGGCCAGGCCGTGGGCCTTGGAGAAGGTCCGCAGCGCGACCACGTTCGGGTGGGCGCGGTAGGTGCGCACGCCTTCGACGAGCTCCGGGTCGCCCTGGAACTCGAGGTAGGCCTCGTCCAGCACCACGAGGATGCCCTCGGGCACCCGGGCCAGGAAGCGCTCCGTCTCGTCCTGGCGCAGCGACGGGCCGGTGGGATTGTTCGGCGAGCACAGCAGGATCACGCGGGTGCGCTCGGTGATGGCCGCGAGCATGCCCTCGAGGTCGTGCGAGCCGTCCGGCAGGTTGGGGACCTGCACGCTCACGGCGCCTGCGGTCCCCACGACGATCGGGTAGGCCTCGAAAGAGCGCCAGGGGTAGATGACCTCATCGCCCGTGCCGTCGGAGGAGGTTCCCGCGAAGGCCGCGATGATCTGGGTCAGGGCGCCCAGGCTTCCGGCGCCGGTCACGATGTCATCGGCGGGCACGCCCAGGTGCTGGGCGATCCGCTCGCGCAGCGGCGCGGCCGTGGGATCCGGGTAGCGGTGCATGCGCTGGGCCGCCTGGGCGATGGCCTCCTGAGCCGCCGGGACGGGACCCCACGGATTCTCGTTGGACGACAGCTTGAAGGCCTCGAGGCCCGCGACGGCCTGCGGGGGACGGCCCGCGGCGTAGTCGGGCAGGGCGGACAGGGCGGCGCGGGGCGTGACGGAGGACATGATCCCCACTGTAGCGCCGGGCCGCCGCACGAGGACCGGGCGCCGAGCCCGCTCCGGACAGATCGTGCGCTCGAGGCGCGCGCACTCGCGGCAGGCCTCGGGACACCGCCCGAGGATGGAAGAATGTCTGCATGTCTCAGTCTTCCGCACCCTCGACCGACGATCCCACGGCCCGCATCCCGCTCGGCGGGCTCGAGCCGCCCCTGGCCCTCGGAGCCCTGGACGGGCGCTACCGCCCGGCGGTCGCCCCGCTGATCGACCACCTCTCGGAGGCGGCGCTGAACCGCAACCGGATCCACGTGGAGGTCGAGTGGTTCATCCACCTGTGCGCCAGACGCGTGCTGCCCGGGATCGAGCCGCTGAGCCAGGAGCAGATCGACGGGCTGCGCCGCATCGTCGAGGACTTCGGCGCCGAGGGCATCGCCGAGCTAGCCGAGATCGAGGCCGTGACCGTCCACGACGTCAAGGCCGTCGAGTACTACATCGGGCACCGGCTGCCCGCGCTGGGCCTCGAGCACCTGATCCCGCTGGTGCACTTCGCCTGCACCTCCGAGGACATCAACAACCTCGCCTACGCCGTGGGCGTGCGCGATGCCGTCGAGCTGGTCTGGGCCCCGGCCGCCCGCGAGCTCGTGGAGCAGATCTCCCAGCTGGCCGCCGACAGCGCACAGGCCCCCATGCTCTCGCGCACCCACGGCCAGCCGGCCACGCCCACCACACTGGGCAAGGAGCTCGCGGTCTTCGCCCATCGCCTGGGCCGCCAGCTCACCCGGATCGGCTCCACGCAGTTCCTCGGCAAGATCAACGGCGCCACCGGAACCTACGCCGCGCACACGACCGCCGTACCGGAGGCCGACTGGCAGGAGGTCTCGCGCACCTTCGTCGAGGGGCTGGGGCTGAGCTGGAACCCCCTGACCACGCAGATCGAGTCGCACGACTGGCAGGCCGAGCTCTACGCGGACGTCGCCCGGTTCAACCGCATCCTGCACAACCTCTGCACGGACATCTGGTCCTACATCTCGATCGGCGTCTTCCGCCAGGTCCCCGTCGAGGGCGCCACCGGGTCCTCGACCATGCCGCACAAGGTCAACCCGATCCGCTTCGAGAACGCCGAGGCCAACCTGGAGATCTCGTGCGCGCTGCTGGACACCCTGGGAGCCACGCTCGTGACCTCGCGCTGGCAGCGCGACCTCACGGACTCGTCGTCCCAGCGCAACATCGGCACCGCCTTCGGGCACTCGCTGCTGGCGACCTCGAACGTCGCCAAGGGCCTGCAGCGCCTGGATGTGGCCCACGATGTCCTGGCCGCCGACCTCGACGAGAACTGGGAGGTCCTGGGAGAGGCGATCCAGACCGTCATGCGCGCCGAGGCGATCGCCGGGACCCCCGGCATGGAGAACCCCTACGAGCGCCTCAAGGACCTGACCCGCGGCCACCGCGTGGATCAGCAGCGCCTGCAGGAGTTCGTGGCCGAGCTCGGGCTGTCCGAGGCCGCCGAGCAGCGCCTGTCCCAGCTCACGCCGCAGACCTACATCGGGATCGCCCCCAGGCTCGTGGAGCACCTCGAGCGCTGAGGAACCCCGTCCCGTCCGAGGCTCCCGCGCAGACGACCCC